>NZ_JBSFUO010000006.1:0-345793 GCF_053591835.1 Streptomyces sp. NPDC002911 | reverse complement strand
GGACCTCGGCGCCCAGGGCGACCAGGGTCTCGATGAGCACCGCTGTCTGCACAGTCATGTGCAGGGAGCCGGTGATCCGGGCGCCCGCCAGCGGCTGGGCGTCGGTGTACTCCTTACGGATCGACATCAGGCCGGGCATCTCGTGCTCGGCCAGTGTGATCTCCTTGCGCCCGAAGGCGGCGAGGGAAAGGTCTGCGACCTTGAAGTCCTGGCGATTGGCGGCCGTCGTCATAACGGGCTGCTCCTCGTAAGTGGGTCGAGGGTGGACTGGCTGGCTCTGTGGCGGCCACGGGCACACGAATGCCCGGGCGATCCGCAGTGCAGTCCGTCGGAGGCCCTCTCTCCCTCGGCCGGCCCGCTCGCGCGAACCGATCGACCGCCATCAGCAGCGACGTCTGGTACTTCCCCGAATCTACACCGAACGGCCCAGTGCGCCCCAGCCCGCCTGGGTGGCGGCGTGGGTCACCGGGCCGTTCGGGGCTGATCGTCAGTGGGTCAGTGTCCGGATCCCGCCGGTACGTCGCCTGGAGACGCGGGGCCTCCCGGCGCCTTGCCCGGGTTGGTTCCGGACGCGGCGGCAGCCGCGTCGTAGATGTCGGGCTCGAGGTAGATGACCCGGGCGATCGGGACGGCCTCGCGGATCCGGTTCTCGGCGGCGTTGATCGCTTCCGCGACCTCGGCGGCGGACTCCTCGGCCCGCACCGCGATCTTGGCTGCCACCAGAAGCTCTTCCGGGCCGAGGTGGAGCGTACGCATGTGGATGACGCGGGTGACGGTGTCGCCGTCGACCACGGAGGCCTGGATCTTCTCGACGTCCTCGGTGCCGGCTGCCTCACCGAGCAACAGCGACTTCGTCTCGGCGGCGAGGACGACCGCGATGACGATCAGCAGGATGCCGATGCACAGGGTTCCGATCCCGTCCCACACGCCGTTGCCGGTGCCCAGTGCCAGGCCGACGCCTGCGAGGGCCAGAACCAGGCCGACGAGTGCGCCGAGGTCCTCGAGAAGGACGACGGGAAGCTCGGGCGCCTTGGCACGGCGGACGAACTGCGTCCAGGACAGCTTGCCGCGGGTCTGGTTCGACTCCTTGATGGCGGTACGGAAGGAGAAGCTCTCGGCGATGATCGCGAAGACCAGCACGCCGACCGGCCAGTACCAGGCCTCGATCTCATGCGGGTGCTTGATCTTCTCGTAGCCCTCGTAGATCGCGAACATGCCACCGACCGAGAACAGCACGATGGACACCAGGAAGGCGTAGATGTAGCGCTCGCGCCCGTAGCCGAAGGGGTGCTGGGGGGTCGCCTCCCGCTGGGCCTTCTTGCCGCCGAGCAACAGGAGTCCCTGGTTACCCGAGTCCGCCAGTGAGTGGACGCTCTCCGCCAGCATCGATGACGAGCCGCTGAAGAGGAACGCCACGAATTTGGCCACTGCGATCGCGAGGTTGGCGGCAAGTGCCGCCACGATCGCCTTGGTTCCGCCTGACGCGCTCATGGGTGCGTGGTGTCCCTTCCTCGGTGCTGCGGCACAGGCGCCGCGTTACGGCCGCACATTGTTGCAGCCGCTGCTGCGGACGGTACGTCAGACCACCACGGTCGCGCGGAAAAGTGTGCCGGTACCGGACACTTCGAGCTTCTCGCCCGCCGGGACGAACACGGACTCGCCGGGTGCGAGGCCGATCCCTCCGGCCTGCGGGGCACCTGCCGTGCAGAGCAGGATCTGCGGTGTGGCAGCCGTGGCGTCGACGGGTGCGCCGCCGGTCGGCAGGACGTAGCGCGACAGCCGGAATTCGTCCACGGGCGTCTCGTACAGCTCCTCGCCGGTGGGAGAGGCCTCGGGGCGCAGGATGCCGGGCTCAGTGGCTTCGAAACGGACGATGCGCAGCAGTTCGGGGACGTCGACGTGCTTCGGGGTGAGACCGCAGCGCAGCACGTTGTCGGAGTTGGCCATGATCTCGACACCGAGGCCGCCGAGATAGGCGTGCGGCACTCCCGCGCCGAGGAACATGGCCTCGCCGGGCTGGAGTTGTACGTAGTTCAGCAGCATGGCCGCGATGACGCCCGGGTCGCCGGGGTAGTGGTGGGCGATCTGGGCGTACGGGGCGTGAGCGCCGCCGAGCCGTTCCGCAGCCTCGGCCGCATCGGCGACCGTGTGTGCCATCTCCTCGGGGTCCGCGGTGAGGATCGCCGTGAGGACCTCGCGCAGGGCCCCCTCCTCGGGGTGGGCACGAAGCAGGTCCACGTAGGGCTTGAGCGAGTCGACGCCGAGGGCGGCTACCAGGTCGGCGGCTTCGGCGGGCCTGCGGAAGCCGCACAGACCGTCGAAGGGGGTGAGCGCACAGATCAGCTCGGGCTTGTGGTTGGCGTCCTTGTAGGTGCGGTGCGGCGCGTCGACCGGGATACCCCGGCGCTCCTCGTCCGCGTAGCCCTGCTGTGCCTGCGCGAGGTCGGGGTGGACCTGAAGGGACAGCGGGGCGCCGGCCGCGAGCAGTTTGAGCAGGAAGGGGAGGCGGGGGCCGAAGGCGCGGACGGCCGCGGCGCCGAGTTCGCGTTCGGGGTCGGCCGCGATGACGTCCGTGAGGGACTGCTCGCCCGCGCCGGAACTCGCGGCTTGCGCTCCGGCGGGGCGGGTGAGGCGCGAAGGGGCCCCCGGGTGGGCTCCCATCCACATCTCGGCCTGGGGCTCGCCGGTCGGGGCTGTGCCGAGCAGTTCGGGGATGGCTGTGGTGGACCCCCAGGCGTAGGGGCGCACGGTGTTGGAAAGCCGGTCCATGGAGATGTGTCCTCGTGGGAGCGCGGGGGCGTGGGTGCCCAGGGCGAAGACGGGCGGTCAGGCCCGGTTGTCGGAGGCCAGGGAGGCGTAGACGGCGGCGAAGTCGGTGACCGCGAGGAGCTCGGCGAGGGCTTCGAGCTCGCTGCCCTCCTCCGGCTCGAGTTCGCTGATGGCCGTGTCGTGGCTCAGGGCGAGCTCACGGGCGGCCTGGCTCGCGGTCAGGCCGCCGGCGGGCCGGTCGCGGAGCAGGACGACACGGGCCCGCATGGCTTCGGGCTCGTCCACCCGGTCCCGGAAGAAGTCGTCGGGGTCGCCCCCGGCGGCGAAGGCTCCGGCGAGCAGTCCCCCGTGGGAGGGCAACGCCTGCGGCAGTTCGGCGACGAGGGCCGGACGGCCGGCGAGCTCGGCCAGGACGGCGGCGAACCGGCGCCCGACGGGGCCCGCGGCCTCACCCTCCGTCCAGACGAGAGGCAGGCTGTCGGCGAGTTCCGCGGCGAGGGTCTTGGCCGGATTGCTGTACGTGGCGACGCCCGGCCCGCAGCGCTCGGCCGTACGGTCGAGGCGGTCGGCGACCTTCTGCAGCGTCTCCGGGGGCGCGTCGATCAGGCCCACCCGGTCCAGCAGGGCGAGCAGCGGGGTGAGCAGGGCCCAGAGCGTGCCGGGGCCCGCCGCCGAGGTCTCGGCGTCGTACTCGCCGTGCGGAGCGGACGCCATGGGTACGACGAGCCCGTGCACTCCGTCGACCGCTTCACGCAGCGGGGACCGGACGGGTGCGACGGCGACGACCGTGCAGCCGCGGCGGTACGCCTGCTCGGCGAGCAGCGCGAGACCGGGCTCCGAACCGTCGGCCGTGGCGATGAGCAGCAGGTCCACGGACCCGGCCCAGCCGGGCAGTGCCCAGCGCAGCGCTCCGGCAGCTGCCGCGACCCCGGTGGGGCGGATCGCCGTGACGGGCGCGGAGGCGCCCGCGAGGGCGCCGACCAGGTCGGCGACGCCGGACGCGGCGGTGCCGGGGCCCGCGACGAGGACGGCACGGGGCCGGCCGTCGGGGGCCAGAGCGCCGATCCCCGCCTCGGCTGCGTACCGGGTGGCGGTGCGGACGCGGGCTCCGGCCTCGGCGGCACCGCGCAGCAGGCCTCGCCGGTCGGCTCGGGCCAGGGCTTGCGGTGCGTCGAGCAGCGACTCGTCGAGCATGGTGGTGGGCCTCCGATCACCGTGCTGATCAGGGTGCGGGTTACGCGGGGCGGCGGGCCTCGTCGACGAGGAGCACCGGGATGCCGTCCCGGACCGGGTAGGCGAGACCGCAGTCCGTGCCGGTGCAGACGAGCTCGGGGCTTTCGGCTGCTGACCGGTCGTCGAGCCCGGCGTGGCAGGCCGGGCAGGCAAGGATCTCCAGGAGGCCGGCTTCGAGCGGCATGGGGTGGGTCCCTTCGGGCATGCGGTGCGGATCCGGTCCGGACCCGGTTCGGGTCCGCGGAGCGTGGGGCGTGGTCAGCCTACCGCCGGGCCGGGAGGGTCGCGGCCCGGCAGGCCACGCCCGACGGGGCATGCGTCGGGCGGCACGCCACGCGGCGGGCGCGGGCACCGTGGGTACACGCACCCCGGGCGCCGCACGGTGCGTGTGCCCAGGAGGCGCACCGTTCACGCACGGACGAGGGCGAGAACGTCGTCGCGTACCGCCGTCATCGTCTTCTCGTCCCGCGCCTCGACGTTCAGGCGCAGCAGCGGCTCGGTGTTGGAGGCACGGAGGTTGAACCACCAGTCGTCGCTGGTCACCGTGAGTCCGTCGAGCTCGTCGAACCGCACGTCGTCGCGGCCGTCGTACACCGCCCTGATCGCCGCCAGGCTGCCTGCCTGATCGGCCACGGTGGAGTTGATCTCGCCGGAGCCCGTGTAGCGGTCGTACCGGTCGAGGAGTCCGGAGAGCGGGCCCTCCTGGCAGCCGAGCGCGGCGAGGACGTGGAGGGCGGCGAGCATGCCCGTGTCGGCGTTCCAGAAGTCGCGGAAGTAGTAGTGCGCGGAGTGCTCGCCGCCGAAGATCGCGCCGTGCTCGGCCATCTCAGCCTTGATGAAGGAGTGGCCGACGCGGGTGCGGACGGGGGTGCCGCCGTTCTCGCGTACCACCTCGGGGACCGACCAGGAGGTGATGAGGTTGTGGATGACGGTGCCCGTGCCGCCGTTGCGGGCCAGCTCGCGGGCGGCGACCAGGGCCGTGATCGCGGACGGGGACACACCCTCACCGCGCTCGTCGACGACGAAGCAGCGGTCCGCGTCACCGTCGAAGGCGAGGCCCAGGTCGGCGCCCTCGGCGAGGACGCGGGCCTGGAGGTCGATGATGTTCTTCGGGTCGAGGGGGTTGGCCTCGTGGTTCGGGAAGGTCCCGTCGAGCTCGAAGTACATGGGTACGAGGTCGAGGGGCAGGCCCGCGAAGACGGTGGGGACGGTGTGGCCGCCCATGCCGTTGCCCGCGTCCACGACGACCTTGAGCGGCCGGATCCCGGAGAGGCCGACAAGGCCCAGCAGATGCGCGGCGTAGTCGGTGAGGGTGTCGCGCTCGGTGACCGTGCCCGGGGCGGTGGCGGCCGTGGCGGGGAGGCCGTGTTCCGACCACTGCTCGACGAGTGTGCGGATCTCGGTCAGACCGGTGTCCTGGCCCACCGGCGCGGCCCCGGCGCGGCACAGCTTGATGCCGTTGTACCGCGCCGGGTTGTGCGAGGCGGTGAACATCGCTCCGGGCAGGTCCAGCGCCCCGGAGGCGTAGTACAGCTGGTCCGTCGAGCAGAGCCCGATGAGGGTCACATCGGCACCGCGGGCCGTAGCACCGCGGGCGAAGGCCGCGGCCAGGCCGGGCGAGGACGGCCGCATGTCGTGGCCGATCACGATCGCGTCCGCCCTGGTGACTTGGACGAAGGCGGCGCCGAACAGTCCGGCCAGCGGCTCGTCCCACTGATCGGGCACGACTCCGCGGACGTCGTACGCCTTCACGAGCTGCGACAGGTCAGCAACCACGGCCGGTCCTCCTGGGGTCATTACGGAGCGTCCAAACTACCGGGCTCATGCGGCCCCCCGGTCAGGGGAGCATCCAGCCCAGTACCGCCGTGCTCTGGGCCATGACGACCAGGCACATCAGTATCAGCAGCCCCAGGCTCCACGGCAGGACCTTGCGTAGCAGATCGCCCTCACGCCCGGCGAGACCGACGGCCGCGCAGGCGATCGTCAGGTTCTGCGGCGAGATCATTTTGCCCAGCACTCCGCCGGAGCTGTTGGCGGCGGCGAGGAGTTCCGGCGAGAGGCCGGACTCCCGTGCGGCGGACACCTGGAGGGCGCCGAAGAGGGCGTTGGCCGAGGTGTCGGAGCCGGAGACGGCGACGCCGAACCAGCCGAGCACCGGGGAGAGGAAGGCGAGTCCGGCGCCCGCCGCCGCGACGGACTGGCCGATGGTGGCGGCCTGTCCGGAGAGGTTCATGACGTAGGCGAGGGCGAGCACGGACGTCACGGTGAGGATCGCGTAGCGCAGTTCGTGCACGGTGGCCGCCCACTCCCGCGCCGCGGTGCCGGCCCGTACGCCGATGACGACGGCGGTGACCAGGCCCGCGAGCAGGACGAGGGTGCCGCCCGTCCCGAGGAGCGGGAGGGAGAACACGTTGGCGCCGACCGGTTCGCCGTCGGGGCCCGCGACGTCGAGGAACGGCCAGTCGAAGACCTGTGTCGCCTCGGCCAGCAGCCGCTTGACGGGCGGGATCTGGGCGGCGGAGAACACCGCGACGATCAGTGCGTACGGTGCGTAGGCGCGCAGCACCTCGCGGCGCGGGTCCTCCTGGTCCAGGTCCTCGCTGCGCACGCCCGTCAGCACGGCCGCGCGTACGGGTTCGTCGGCGGGCCTGCGTGCGCCGGGGACGCCGATGAGCGCGCCGGCGCCCACCAGCGCCGCCGCGATGTCGGCGAGCTGCGCGGAGACGAAGTTGGATGCGGCGAACTGCGCGACGGCGAAGGCCACTCCGCAGACGAGCGCGGGTGTCCACGTCTCTCGCAGCCCTCGTTTGCCGTCGACCAGGAAGACCAAGATCAGCGGGACGACGAGCGCGAGCAGCGGCGTCTGGCGGCCGACGACCGTGGCGACGTCGTCGAGCGGCAGACCGGTGACCTGTGCGAGGGTCACCACGGGCGTTCCCATGGCGCCGAAGGCGACGGGCGCGGTGTTGGCGACCAGCGAGACGACGGCGGCCTTCACCGGGTCGAAGCCGAGAGCTACGAGCATGACCGAGCAGATCGCGACGGGTGCGCCGAAGCCGGCCAGTGCCTCCAGGAGCGCGCCGAAGCAGAAGGCGATGACCAGCGCCTGGATGCGGGGGTCGTCGGAGACCCGGCCGAAGGAGCGTCGCAGGATGTCGAAGTGCTGGGTGCGCACGGTCATCCGGTACACCCAGAGGGCGTTGACGACGATCCACATGATGGGGAAGAGCCCGAAGAGGACGCCTTGCGCACCTGCGGACAGGGTCTGCCCGACGGGCATGCCGAACGCCGACCAAGCGACGAGCACGGCGACGGCGAGCCCGATGAGTCCGGCGCGGTGGGCCTTCACACGGGTGGCGCCGAGCAGCACCAGCACGGTCACCAAGGGCAGGGAAGCGACAAGAGCAGACAGAGCGAGCGAATCGGCTACGGGTTCGAGTTGTTGGACAAACACACAGACCTCCCCGGATTCCGTGCTGCGGAAGCGATCTCTCACGGGTGGGGGAATAGTCGTGTCCGCGACAATCCAACGTCAATGATCCGTGCCGGGAAATCTCCGTCCGGACAGATACCGGACAGAGTCCGGACGGATATCAACGGAGGTGACGGGTGGCGCAGGAGTGCGGGAAGGGTTTCAGGAGTCCGGGGAGCGCAGCACCCGGAGATGCCCCCGGCGCGCGACCTCCACCGGGTCCGCCGCTCGCGGTCCCCTGCCGCCCTGCTGCCGGTCCTGGGGCCGCGCGGCCTCGCGCACGGCGTTGGCGAGCGCTTCGAGATCGTCACCGCTGGGGCGGGTGGGAGCCGAGGGGTCGGACAGCCGGACGACTTCCCAGCCGCGCGGCGCGGTGAGGCGCTCACCGTGCTCGGCGCAGAGGTCGTAGCAGTGGGGCTCGGCATAGGTGGCGAGCGGGCCGAGGACCGCGGTCGAGTCGGCATAGACGTACGTCAGTGTCGCGACGGCGGGACGGCCGCACGCGGTTCGCGAACAGCGACGTACAGGGCTCACGATGATGGACGGTACCGCACTCTTGAGCGGGCTGCGACGACTCTCCCCAGCCTCGCCCCCTCGTGTCGCCCCGGAAGCCGGGCCCGGCACGGCCCCGGCGGGACCGTTCCGACCTGTGCGGCAGCCGGTGCACGGGGGCTGAGTCGCGTTCGCCGGGGGACAGGAGCTGTCGTTCTGTGTACGGTCCGCGATCGGAACAAGGGCCAGAACCGTACGCAGTCCTGGCCTGAATGTTCATCGGAGGACATCCGAGGGGCATCCGGCAGGCCTGTGGAGAAGCCGTGATCGCCCCGGCCTCAGGAGAGTTACGCTGCGTCGGTGATGGACAGTCCCGTACCGCCCCACCCGTCCGATCCACGGCCCCGCCGCCGCGACCGCCATGGCCGCGGCATGCGCGGACCGGTCGCCCCGCCCCAGGTGCCGCTGTCCGTCAGCAGGGCCGAGAGCTTCCGCGATCTCGTCCAGGACTCGGTGGAGCGGCTGGAGCGGCGCTGGCCGCAGCTGACGGATGTCGACTTCCTGGTCCTCGATGTGCCGGGTTCGCTCGAGGAGACGGTGCCACTGGGGCGCGCGCTGTCGGCCGCGAAGGGACAGCCCGCTCAGATCGTCGTCTACCGGCGCCCCGTCGAGATCCGTACCAAGAGCCGCGACGAGCGCGCCATGCTGGTGCACGAGGTCGTCGTGGAGCAGGTCGCGGAGCTGCTCGGACTCTCACCCGAGTCGGTCGACCCGCGCTACGGGCAGGACTGAGGCCCCGCCCTCAGCGGGGAGGGCCGCCCGCAGCGCGCGGCCCTCAGTCGTCCAGGACCGACAGATCCTGCTCCGCCGCGGGCACGTCGACCGTGCCCCCGTCGTCCGGCAGCGTCTGCACGGTGAACATGTCGACGCCGCCTTCCGCGATCGTCAGCGTGCGCGCGGCGTGCACCGGGCCGCCCGACTCCGTCTCCACCGTCAGGGCGTAGCCGCCCTTGACGCCGGCCGGGGTCTCGGGCGTGACCTCGAGCGTCGTGCCGCCCTTGACCGTGTACGTCTTGACGGTCGGTTCGCCGCTCTCGCTGCCCGCCGACGCCGTGACCTTGACCTTGGCCGTTTCGCCCGGGGCGGTCAGGGAGAGCACCGAGCCCTTCGCCCGGTTGTCGGCGACACTCGCCCGTTCGCCCACGGGGCCGGTCGCCGGGATGAACGCGACCTCCTGCTTGGCGCCGGTACCGCGCACCACGCGCAGCGCCGCGACCACCGGAGTCGTACTGCCGTCGGCGGGCGACAGCCGGAGCGAGCCGGGCGCCCCCCGCGTGACGTCCTTGAGGTCGACGCTCGCGGTCATCCGGGACTTGATGTGCAGGGTGGCGTTCCCCGCCGGTGAGAACGTCGCGTCCTTGCCCAGGAGCTGGACCTTCACATCGGCGTCGTCCTCCCCCGGCGCGTACGCCACCAGGCGTACGGAGGTGGCGTCGGCCGGGATCCCGGGCAGGACCTGGGTGCCCGCCGGGGCCGCGGAGGCGGCCAGCCAGTCGCTGCCCACCCCGTCCTCGGCAGCACTCACGACCGCGCCGACACGTCCCGACCGGGTGGTGACACGGACGGTCACATTCTCAGCGGCCTCGCTGGTCAGAGTCGAGATCAGTATCGGGACGCTCGACCTCGCCGGGACCGTGATGCCCTCCCCCGCATCGGAGTCGAGGGGGCCCTCCGCGCCGTACAGCTCGATGTCGGCGACGGCGGCGGTGTCGTCGGGATTGGTCAGGTGGACGTAGTCCTGACGATCCGCACCGGTGCTCGCGCCCGGGAACCAGAAGTCCGTGTCGGGGGCGGTGCAGCTGACGCCGAGCAGGCCACGGGCGCCGCCCGCGGCAGTCGTGGTGGTCTGCTGGGCGGTCCAGCCGGGGGCGAACTTTCCGGTGGCGGTGCCGACGAGTGCGGGGGCGTCGGACGCGGAGGTGTCGGCCGTGACCGGCTTACCGAGGTCCTTCAGGGAGACGACGGGCTTGTGGTCCGCCGTCTTCTCCTCGTCCTTGCCCTTCTCCTTGGCCGCGTCCTCGTCCGTCGCAAGGGGCTCGGCCGGCTTCAGCTCGGCGGCACCGGCCTCCCCGCCGCTCTTCCCCGGCGGGGTGAAGGACGTGTACGTCGTCTCCGCCACCTCGGACGTGCTCGGCGCCGGGCAGAGCAGGCTGGAGCGCTCGACGGGAAGCCGGGTTGCGGCCATAGTCTCCGGCACGCTCTCGTCACCGGGCGCGGTGACCGCGGCGAAACCGGTGACGGCGGCGAGGGCGACGACGCCCGCGATGAGGGACAGGGGGGTGGACTTCACTCGGACTCGCCTCGCGATGCGTTGCCGTTCGGCCACCGGTTCTGGCCCGGGGCCGTGTTCTCGTCGTGCCCGTCCTGCCCGTCGTACGGGGCGGCTTCGCCCGTCCCCGTGGCGTAGGGCTGCTGCTGGGCGTAGCCGTACGGGTCGTAGGCGCCCTGCTGCTGATACGGGTCCTGCTGGTAGGTGTCGGCCTGGTAGTACTGGCCGGCATCCTGCCCGCCCTGGTACTGGCCGTAGTCGGCGCCCAGGTACTGCTGCGCGTCCCAGTCCCCGTAGTTCTGCTGCGGGACCGTCGCGTAAGTAGCGGTGCCGTCCTGGTCCCCCGGGACCGCCGCGTACGTGCCCGTGCCGTCCTGGTCCGGAACCGCCGCGTACGTGCCCGTGCCGTCCTGGTCCGGAACCGCCGCGTACGTGCCCGTGCCGTCCTGGTCCGGAACCGCCGCGTACGGATCGGCGCTCTGCTGAGCCGGGATGTACTCCGCCGACGCCTGCTCCGGAACGCCGGGAGTCGCCTGGCCGTACCCGGCAGCCGTGCCGTCCTCCGCGTACGCCGCCCCAGCGACGGCGTCGTCCGCGGTCGCCGCTCCCGTCTGGGCCGCCGCGCGCAGCCTGCGTGCCCGGCGCCCCTCCCCCGCGACCGGCTCGGCCGCGACGGCCTCGGTCTCCTCGGGCAGGTCGTCGTCGATCTCTCGGCGGCGGCCCGGCAGGGCCAGCACCAGCAGGACGACGCTCAGCGCCACCTGCGCCCATATCCAGACGGTGTGCGTGACGGGTGCGTCGTAGGTCAGGTCCAGCGTGCCGCCCTCCGCGGGCAGCTCGAAGCCCTGGGCCCAGCCGTCCACGGTCTTCGGCGTCAGAGCCCGGCCGTTCAGCGTGGCCTGCCAGCCCGGGGCGGCCGCGTCGGCGAGGCGCAGCACCCGGCCGGAGTCGCCCTCGGGGATCTCGGTGTGCGCCTCGACGGCCAGCGATCCGACGGGGACGGGCTCGGCCCCGGCATCGCCGGAGGGGACGATCGCGACCCGGGAGACCTGGCGGTCGACCCGCCACAGGGCGCTGCCGTCCAGCTGACTCAGCCTGCTCAGGCCCGGGGTCGAGTCCAGCACCCGGCTCATCTGCCGCGGCGCTCCGTCCCGTACGAGGACATAGCGGATCGCGAATCCGCTGAGCTGGCTGCCCTGGTCGGCGCCGGAGCCCGCGACCAGGTTGGCCACGACCTTGTCGAGGTGGGTGCTGCTGCCGCCCGCCTCGGTGAGTTCGGCGTCGCCCAGGCGGGCACCCGAACCGCGGACCAGGCTGTAGGAGACGGCGGAGGGTGACGTGCCGCCGAGCACCAGAGTGCGCGCCTGGTCGCGGGTACCGCTCTCCTCCGCGACGAAGGCGGGCACCTGCACGGGGTCGCGGCGCTCCACCGGACCGGCCGCGCCGCCGATCATCCAGCCGGCCGCTGCCAGGACCGGGGCAATCCCGGCGGCGAGGGCGATCAGCGCGGCGACCGGCTGACGCCAGCCGAAACTCAGTGCGGCGACCCGTACACGGGCACCGTCCGCGCCGAGCAGGGCGGCGGCGAGCAGCGCGATGCCGTAGACGAGTGTGGCCGGCCCCGCCCAGGTGGCGCCGTTGGAGATCGCCGCGAAGACCAGGGAGACGAACACGACGACCCAGGCGGTACGGATCGCGAGCTGCCGCTCCCCGCGCAGCAGGGCGGCCAGCGCCGCCAGCACGATGCCGAACAGCAGGAAGCCGCCGGCGGCCTTGGGACCGCCGGGGCTGATGCCGAGCAGGTCGAGGGCGGACGCCGTACCCGTACCGATGTCGAGCCCGGCCTCCTTCAGGAAGCCGGACGGGCTGGTCAGCAGGGACAGCGACCAGGGCGCGAGCATCAGGATCGGGGTGCCCACGATGGCCAGGAAGCGCAGCCCGTACGCGGCGATATCGCCCCGGCGCAGCACGAGCACGCCGATACCGAGGACCACTGCGAGCGGCCAGACGATCGGCGTGAAGGCCGTCGTGAGGGTGAGCAGCAGGGTGTACGCCCAGGTGGCGCGCCAGCTGCCGCGTGCGCCGGAGTCGTCGCCCCGCAGCCCGTGCGCGGCGACGGCCGCGCGGGCGATCAGCGGGAGCAGGACAGCCAGGACGGCTGTGCCGAGCCGCCCGGTGGCCAGCGCACCGGTTGCGGCGGGCAGGAAGGCGTAGGCGACGCTCGCCCAGGCCCGCAGGAGCCGCGACTCGATCAGCGGCCGGGAGGCGAAGTACGCGGTGAGTCCGGCGAGCGGGACCGAGCAGACGAGCAGGAGGGTCAGCGCGAAGCCCGTGGAGCCGAGGAACAGCGCTGAGAGGGCGGCGACCACACCGAGGTAAGGCGGTGCGGACTGGGTTCCGCCGATACCGACCGGGTGCCAGCCGTCCGCGTAGCGCCCCCAGAGGTCGGAGACGTCGGCGGGAGCGGGCAGCAGTGCGCCGCCCGCGAGGGCGCCGCCGCTGAGGAGACCCCGGCAGGCCACCAGCGAGACGACGAGGAGGAGCGCGAAGAGCACGGGGCCGGGCTTGCGGCCGACCTTCTTGAGCCGCGCGAACTGTTCGATCTCCAGGAAGTCGGCGTCGTCACCGCCGGGCCCGGACTCGACCGCTCCGTGCCGTGAGCCGCCGGAGTCGGAGTCGGTGCGGCTCCCGAAGTTGCCCGCGACCTGTTCGACGGTGGCGCGGACCGTGGCACCGGGCGGCGGGAAGAGTGACCGCAGCTCCGCCGGATCCACCGTTCCTCTGCCGCGGGCGCGCCGTGCGGCGACGATCCGGCCGGGGCGCAGCAGGGTGCCGAAGAGCCCGGCGACCTCGTCGAGTGCCTGCCCTGGCACCTTGCCGACGAGGTAGGCGAGGGTGCGCAGCAGGGTGCCGACGACAAGGCGGAGCAGCGCCCACGGCAGCTGTTTGCCGCGGGCGTTGACGAGCATCGTGTAGACGGCGCCCGCCTTGTCGACGCGGTGCGGGCTCGCGACGGAGCGTCCGGCACAGTCGATGGGGCGGCGTTCCCTGGCGGAGGCCTCCGCATGCCGCAGGACTGCGTCGGGCGCGACGAGCACCCGGTGGCCGGCCATGTGGGCGCGCCAGCAGAGGTCGACGTCGTCACGCATCAGCGGGAGCCTGCGGTCGAAGCCGCCGAGCTCCTCCCAGACGTCGCGGCGCACCAGCATGCCCGCGGAGGAGACGGAGAGCACCGTACGGACCTGGTCGTGCTGGCCCTGGTCCTGTTCGCGGCGGTCCAGTCCGGTCCAGCGGCGTCCGCTGTTGGCGATGGAGACGCCGACCTCGAGGAGCTGCTTGCGGTCGTACCAGCCACGCAGCTTGGGCCCGACGATCGCGGCGTGCTTGTCGGTGTCGACGACGCGCAGCATCTCGGCGAGCGCGTCCGGCTCGGGGGCGCTGTCGTCGTGCAGCAGCCAGAGCCACTGGACGGGTTCGCCGTGCGGGAGCTCCGGCAGGTCGTACGCGTCGTCGCGCCAGCTCCGGGTGACCGGGTCCCAGCCGCTGGGCCGCTTCAGGTACGGCAGGTCGTCGGGAGTGAGGACGCCCGCCGTGCGGGTCGCCTCCTCGACGGCGGTGCCGAAGCTCGTACGCCGTGCCAGATGGAGGACGCGCTCACCGCCGAGCGCTTCGGTGACCAGGCGGGCGGAGTCGTCGGCGCTGCCGGTGTCGGCGGCGACGACGTTCTGCACGGGGCGCTCCTGCCCGAGCAGTCCGCCGAGCACGTGGGGCAGCCAGCGCGCGCCGTCGTGCGAGACGATCACGGCGGTGACGACGTGCCGGGGGAACTCTGGGGCGGCGGCGGCCTCGTTCGGCGCCGCCGGGTGGCTGTGCACGGACATCGGGGTACGGGCCCTCCGGCCGGGTCCGGAGGGGGTCCCCCCGGGGGCTGCATCGGTGTACACGCGCGCCCCGGCGGGGCGTTGGCGCGTCTCTCGGACGGGGCCCCACACTAACGGTACGGATGTCCGCCCCGCGCCGAGCGGTTGACCGGCGGGAACCGGAGGCAGCCGGAGATGGTCGGACATGGCCGGACATGCCGATGGCCTGGGGGCCACGCCCTGCGTACAGGGCGTGGCCCCCAGGCCATCGTGGTCCCGGCGTACGGGGCATCCGGAACGTCCGGGTACGCGGCGTCAGACGGCCGCCTTCTTCAGGCGTCGCCGCTCACGCTCGGAGAGGCCGCCCCAGATCCCGAACCGTTCGTCGTTGTTGAGGGCGTACTCAAGGCATTCGGAGCGGACCTCACAGGCGAGACAGACCTTCTTCGCCTCGCGGGTGGAGCCGCCCTTTTCAGGAAAGAAGGACTCGGGGTCGGTCTGGGCGCACAGCGCGCGCTCCTGCCAGCCGAGCTCCTCGTCCGCGTCCTCGACCAGCAGTTGCTGGAACAGCTCGGTCATGTGCGCCCCTCGTCCGTCTCTTGCGTCCCCGTGATGCGGCCGTTATCGATGCGGCCGAACGACACGAGTGAAATTACAAGTGTGTAGCTCTGGGCCAGTCAAGCGAAGATCTGCTATTGGCCTCGGTATTCACCCTGCGGAACCAAGCGTATGCGGAAAGTGTTCAAATCACCAAAAACCTGACATATGCCATCGGCGTCACCCACAGCCGCCACCTCTCGCGTGGGGCGGTTCGGAGCCACTCCGATGTTTCGATTTGATCACTGAAGCGACCAAGATCACAGTAGTGTCACGAACTCTCAAGCGCGTTTACGTACACGTTTGATGCGCCACCTTGCCTCCCCGGCGACTGCCAAAACCTTTCTCCACCCTCGACAACCGGATGGGGTGAAACATTGCCGCTAAATCGGGCATTGGGTTGACAGAGGGCGGATCCAGCCGGTCTCCTTGACTTCATGCCAGCGACCGCAGCCACGTACACGACCCGCATCCGTGGGTTCCGTACGGCTGTCCAGGCCCGCTGTTGCTGTTCCAGCTGTCACAGCTGTTGAAGCCCCGGCGCTCCAGCTCTGATCCAGCTTCGTTTCACCGCATTCCGGCCTTCGCGACACCCCCCTGCACGCGCATCCACATGCCGAGGAACCCCCGCAACCATGAACAGCGACAGCGACCTTTCGATCGCCGGCGACATCCTTGAGGTCCAGCACCTTCTCCAGCCGGCCAGCCCCCATCCCTCCACCGTGGCCGGGTTCGTCGGACTCGCCCGCTCCATCGCCGCCGACCGCGCCCGGTGGGCCCCGCTCGTCCGGTACGACACCACGACCCGCTGGTACCACCGGCTGCACGCCGGGCCCGGCTACGAGGTATGGCTGCTCAGCTGGGTCCCCGGCCAGGGCAGCGGCCGCCACGACCACGGTCTCTCCTCCGGCGTACTCACCGTCCTGGACGGCGAGTTGACCGAGCGCACGGCGCGCGGGGCGCAGGCCCTGGGCGGGGGCGCGCAGCGCGTCTTCGCCCCGGGCTACGTCCACGAGGTCGTCAACGACTCTTTCGAGCCCGCCGTCAGCCTGCACATCTACTTCCCGGGCCTGACCGACATGCCGATGCATGCGGCGCAGTGCGCCCCGGCCGAGGACGTCGTAAGAGCCTGACACCACCACCCCGGGGACAGGCCCGCGCCTGACAGACTGTTCTTCATGCGCATTGTGGTTCTGGCCGGCGGTATCGGTGGTGCTCGTTTCCTGCGTGGCCTCAAACAGGCCGCGCCCGACGCGGACATCACGGTGATCGGCAACACCGGCGACGACATCCATCTGTTCGGGCTGAAGGTCTGCCCCGACCTCGACACCGTGATGTACACCCTCGGCGGTGGCATCGACGAGGACCAGGGCTGGGGGCGTACCGACGAGAGCTTCCAGGTCAAGGAGGAACTCGCGGCGTACGGCGTGGGACCCGAGTGGTTCGGCCTCGGCGACCGCGACTTCGCTACCCACATCGTCCGTACGCAGATGCTCGGCGCGGGCTATCCGCTGAGCGCGGTCACCGAGGCGCTGTGTGCGCGGTGGAAGCCGGGGGTCCGGCTGATTCCGATGTCCGACGACCGCGTCGAGACGCATGTCGCGGTGGACGTCGACGGCGAGAGCAAAGCCGTCCACTTCCAGGAGTACTGGGTGAAGATGCGCGCCTCCGTGCCCGCGCGGGCCGTCGTACCGGTGGGAGCGGAGCAGGCCGAGCCCGCGCCGGGGGTCCTGGAAGCCATCGCCGAGTCCGACGTCATCGTCTTCCCGCCGTCCAACCCCGTCGTATCGGTGGGCACCATTCTCTCCGTGCCCGGTATCCGGGAGGCGATCGCCGAGGCCGGGGTCCCCGTCGTCGGGCTCTCCCCCATCGTCGGCGACGCGCCCGTGCGCGGCATGGCCGACAAGGTGCTGGCAGCGGTTGGCGTCGAGTCCACCGCTGCGGCCGTCGCCCGGCACTTCGGTTCGGGACTGCTCGACGGCTGGCTCGTCGACAGTGTGGACGCCGGAGTGGTCGACGAGGTCGAGTCGGCGGGGATCCGCTGCCGGGCCGTGCCGCTGATGATGACGGACGTGGACGCCACCGCCGAGATGGCCCGGCAGGCCCTGGCGCTGGCCGAGGAGGTACGGGTATGAGCGGCGGACCGGACGATTCACCCTCGTACCGGGTGTGGGCACTGCCCGGGATTCCCGAGGTGGTGGAGGGCGACGACCTCGCGAAGCTGATCGCCGGTACGGAACCGGGTCTGGTGGACGGCGATGTCCTGCTGGTCACCTCGAAGATCGTCTCCAAGGCGGAGGGCCGGATCGTCGAGGCCACGGACCGGGAAGCGGCCATCGACGCCGAGACCGTCCGGGTGGTCGCCCGGCGCGGGACGCTCAGGATCGTGGAGAACCGGCAGGGGCTCGTCATGGCCGCGGCCGGGGTCGACGCCTCCAACACCCCGGCCGGGACGGTGCTGCTGCTCCCCGAGGACCCGGACGCGTCGGCCCGGCTGGTCCGGGACGGTCTGCGGGACGCGCTCGGGGTCGAGGTCGGGGTCGTCGTCACGGACACCTTCGGCCGCCCCTGGCGCAACGGTCTGACGGACGTGGCGATCGGAGCCGCGGGAGTCAGGGTCCTCGACGACCTCCGGGGCGGCACCGACGGGCACGGCCATCCGCTGAGCGCCACCGTCGTGGCCACGGCCGACGAGCTGGCTTCGGCCGGTGACCTGGTGAAGGGCAAGGCATCCGGGCTGCCGGTCGCGGTGGTGCGCGGGCTCCCGCACGTGGTGGCGGACCCCGGTGCGGCCGACGAGGGCGCGCGGGCAATGGTGCGGGTGGCGGCCGACGACATGTTCCGGCTGGGTACGTCCGAGGCTGTGCGGGAAGCGCTGAACCTCCGGCGCACGGTGCGGGAGTTCACGGACGAGCCGGTCGACCCCGGGGCCGTACGACGTGCGGTGGCGGCGGCGGTGACGGCTCCCGCGCCCCACCACACCACGCCGTGGCGGTTCGTCCTGCTGGAGTCCCCGGAGTCGCGGCACCGGCTGCTGGACGCCATGCGGGACGCGTGGGTCGCGGATCTGCGGCGGGACGGGCGCAGCGAGGAGTCGGTCGCCGAGCGGGTGCGGCGCGGCGACGTCCTGCGCCACGCGCCGTACCTGGCGGTGCCGTGTCTCGTCATGGACGGCTCGCACACCTACGGGGACGAGCGCCGGGACACCGCGGAGCGCGAGATGTTCGTGGTCGCGGCCGGGGCGGGCGTGCAGAACTTCCTGGTGGCACTCGCGGGTGAGCGGCTCGGCTCGGCGTGGGTGTCGTCGACGATGTTCTGCCGGTCCGTGGTGCGTGAGGTACTGGACCTGCCGGACTCCTGGGATCCGATGGGCGCGGTGGCCGTGGGGCACCCGAAGGGAACACCGCCGGCGAGGGCAGCCCGGGACGCGGGGGCGTTCATCGCGGTGCGGTGAGCCCCTCCGGGGCTTCCCGCCCCGTCACAGACGGGCGATGTCGCGCGGCGTCATCTTGGGGGCCCGGCGGGCCGGGGTGTGGCCCGAGAGCATGATCAGGCGGGTCGCACGGTGGCGCTGACCCTCGTACGGGGCGAGGAGCGCCAGCATCTCCTCGTCGTCCGCGTTCCTGTTGCCCGCGAGCGCGTGGCCGACGATGCCCGGCAGGTGGAGGTCGCCGACCGTCACCGCGTCCGCCGCGCCGTTGGAGCGCTGCAGGGTCTCCGCCGCGGTCCAGGGGCCGATGCCCGGGATCAGCTGTAGCCGGGCCATCGCCTCGGGGAGCTCCATCGCTGCCGCCTCCTCCATGCGCCGGGCCACCCGGACCGCGCGCAGGATCGTGGCGGAGCGCTTGGCGTCCACGCCCGCGCGGTGCCACTCCCAGGACGGGATCAGCGACCAGGTCCTGGCGTCCGGCATGACGTACAGGCCGTGCGCGGCGAACGCCTGTTCGGCGGGGCCGGGGGCGGGGGTGCCGTAGGTGCGGACCAGCAGCCGCCAGGCGCGGTAGGCCTCGTCGGTGGTGACCTTCTGTTCCAGGACCGAGGGGATCAGGGACTCCATGACCAGCCCGGTGCGCAACAGACGCAGACCCGGCCGGCTGTGCTGGGTCAGGGCGACCAGCCGGTGGCGCGGGCGGAAGGCGTCCGGGGTGTCGCCCGCGCCGAGCAGAGCCGGGAGCCCGTCCAGGAGCCACTGCCCGCCCGGCCCCCAGGCCGCCGCGTGGATCACGCCGTCGTGGGACGCCGAGACGCGCAGGGTGCCGGGGCCGGCCGGGGTGCGGGTGGCGCGCCAGAAGGTTCCGTCGGGCAGTGCCCGGTAGGCGGGGTCGGCCGGGCCTCTCCGCAGGGGGCTCAGGACCAGCCGCAGGTCGAGCGGCCCCGGAGGTGTCCAGCTCCGGGTCCGTGGCGCGGCGCACCCCGCGCTGGAGCCGGACACCGGCTTCTGCCGGGGCACGGCGGTGGTGCGGGGTACGGAGCGTCCTGCCACGGGTGAGGTCCTCGTTCGTCGGGGGTGCCTATCGAGGGTAAGGCCGCCGAGGGGGACCGTTCACTGGTCGGACGAGAAGCGGACCGAGCCGGCCGGGAGGACCGCACCGCACCAGATACGGATTCCGTCGCGCAGTTCGTTGTCGGCGCCGACCTGGGCGCCGTCGCCGATCACCGCGCCCGTGAGGACCGAGCGGCTGCCGATCCGGGCACCGGATCCCACCAGCGAGTCGGTGACCACCGCGCCCGGTTCCACGACGGCGCCGTCCAGCACGGTGGAGCCCGAGATTCTGGCGCCCTCTCCGACCAGCGCGCCCTCGCCGATGACCGTACCGCCGGTGAGCTTGGCGTCGGCGGCCACGGAGGCGGTGGGCAGGACGAGCCGGTCGCCGCAGCGGCCGGGGACGGCGGGGGACGGGGCGCGGCCGAGGACCAGGTCGGCCGAGCCGCGTATGAACGCCTGCGGCGTGCCGAGGTCCAGCCAGTACGTGGAGTCCACCATGCCCTGGAGGTGGGCACCGGCGGCCAGCAGGCCGGGGAAGGTCTCGCGCTCCACGGACACCGGCCGGCCGGCCGGGACGGTGTCGATGACCGACCTGCGGAAGACGTACGCCCCCGCGTTGATCTGGTCGGTGACTATCTCCTCGGGCGTCTGCGGCTTCTCCAGGAAGGCCGTCACCCTGCCCGTGCCGTCCGTCGGTACGAGACCGAAGGCGCGCGGGTCCTCCACCCTGGTGAGGTGCAGGGAGACGTCCGCCCCGGAGGTGGCGTGCGCGGCGACCAGGGCCCGGATGTCGAGGCCGGTGAGGATGTCCCCGTTGAACACGATGACGGGTTCGTCCGGGCCCGAGGCCAGTCGCGACGCCACGTTCCGGATGGCTCCGCCGGTGCCGAGAGGTTCGTCCTCGGTGACGTACTCGATGGAGAGGCCGAGCGACGAACCGTCACCGAAGTACGGTTCGAACACCTCCGCGAGGTAGGACGTCGCGAGCACGATGTGCTCGACCCCGGCCGCTCTGGCACGTGCCAGCTGGTGCGTGAGGAACGGCACCCCCGCGGCAGGGACCATCGGCTTCGGGGTGTGCACCGTGAGCGGACGCAGCCGGGTGCCCTTGCCACCGACCAGGAGGATCGCTTCTTTTGCCTCTGTCACAGCACCGTCTCTGCTTCCTGCTGGGGCCGGGCCTTGTTCGGCTGGCCAGTGTATGCAGACCGTTCGGGGTGCCCTCCCGGTCAGCGACCCTGCAGCTTGGCCGAACTGGTCCGGGCCGTGCCGAGCTTCTTGTAGAGACGGATTCCAGGGCATTCGGTTGCGAAACCGTCGCGGTGCCCGGAAATGACGTTGAGTGTGGCCTTCGCACCCTTCTTGTACTTGCCGCTGCCTCCGGAGATCAGCGTGACCTTGCCCTTGGGGTTGCGGCCGAACAGACCGAGCTTCCATGCGGTGAGTCCGGCGACCGCGGTGACCGCGGCGGCGGGCGGGTTCTTCGAGCTGTACGTCCCGAGTACCGCGATGCCCATGCTGTTCGTGTTGAAACCGAGGGTGTGGGCCCCGAGCACCGCCTTCGACACGCCCCCGGCGCGTCCTTCGTAAATTCTTCCGCACTTGTCGACGGCGAAGTTGTAGCCGAAGTCGCGCCAGCCGCTGCTCTTGACGTGGTAGCGGTAGATACTGCGCAGGACGGAGGGCGCCTGGGCGCAGGTGTAGTTGTTGCCGGTGGCACTGTGATGGACGAAGGCGGCCTTGACCGTCGAGGTGTAGGCGAAGTTGCGCTCGCGCAGGTTCTCGTCGGCACCCCAGCCCTTGCGGGTGACGATGCCCGGGCGCGGTCCGACGAACGGCTTGGCGCCCGCTGCGACGCCTGCCTGTTCCTCCGACTCGGCCTTGCTCAGGGCGGTGATCTCGGAGGCGCCCAGCGGGGCGAGGTCGGCGTTGACCGCGGAGCTCTCCGCCGCGGCCACGGTGAGGCCCGCGGTCTCCGGGAGGGCGCCGGCCTGGGCGGCCGTGGCCGGCCCAGCGGTTCCCGCCGACGGAGTGACGGCGGTGACCGCGGACGACGTGCCGGGGGCGGGGGTGCCCTCGGCGAGCGGTAGCTCCGGGTCGTCGCCCGGGTCGACGAGTTCCACCTGGAGGCCGACGGGGAGGGGCGCGGTGCCGGCGGCGCCGTCTCGCGGTCCGGCGTTCTCGGAACGTACGCGTACCTCGACGCCGTCCGAGTCGCCGACCCAGAGGGGAGCGGTGGAGCCGCGCACCGTGCCCGACTCGCGCTCGGGGCTGCCCGAGTCGGCGGCATGGTCGGTGTTGTGGGTCTCGAGGGACTGCCAGCCGGACCACTTGGTGGTGCCGGTCGCTCGGGTGCGGACCTGGACGGTGCCGTGCAGTTCGGTGTCGGCGTCGTCCCAGACCACGCCGACGAGCGAGAAGCGGTGGGAGCCGCGCCGGAGCAGTCCTTGCGCGGTCGCGGGATTCGTGGTTCCGGTGGGTTCACCGGTGGTCCTGGGTGCCGCGTCGATGAGCGGCCGCAGGGGCAGCGACTGGGTCGAACCCGCGGGTTCGGGGGGAGCGGCCGCGCGCGCCTGCGCGACCGGGGCCTGGGCGGGGGCGGCGGGCGCGGGCGCGGGCGCGGCGAGCGGGAGGGTGAGTGCCGTCGCGCAGGTGACGCCGATCGAGGTTGCAAGAAGTGCACGCATACAGGAAATCCTTGACAGAGTCCGGCATTCCCGGCTACTGGAGCAAACCCGCCCCCCAGCTGACGCGCCGTCTGCCGAACCGGTGCACGAAGCACCGGTCACACCCTGTCGGGCCGACGCCGCCGCGTACCCTTGCGCGGATGAACGCCAGTGATCGCACCCCCGCCGACCTGCTGCGATCCGCGCTCGCCGCGGACCCCGCCCGACCCCTCGTCACCTTCTACGACGACGCAACCGGAGAGCGCGTCGAACTGTCGGTGGCCACGTTCGCCAATTGGGTGGCCAAGACGGCCAATCTGCTCCAGGGCGACCTGGCCGCCGAGCCGGGCGACCGGCTCGCCCTGCTGCTCCCCGCCCACTGGCAGTCGGCCGTCTGGCTGCTCGCCTGCTCGTCGGTGGGGGTCGTCGCCGAGGTGCAGGGCGACCCGGCGTCCGCCGGACTGGTCGTCAGCGGACCGGACACGCTCGACCGGGCCCGCGCCTGCCGCGGCGAGCGGGTCGCGCTGGCCCTGCGCCCGCTGGGCGGCCGGTTCCCGCAGCCTCCCGAGGGCTTCGCGGACTACGCCGTGGAGGTGCCGGGCCAGGGCGACCGTTTCGCTCCGTATGCCCCGGTGGACCCGACGGCCCCCGCGCTGACCGTCGGCGGCGCCGCCCTGACGGCGGAGCAGCTGGTCGCACGGGCCCGCGAGGACGCGGCGGAGCTGGGACTCGGTCCCGGGTCCAGACTGCTGACGGGGCGTACGTACGACACCTGGGAGGGTCTGTCCGCCGGGCTCTTCGCGCCGCTGGCCGCCGGTGCCTCCGTGGTCCTGTGCCGTCACCTGGACCGGCTGGACGAGGACGGGCTCGCCAAGCGCACCGAGAGCGAGCGGGTCACCGGCACCGCGGCCTGACAGGCTCGCGGTATGACAAGCGCCCCGAGGGCCACTCGTCCGGCCCATGGCGTGTTGAGCCCCCGGGACTGAGCACCGGCGGCGGTACATGATCGGGCGGTATCGAGCACCGCCGGGAACGCTTGCCTGAAAGCACAACCAAGCGTGAGGTTCAGCCGTCTACTTCTGCGACCGGCGGCCCCTCGCGCCGCCGAACGTGAAGGATGGACGCAGACGTGAGCGACAGCCCCGGCACCCCGGCCGAACCGGAACGCCCGGACGACTCGGCCGGGCGCGGGCCGGAGGGCGGGGCGCAGGACGGGACGCAGGACGGGACGCAGGACGCCTCCGCGGCGGCCGGGACCTGGGGCAGCCGGCCTGAGCGCGGACCGCAGACCCCCAGGCGCCACTGGCTCCGCTGGACCGCTCTCGGCGCCTCGTTCCTCGTGCTGGGCGCCGCCGGGACCGGCTGGTGGCTGTACAAGAAGCTCGACGGCAACATCACGACCGACACGAGCGCCGCCGCCGAGCTCAAGGCGTACGAGAAGGAGCGCCCGCTGCCTGTCGCGCGGGATGCCCAGAACATCCTGCTCATCGGCTCCGACACCCGATCCGGCGACAACAGCGCGTACGGACGGGACGACGGCGGCAGCCAGCGCTCGGACACCACGATCCTGCTGCACCTCGCGGCCGACCGCGGGAGTGCGACGGGGGTGTCGATCCCGCGCGACCTGATGGCAGAGATCCCCAGCTGCCACACGGCTGACGGCAAGGCCACGAGGCAGCAGTTCGCCCAGTTCAACTCGGCTTTCGAGCTGGGCGGCACGGCCTGCACGATCCGTACGGTCGAGAAGATGACGGGCATCCGCGTCGACCACCACATGGTCATCGACTTCAACGGTTTCAAGGACATGGTCGATGCCGTGGACGGTGTCGAGGTCTGCCTCAAGGCGCCGGTCGACGACGCCGCCGCCCATCTCAAGCTTCCCGCGGGCCGCCAGGAACTCGACGGCGAGGAGGCCCTGGGATACGTACGGGCCCGCAAGTCGATCGGCGACGGCAGCGATACCGAGCGCATGGACCGGCAGCAGAAGTTCCTGGGGGCCCTCGTCAACAAGATGCAGAGCAACGGGGTGCTGCTGAACCCGACGAGGCTCTACCCGGTGCTGGACGCGGCGACCAAGTCGCTCACCACGGACCCGGGCCTCGACTCCCTGAGGGACCTGTACAACCTGGTGCGCGGGATGCGGAACGTGCCGACGGAGAAGGTGCAGTTCCTGACCGTGCCCAGGCAGGCCTACCACGCCGACCCGAACCGTGACGAGCTCGTGCAGCCGGACGCGGACCGGCTGTTCACGCAGCTGCGCAAGGACGAGCCCGTCGCCGTGGTCCCCGCCGGCGAAATGAATTCCGGGGATTCACAGGCGGATCACAGCTCCGACAAGGACCCGTCCGGCCAAAAGCCCGCGGATTCGGACGCGAGCCCGACTCCCGCACCCACCTATTCGGGGTCGAATGCGGCGGACGACCTGTGCGACTCGTAAAGCAGTTTCCAGGCCATGGACGACAACCGAAGCAGAACAGGCAGAATGCCCAGTTGTAAAGGGCGTGGAATGAGTCACGCACGCACCCTGTGGCCGATTCCGCCGGATAGTGTGACGCGATCCGGCGCTCGTGGCCATCAGGCCGCGCACGATCGGAGCGGACAACCGAGCGCCCTGCCGGGGCAGGCGGCTCGCGTGGCACCGACGGAGGATTCAGGCAACCGTGGAGGCGCATGGCCGTGGGCGGCCGGACGAGATCGATCCCGCCGACCAGTGGATACGAAACCCGCGGACCGGCAACGACCAACTGCGGCTGAACCACTCCGGAACAGAGTCGCCCGCGGCGGAAGAAGGACAAGCGGGCCGGCGAAGGCGCCGAGGGCTACGGCGACAAGGGCAGCACGGGCCACGCCGACACCGACGGCCTGATGACGGACATACCGGACTGCGCCACCACGCGCGCCGCCCTTCGTCCGCACCCGGCACGGCTTCGGGAAGCAGAGCGACCCCGACCGGGTCGAGGTCCGGCAGCAGTTCATCGGCTCGATGATCCGTCAGATGAAGTCCGACGACACAGTGACCGACCCGGGCGAGCTCTTCGAGCTCGCCGACGCTGCGGCCGAGGCACTCACCGTCGACTTCGGCACCGGGTCCAGCAGGGAGCAGCCGACGCCGAAGGCCTTCAGGCCACGGTGCTGACCCCGGGAGCGGGCTTCGAGGGCGCGGGGCCGCCCGTCACCGGTCCGGTGAAGGCGCCGGAAGACATACAGAGGGCAAGCGCCGACAAGGCGGAAGGCGCGAAGTGACGACGGGTCGTCGCGCCAAGCAGAATTCTGAGGAACAGGGGGTCCTGGTGGGACGAAGCAGCATACGCGGGGAGGGGACACGGCCGCGCGGGCGGCACGACGGGCCGCCGGGCGAAGGCGACGCGGCCGGCGGCCCGGCCGGGCGCAGCGGTCACGGCGGGCAGAGCCGGCCGGCCCCGCCGGAGGGCGGACACGAGCCGGTGGGGCCCAGCCACCCTGCACAGCGGGCCGCCCAGGGCGGTAAGCGACGGGTTCTCCGCTGGGCGGCGTCCGTCGTCGCGCTGCTGATACTCGGCACCGGCGGCGCCGGTTACGTGTATTACAAGCAACTCAACGGCAACATCAGGAAAGAGGATCTGACCCTCGGCGACAAGCAGATGGCCGACCACAAGGCCAACGCCGCCGGGCAGACACCTCTGAACATCCTGCTCATCGGATCCGACGCACGGGACTCCACGGCCAACCAGGAGCTGGGCGGCGCGAAGGAGACCTTCGGCGGTACGCCGCTCGCCGACGTGCAGATGCTGCTCCACCTCTCCGCGGACCGCAGCAACATCTCGGTCATCAGCATGCCGCGCGACACCATGCTGAAGATGCCCAAGTGCACCGACCCCGACTCCGACAAGGTCTACCCGGCCGGCACGGTCGATACCCAGACCAACGAGAGCCTGGGCCGCGGCGGTCCCGGGTGCACGGTGGCCGCCTGGTACGAGCTCACCGGCATCACCATCGACCACTTCATGATGATCGACTTCGCGGGTGTGGTGTCCATGGCCGACGCGGTCGGCGGCGTCCCCGTCTGTGTCGATGCCAACGTCTACTCGCACACCGGCGACGGCAAGGGGTCGGGGCTGAAGCTGGAGAAGGGCACCACCTCCGTCAAGGGCGAGCAGGCCCTCCAGTGGCTGCGCACGCGGTACGGCTTCGAGGACAACACGGACCTCGGCCGGACCAAGGCCCAGCACCAGTACCTGAACTCGATGGTCCGTGAGCTGCGCAAGGGAACCAAGCTCACCGACCCCGTGAAGCTGATGGACCTCGCCGAGGCGGCCACCAGCGCGCTGACGGTCGACAAGGGCCTCGACACCGTCAAGAAGCTGTACGACCTGGCCGAGGAGCTCAAGAAGGTCCCGACCGACCGCATCACCATGACGACCATGCCGAACGTCTACGGCACGGGACAGTTCAGCGGCCGGGTCTACCCCAAGCCCGACGAGGCCGAGCAGGTGTTCCGGATGATCCGCGAGGACATCCCGCTGGACGGCAAGGCCTCGAAGCGCAAGACGCCCGTCGTCAAGGACCAGGCCGCCCCCGACGCCGAGATCGCGGTCAGCGTGCGCAACGCGACCTACACGGACGCCCTCGGCACGGCCCAGGGCCGTGCGAGCACGGTCAAGGAATTGCTCACGGAGGCGGGCTTCAGCAGGGCGAGGGTCGACTCGCAGAACGTCGAGGCGACTGCCAGGACCGGCGTCCTGTATCCCAGCGTGGACATGGAGGGCGACGCGCAGGCGGTCGCCAAGGCGCTCGGGGTCCCGGTGTCCCAGGTCAAGAAGTCGACCGACGTCTCAGGCATCGTCCTGGCCGTGGGAGCCGACTGGCGCAAGGACGAGGCGTACCCCGCGAAGGCCGCCGAGGAGAAGACGCCGGACTCGGCGAACCCCCTCAACGGCGCGGACGAGCAGGTGTGCATGGAGGTCAACCCGAACTTCACCTGGTGACGTCGTACAGATGGAGGGCCCTTCGAATCCGCCGGCGGATTCGAAGGGCCCTCCATCTGTTTCCTGCGGATACGGCGATCAGGCCGTCTGCTCGCGCACGGCCGGGCGGCGGCTGGCGATGACCTTCTTCGCCAGTGAGCGGGGGCTGGTCAGGAAGCCGTACCCCCAGGACATGTGCATGGTGGCCAGCGCCACCGGGATCTGCGCGCGCGCCTTCAGCGGCAAACCCTTCCCGGCGGGCAGCGACCCGGCGACGATGGCCGCGGCGTACCCGGCCGGCACGACGAACGCCCACGGGGTGACCGCGGCGCCGACGACGATTCCCGCGGCTATCGCGCAGACGGCGGTCGGCGGGGCCAGGTAGCGCAGGTTGATCGAGCCGGAGTGGTAGCGGGCCACGACGTGGCGCCAGCGGCCGTACTCCTTGTACTGCTTGGAGAGGGCACGGATGCTGGGCCGCGGGCGGTACTGCACCTTCAGCTCGGGCGAGAACCAGATCAGGCCGCCCGCCTCGCGGATCCGGAAGTTCAGCTCCCAGTCCTGGGCGCGGATGAACTCCACGTTGTAGCCGCCGGCACGCTCCAGCGCCTCCCGGCGGAAGACGCCCAGATACACGGTCTCGGCGGGGGCCGCCTTCCCTCCGGTGTGGAAGGCCGCGTTCCCGACGCCGATCTTCGAGGTCATCGCGGCGGCGACGGCGTCCTCCCAGGCGTTCTCGCCCTCGGCGTGCATGATGCCGCCGACGTTCTGCGCGCCGGTCTCCTCCAGGAGCCGGACCGCGGTCGCGATGTAGTTCGGCGAAAGCATGCCGTGGCCGTCGACCCTTACCACGATCGGGTGATGCGACGCTTCGATCGCGGCGTTGAGCGCAGCCGGGGTCCGGCCGGTCGGGTTGGGGACGGTGTGGACCCGGGAGTCCTCCCGTACCAGTTCGGCAGCGATCTCATTCGTACGGTCGCTCGAGGGGCCGAGGGCGATCACCACCTCCATCTCACCGGCGTACTCCTGCTCCAGGATGTGCCGGACCGAGTTCCTGAGATGGCGTTCCTCGTTGAGCACCGGCATGATCACGGAGACGGCGGGGTACTGCGCGGCAGACATGTGATCCTCGGGGGGTCCTCGGGGGTGCCAGGGTTCCGGGGGATTTCGCACCCCAGGAGGCGGCGTGATTCGGCCGCCACGTTACCGCGAACGGGGGACGGCGGCGCGCGCCGCGGGGCCTCCTCCCGGCCTGCCGATCGTATGGGCCTACCGTGCGAAAGTCCTACTCGCACCGCGGAGGTGTCCCTCGTGCCCACGCCGCACCGATCGCCCCGTCCACCGCACCCCCGCACCGCTCCCCCGCAGCGGAGGCCGTCACGGCAGCCCGGAGCCGACGGCCGCGCCGCGCAACGGAACCGGGCCGGGCGGAAGCCGCCGCCCCGGTGGGGCATGCGGGTCGCCACCGGGCTGTCCGTGCTGGTGCTCGGCGCCGGCGGCATCGGCCATGCCGTGGTGAGCGGTCTGGAGACGGGGATCGACCGGGTCGACCCGTTCAAGGACATGAAGAACCGCCCCCAGGGCGGCCACGGCATGAATTTCCTGCTCGTCGGCACCGACGGCCGCGACAAGATCAGCGCGGCGGAGAAGAAGAAGTACAAGCTGGGCGGCGCGCCCTGCCGCTGCACCGACACCCTCATGCTCGTCCATGTCTCCGCCGACAAGCGGCGGGCCAGCGTCGTCAGCCTGCCGCGCGACAGCTACGCCGAGCTCCCGGCCCACACGGACGGCACCGGCAAGGAGCGCTCCCCCCACCCGGTGAAACTGAACGCGGCCTATGCCGAGGGCGGACCTCATCTGACGGTACGGACCGTCGAGCAGATGACCGGCGTCAAGATCGACCACTATCTGGAGATCGACTTCACCAGCTTCATGAAGACGGTCGACACCCTCGGCGGGGTGGAGATCTGCACCACCAAGCCGCTCAAGGACTCATACACCGGCCTGGACCTCACCGCGGGCACCCACAAGCTCGACGGTGGCCAGGCCCTCCAGTACGTACGCTCCCGGCATCTCGACGGCGCGGCCGACCTGGGCCGGATGCAGCGCCAGCAGAGGTTCATGGCCTCGCTGTTCAAGCAGACGACCAGCAGCGGTGTGCTGATGAACCCGGTGAAATTCCAGCAGGTCGCCTCGTCGATGCTCGAATCCGTCCGCGCCGACAAGGGGTTCGGTACGGACCAGATGCTGGAGCTCGGCAGGGCCATGCGCGGCTTCACCCCGGCCTCGTCCGAATTCGCCTCCGTGCCCCTCGAGGCGGGGGGCTTCCAGGTCAAGGGCATCGGCTCCACGGTGAAGTGGGACGCCGAGAAGTCGAAGAAGATGTTCCAGGCCCTGCGCGAGGACCAGCCGCTCGCCCCGCACCTGCCGAAGCACTCCCAGGCGACGCCCGTCGATGTGGCCCCGGAACAGATCCGGGTGCAGGTCTACAACGGCACGCCGCGGGACGGGCTCGGCCAGAAGGTCGACGCGGCACTGCGCGGCACCGGATTCAACACCACCCGCGCCCCGCTGAACGGCGGACCGCAGAATCTGCGGCGGACGCTGGTCACCTACGACCCGCGCTGGGACCGGTCGGCGAAGTCCCTGGCCACCGCGCTGCCCGGATGCGAGCTCAAGGCGATGAAGGGGCAGGGCGGGACGATGAAGGTCACGGCCGGCTCGGACTTCGCCAAGGTCCTGCCGGTGAAGGCCAAGGACGCGCAGCGTGGCGAATTCGACACGGTGACGGGCGACCAGGTGGTCTGCCCGTGACCCCGTCCGACCAGCTGGTCTGCCCGTGCCCCCGTGCCCCCGTCCCCCTGTGCCCCCTCTCCGGGCCCCCGGGTGGTCCGCCCTCGCGGCGCCGGGAGAACACGGCGCCGCGAGGGCGACGACCGTCGCGGCCGTGGTGGGGGCCATGCCGACGGTGATCGCGCTGGGCGGCGCCGTGGCGAGAGGTGTCTTCGCCCCCCTGCTCGGCGCGTTCCTGTCGGACTCCACCGGCGAACGGTAAGACATCGTCCCCGAGCGGGGACCGTTGTCGAGGCTGAACATCGCGTCGTACCGGGCCAGGGTGCGTGCCCTGAGTTGACCCCGCCCGGCGCTGCCGGTCATCGGGAAGACAGAGACAGCGGGCGACCCGATATGCCCCAATTCGCCTGTCCGTGATCTCCCAACGACCCAGATTCACGCGCTACTGTCAGTCGTCGATTCCTTCGGCGGCCCGTTGCTCCCGCAGTTCCTTGATCGCGCGGCGCCGGGCGAGGCGGTGCGTGCGGCGGATCTGGGCCTCCTGGTAGCGCCGCTTGTCGCGCTCCGTCTCCGGGGCCACCTGCGGTACGCGGCGCGGCCTGCCGTCCTCGTCGACCGCCGCGAACACCAGATAGGCGCTGCCGACCTGCTGGGCGGGGGTCGACTCGTTCCACCGCTCGGCCATGACGCGGACGCCGACCTCCATCGAGGAACGGCCGGTCCAGTTCACCTGGGCGCGGACGTGAACAAGGTCACCCACGCGTACCGGCTCCAGGAAGACCATTTCGTCCATCGAGGCCGTCACGGCCGGCCCACCGGAGTGCCGGCCCGCGACCGCCCCCGCCGCGTCGTCGACCAGCTTCATGATCACGCCGCCGTGCACCGTGCCCAGGAGGTTGGTGTCGCTACCGGTCATGATGTGACTGAGGGTGGTCCGGGAGGCCGAGGTCGGCTTGACCGGGATATCGCCCTCCGGTGACGGGGACTGTTCTGTCATGCCGTCCACCTTATGCGGGGGCTTGCACCCGGTTGCATTGCATCAGCTTCGCAACAGCCATGCCCCGATCTCCCGTACGCCCTGTAAGAGGCACAGGTCGACACGGCACACTGGTCCGCATGAGCGATTGGCCCGAAGGACGGAACGGCGGACCCGACGAGCGCTACGGGCGAGGCAGTGCGAGCCCTCGGCCCGAGAGCGCCCGCGCCATGCCGCACGTCCGGCGGCGCCCCGCGCCGCCGCAGTCCCCGCCCCGGATCCCGCCGCAGCAGGGCCAGGGTCCGGGCCAGGACGGTTACGGCGAGGCACCCGGTTACGACAGCGGCTACAACACGGGCCAGGTCTACGGCGGCGGCCAGGGCGGTGGCCGCCGCGATGACAGCGGCTACGTGCAGCCCCGGCCGGCGCCCGACTGGGGCCGGCGGATCAAGGTCGGCGCACTGACCCTGGTCGTCGTGGTGCTCGCCGTCTCCATCGGCACGTACTTCTGGGCCGACGGCAAGCTCAAGCGCGAGGTCGACCTCGCCAAGGTCATCGACCGCCCCTCCGAGGGCGACGGCACGAACTACCTGATCGTCGGCTCCGACAGCCGCGAGGGCATGACGGCCGAGGACAAGAAGAAGCTGCACACCGGCTCCGCCGAGGGCAAGCGGACCGACTCGATGATGATCCTGCACGACGGCTCCAACGGCCCGACGATGATCTCCCTGCCCCGGGACTCCAACGTCGAAATCCCCAGCTTCGTCGGCTCGGAGTCCGGCAAGAAGTTCGAGGGCACGGGCCGCCAGGTGAAGCTGAACGCCGCCTACGCGGAGGACGGCCCGGAGCTGCTGGTCCGCACGGTCGAGTACAACACCGGGCTGCACATCGACCACTACGTCGAGATCGGCTTCGGCGGCTTCGCCAACATCGTGGACGCCATCGGCGGTGTCGAGATGGACATCCCCAAGGCATTCAAGGACAAGAAGTCCGGCGCCGACTTCCAGGCCGGCAAGCAGACGCTGAACGGCGAGCAGTCCCTCGCCTTCGTCCGCACCCGGTACGCCTTCGCGGGCAGCGACCTGGACCGCACGAAGAACCAGCAGAAGTTCCTCGCGGCCCTGGCCTCCCAGACGGCGACCACGTCGACGATCCTCAACCCGTTCAAGCTTTACCCGACCATGGGCGCGGGCCTGGACACCCTGATCGTGGACAAGGACATGTCGCTCTGGTCGCTCGGCAACATGTTCTTCGCGATGAAGGGCGTCACGGGCGGCGAGGGCACGTCGATGAACATCCCGCTCTCGGGCCAGAGCGCGAACGGCAATCTGGTCTGGGACAAGGACAAGGTGAAGCAGCTCGTCGAGCAGCTGAAGAACGACGAGAAGGTCACGGTCAAGGGCAACTGACCGGCGGCGTCACACGACGAGGGCGGACCGGGGGCTTCTCCCCGGCCCGCCCTCGTCGTACGTACCTGCCGCTGCCCGGTCAGCCCCGGGAGGCGTGCTCCACGAACGCCGCCCAGGCTGACGGGGCGAATCCGAGGCGGGGGCCGGTGGTGTTCTTGGAGTCGCGGACCAGGACGGAGTGCGGGCGGGCGGCGACCTCGACACAGTCGTTGCCGTCGCTGCTGTCGCTGTAGCTGCTCTTGAACCACTCCAGCCCGGATGCTTCCTCGGCAATGGCCTTGCGGATCATGTCTCTCCCAGCACTTGCTCGATGAAGGCCAGCGACTCCCCTGGCGAGAGAGCCCGAGCCCGGATGATGCCATACCTCAGTTCGAGGATTCGGAGCTGCTTGGGGTCGGATACGGGGCGGCCTGCGAACTCGTTGTCCGTACGCCCCACAGCCGAGCCGTCCCCGAACTTCAGCACCTGGATCCGCCCACCCGTGCCGGGGTGATCTCCCCGGCATGTGGGCATCACCTGGATCTCCACGTTGGGCAAGTTCCCTACCTCCACGAGGCGTTCAAGCTGTTGGCGCAGCACCATTGTCCCTCCGATCGGGCGGCGCAGGGTCACCTCTTCCTGGACAAAACTGAACTCCGGAGCTGGTTCGCGATCAAAGACCGAACGCCGAGCCATGCGAGCCTCCACCATGCGCTCGAGCTCCGGTCGGGAGTACGCAGGACGGCGGGTGACAAGCAGCGCCCGCATGTATGTCTCGGTCTGAAGCAGCCCGTGGATGTTGTGGTTGCCGTATGCCGCGAGCTCGACCGCCTTGGCCTCCATCTTCGCCAGATCCCGCACCTTCTTCGGGTACCGCACCTCCGCCACGTCCCGCTTCATGGCGGCGAGCTTGCCGCCCGCCCGCAGGACCTCGTCCGCCCTGTCCAGGAACTCGGGCCGGGGGATGCGCCGCCCGCCCTCCACCTTGTAGACCAGGTCCTCGCCGTACCCGATCGCCGCCCCGAACTCGCCGGCCCGCATGCCCGCCGACTCCCGCCACGCCTTGATCTGGCGGCCCACCGTGGCGATCACCGCGACGCCGGACTCGTCGTCGGGATCGACGTCCCAGCCATGCTCGTCCGCTCCGCCGTCACCGTGCTGCGTACCGGCCCCGTCCACACTCATCCGCGCCCCGCCTTCCACGTACATGCCGTCACCGTTCAACCCCGGATGTACCCCGCGCGTCACTCGGGACAGACAGGACAACGCCGGACAAGCACAGGACGAACCGCACCGTGACTGCGCGCACCGGGTCGCGGGAGTCCACGACCCGGTGGACCACGGCCTGGTGGACCGCGACGTAAAAAGCTTTCAAATATGTGAGAAAAGAACTTTCCCCACCCCAACCCGACCCCGCCCCACCCCAGTCACTCGCGCGGGTGACATATGGCAACTGAGCTGGATTTGAGATGGGTTGAGTGTCATATGCTCGCCGCGACAACCCACCAGACATGCGACGGCCCCCGTCGGGACTGCAATCCCGGACGAGGGCCTGACCACCCAGGAAGAGCCCCTTCCCGATGGATACACAGCAGGATATCGCGCCCCCGTGCGCCCCACCCGGTACGACCGAGGATGCGAAGCCGTCCTCCGGCGTCGTCCACATCAACTCCCGGCACACCACCGACTTCACCGTCATCGGCAACCACCTCAGCCGACATAGGGAGCTGTCCCTGGTCGCCATCGGGCTCGCCGTGCACATCCAGTCGCTGCCCGCCGGAGCGAGGATCGGCATCAAGCGGCTGGCCGAGCGGTTCCCGGAGAGCGAGACGCGCATCGCCGCCGCCCTGCGGGAGTTGGAGGCCGCCGGCTATCTGCACCGCAGCCGGGTACGGCTCCTCGACGGCCGTGTCGTCACCCGCACCGTCTCCCGCAACCGGCCGGACACCGAGCAGGCCGCACCACAGCCCCCTCGGCCGCCGGAGAGGCTTCCGGAGAAGCCCCCGGAAAGGCCCCCGGCGCGAACAGCCCCTCCACCCGCACCACATGAGCCCGCGCCCGTGCCCGAGGCACCGGCGTCACCGCCGCCCGCCCCGGTCTGCGTACCCGCCCCCACAGCGCGTACGGCGCCGCCCCCGCCCGTCCCCCACCCGGCGGCGGAGACCCCGGAGCTGCGGCGCGCCGCCACGTCACTCCTCGCGGACCTCCGCCGGCTGTCACCCCAACTCGTCCTGTCGGAGCGAGACATCGCGATCCTCACCCCGGGCGTGGTCACCTGGCTCGAACGCGACGCCCACCCCGACACGGTCCGCCACGCCCTCACCGCCGACCTGCCCGTGCCGCTGAGGCACCCGGCCAAGCTCCTGCGGCACCGGCTCACGACCCTGCTGCCGCCACCGCTCCCCGGCGCCCACGACCTCGCACCCCCGCTGCGCCCCGGCGTGATCGTCATCCCGCTCCAGAACTGCGACCGATGCGACCGCGCCTTCCGCTCCCGCCACCCCGGCCACTGCCGCGACTGCCGCGCGGAGGCACCTGCGGCGGCCTGACCCGGCACACCATCCACCAACCCGAACGGACCTCCATGGTCAGCGCACCCCACGAGGCGATACACCGCGTCTTCCAGGAGTACCCGGAGCTCTTCTCCCGAGTCTCCGAAGTGCTCGGAGTCGCCTTCCCGCCATTCGTTTCCGCCGATGTCGTCACCACCGACCTCACGGAGTCCCGGCCTGTCGAACGCCGCGTGGACACCCTGCTGCGCATCGAGACGGAGCACGACGGACCCTTCCTCCTCGCTGTGGAAGCACAGGGCAAGAAGGACCCCGACAAACCCACGAGCTGGGCGTACTACGTCTCCTACCTGCTGGAGAAGTACCGGCTGCCCACCACGCTGCTGGTCGTCTGCCAGGACCGGGCCACCGCCGCGTGGGCTGCCCGCCCGCTGCCGCTCGGCTCGCCCCAGTGGCCTGTGCTCACCCTCCGGCCGCTCGTCGCGGGCCCGCACAACATCCCCGCCGTCACCGATGTGGCCGAAGCCCGCAAGGACCTGGCACTCGCCACGCTGTCCGCCATCACACACGCGGGCGAACCGGACGTCGGTGCCATACTGAAAACGCTGTCCGCGGCCCTTCGCGGCGCCCCGGACGAAATCGCCGCCCCCATCGTCGAACTGACCGCACAAGGCCTGGGCACCCGCCCCGCCGCACAACAGTGGAGGAACCTGGTGGCCGTGGATCTCTCCTTCTACATCTCCCCCCTCTCGGAAGAAATCCGGGACGAAGGCCGTGCCGAAGGCGAGGCGCGGGGCCGTGCCGAGGGCGAGGCACGGGGCCGCGCCGAAGACATCCTGCTCGTGTTCGACGAGCGCGGCATCGATGTGCCCGACGGCATCCGCAACACCATCACCGGCTGCCGCGACCTCGACGTCCTGCGCCGTTGGCTTCGCCGAGCCGCCACCGCCGCCACCGCCGACGAGATCCTTGACGGGGAACGGCCCGCCTGAGCCGGCCGCTCCCCCATGGGCACAACGGAGAGGGAGCCCCCACCGAAGCGAGGGCTCCCTCATCTGATGTGCAGGGGGACTACGGCAGGTTCCGCGCCATGACTATCCGCTGGACCTGGTTGGTGCCCTCGTAGATCTGCGTGATCTTGGCGTCGCGCATCATCCGCTCCACCGGGTAGTCACGGGTGTAGCCGTAGCCGCCCAGCAGCTGGACCGCGTCCGTGGTGACCTCCATCGCGACATCGGAGGCGAAGCACTTGGCCGCGGCGCCGAAGAAGGTGAGGTCGCCGTCGAGGCGTTCGGACTTGGCGGCTGCCGCGTAGGTGAGCTGGCGGGCCGCCTCCAGCTTCATCGCCATGTCGGCGAGCATGAACTGGATGCCCTGGAAGTCGCCGATCGGCTTGCCGAACTGCTTGCGCTCCTGGACGTAGCCCTTGGCGTAGTCGAGGGCGCCCTGGGCGATGCCGAGGGCCTGGGCCGCGATCGTGATGCGGGTGTGGTCCAGGGTCTTCATCGCGGTGGCGAAGCCGGTGCCCTCCTCGCCGATCATGCGGTCGGCGGGGATACGGACGTTGTCGAGGTAGACCTCGCGCGTCGGGGAGCCCTTGATGCCGAGCTTCTTCTCCGGGGCGCCGAAGGAGACGCCTTCGTCGGACTTCTCGACGACGAACGCCGAGATGCCCTTGGAGCGCTTCGTCGGGTCGGTGACGGCCATGACCGTGTAGTACTCGGACTCGCCCGCGTTGGTGATCCAGCGCTTCACACCGTTGAGGACCCAGAAGTCGCCGTCACGGACGGCCTTGGTCTTCATGCCCGCCGCGTCGGAGCCGGCGTCCGGCTCCGAGAGGGCGTACGAGAACATCGCGTCGCCCTTGGCGAGCGGGCCCAGGTACTTCTTCTTCAGGGCTTCGGAGCCGGAGAGGATCACCGGGAGCGAGCCCAGCTTGTTCACGGCCGGGATGAGGGAGGAGGACGCGCAGACGCGGGCCACCTCCTCGATCACGATGACCGTGGCGAGCGCGTCGGCGCCCGCGCCGCCGTACTCCTCCGGGACGTGGACCGCGTGCAGGTCGGAGGCGACCAAGGCGTTCAGGGCCTCCCGGGGGAAGCGGCCCTCCTCGTCCACCGCGGCGGCATGCGGGGCGATCTTCGCCTCGGCGAGCGAACGGATCGTCTCGCGGAGCATGTCGTGCTCCTCGGCCGGACGGTACAGGTCGAAATCGGTCGAACCCGCCAAGACGCTCACTCCCCAAGGATGCTAACTACCGTTAAGTAACCCGATTTTAGTGGCCCCTCCGAGCGCAGGCATACGGGCGGGGCACGTGAGCTTGCCGACAGCCACTGAGGCACACCCGGCCGCGGCCGCGAAACAGCGTTCCGCACGCACGGTTATGCTCGCTTCCGCACGTCTGTCCGCATCGTTCAGGAGCACCCATGGCCCTCAGGATCACCGTGATCGGCACCGGCTACCTCGGCGCCACCCATGCCGCGGCCATGGCGGAGCTGGGCTTCGAAGTCCTCGGGCTGGATGTCGTACCCGAGAAGATCGAGATGCTCTCGGCGGGCAAGGTGCCGATGTACGAGCCAGGACTCGAGGAGATCCTGCAGAAGCATGTCGCGGGCATCCCGGGGTCCACCGGGCGGCTGCGGTTCACCACCTCCTGGGAGGAGATCGGCGCGTTCGGCGATGTGCACTTCGTCTGCGTGAACACTCCCCAGAAGCACGGCGAGTACGCCTGCGACATGAGCTACGTGGACAGCGCCTTCGAGTCGCTGGCCCCGCAGCTGACCCGGCCCGCGCTGGTCGTGGGCAAGTCCACCGTCCCGGTCGGCTCCGCCGCACGGCTGTCGGCGCGGCTGGCCGAGCTGGCGCCGGTGGGTACGGACGCGGAGCTGGCCTGGAATCCGGAGTTCCTGCGTGAGGGCTTCGCGGTGAAGGACACGCTGCACCCGGACAGGATCGTCGTCGGTGTCGAGAGCGAGCGGGCCGAGAAGCTGCTGCGCGAGGTGTACGCCGGACCGGTCGCCGAGGGCTCGCCCTTCGTGGTGACGGACTTCCCGACCGCCGAGCTGGTGAAGACCTCCGCCAACTCCTTCCTCGCCACCAAGATCTCGTTCATCAACGCCATGGCCGAGGTCTGCGAGGCCGCCGACGGCGACGTGGTGAAGCTCGCCGAGGCGATCGGCCACGACGAGCGCATCGGGAAGAAGTTCCTGCGGGCCGGGATCGGCTTCGGCGGGGGCTGCCTGCCCAAGGACATCCGGGCCTTCATGGCGCGCGCAGGCGAGCTGGGCGCCGACCAGGCGCTGACCTTCCTGCGGGAGGTCGACTCCATCAACATGCGCCGCCGGGGTCACATGGTGGAGCTGGCTCGTGAGGCCGTGGGCGGGGCGTCGTTCCTGGGCACGCGGGTCGCGGTGCTGGGCGCCACCTTCAAGCCGGACTCCGACGACGTACGAGACTCACCGGCCCTGAACGTCGCCGGGCAGATCCATCTGCAGGGCGGCCAGGTGACGGTCTTCGACCCGAAGGGCATGGACAACGCCCGGCAGCTCTTCCCGACCCTCGGCTACGCGGACACAGCGCTGGACGCGGTGCGCGGGGCGGACGTGGTGCTGCACCTGACGGAGTGGCGCGAGTTCCGCGAGCTGGACCCGGCGGCGCTGGGCGAGGTCGCGGGGCGGCGGATCATCCTGGACGGGCGCAACGCCCTGGACCCGCTGGTGTGGCGCGAGGCCGGGTGGACGTACCGGGCGATGGGCCGCCCGAAGGCCTGACACGAAGAGGAGGTGTACGGCCCCGGGGCCGCCCACCTCCTGCCGAGCCGTACGGCTCAGCGCGCCGGACCGTCCAGCTCGTCGATCGTCGCGTGGGACGGGCCGACCCGGGCGCTCAGGTCGCGGGACACCGCTTCCGCCTCGCGCAGGACCCTTACGGCGTTCTGCCACGTCAGCTTGGCCACGTCGGCGTCCGACCAGCCGCGCGTGAGCAGTTCCGCGATCAGGTACGGGTAGCCGGACACGTCCTCCAGCTCCAGCGGGAGAAACGCCGTGCCGTCGTAGTCGCCGCCGACGCCGACGTGGTCGATCCCGGCGATCTCGCGCATGTGGTCGAGGTGGTCGGCGATCGTGGCCACGGTGGCCATCGGGCGCGGGTTGAGCGCTTCGAAGTCCGCGTGGATCCGCATGGCGGCCGGCGTGGTGTCCAGGTGGTGCAGGCCGTGCTCCCGCATGTTGCGGTCGGCGGCGAGCGTCCACTCGACGGCCTCCGGAAGGACGAACTTCGGTACGAACGTCGCCATGGCCACGCCGCCGTTGGCCGCGAGCATCCGCAGCACGTCGTCGGGGACGTTGCGCGGGTGGTCGCAGACCGCGCGGGCGGAGGAGTGCGAGAAGATCACCGGGGCCACGGAGGTGGCGAGCGCGTCGCGCATCGTGGTGGCCGCCACATGGGACAGGTCGACCAGCATGCCGATGCGGTTCATCTCGCGTACGACCTCACGGCCGAACTCCGACAGGCCGCCGACGCGCGGGGAATCGGTCGCCGAGTCCGCCCAGGCGGTGTTGTCGTTGTGCGTGAGCGTCATGTAGCGGACGCCGAGGGCGTGCAGCGCGCGCAGGGTGCCCAGGGAGTTGTTGATGGAGTGGCCGCCCTCGGCCCCCATCAGGGAGGCGATACGCCCCTCGGCGCGGGCCCTCTCCATGTCGTCCGCGGTCAGGGCGCGCCGCAGGTCCTCCGGGTAACGGGCCAGCATCTCGCCGACCACGTCGATCTGCTCCAGCGTGGCACTGACCGCGGCGTCGCCCGCCAGGCGGGGTGCCACGTAGACGGACCAGAACTGCGCGCCGACGCCACCGGCCCGCAGCCGCGGGATGTCGGTGTGCAGGGTGCCGGTCTGGTCCTTGGAGATGTCGCGGGCGTCGAGGTCGTAGCCGACCTGCTCGCGCAGGGCCCAGGGGAGGTCGTTGTGGCCGTCGACGACGGGGTGGTCGGCGAGGAGCAGCCGGGCACGGTTCAGGTTGCCAGGAGTGGTCACGGCGGCGCCTACTTCCCGAAACCGAAGGAGTCCGCGCCCTGGGTCTTGGCGCGCAGCCGCTTGCCCTTCTCCGTCGCCTGCTCCTTGAGCTCCTGCTGGAAGTCCTTCATCCGCTCCAGCAGCGCGCTGTCGTGGGCGGCGAGGATACGGGCGGCGAGCAGGCCCGCGTTGCGGGCGCCACCGACGGAGACCGTCGCGACGGGGACACCGGCCGGCATCTGGACGATGGACAGCAGGCTGTCCATACCGTCGAGGTACTTCAGCGGGACCGGGACGCCGATCACGGGCAGCGGGGTGACGGAGGCGAGCATGCCGGGCAGGTGTGCCGCCCCGCCCGCTCCTGCGATGATCGCCTTGAGACCGCGGTCCGCGGCCCTCTCGCCGTACGCGATCATCTCGTGCGGCATGCGGTGCGCGGAGACGACGTCGACCTCGTACGGGATCTCGAATTCGCCGAGGGCCTCCGCGGCCGCTTCCATCACGGGCCAGTCGGAGTCCGAGCCCATGACGATGCCGATGACGGGGGCGGAACCTGGTGCGGTCATTCGGTGATCGTTCCTCGCAGGTAGTCGGCCGCGTGCCGGGCGCGCTCCCGCACGTCCGCCAGATCGTCGCCGTAGGTGTTGACGTGGCCCACCTTGCGACCGGGCTTCACGTCCTTGCCGTACATGTGGATCTTGAGCTGCGGGTCGCGGGCCATGCAGTGCAGATACGCCTGATACATGTCCGGGTAGTCGCCGCCGAGGACGTTGCACATGACCGTCCAGGTGGCGCGCGGGCGGGGGTCGCCGAGCGGAAGGTCCAGGACGGCCCGCACATGGTTGGCGAACTGTGAGGTGACCGCGCCGTCCTGCGTCCAGTGCCCGGAGTTGTGCGGGCGCATCGCGAGCTCGTTCACGAGAATGCCGGGCTTCCCGTCGGGTCCGCGCGTCTCGAAGAGCTCGACCGCGAGGTGCCCCACCACACCGAGCTCGGCGGCGATCCGCAGGGCGAGCTGCTGGGCCTCGCCGGCGATGCGTTCGTCCAGGTCGGGCGCCGGGGCGATGACGGTGTCGCAGACCCCGTCCACCTGGATGGACTCGACGACGGGGTAGGCGACGGCCTGACCGTGCGGCGAGCGGACGATGTTGGCCGCCAGCTCCCGCCGGAAGGCGACCTTCTCCTCGGCGAGGACGGGGACACCGGCCCGGAAGGGCTCGGCGGCGTCCGCCTCGGAACGGACCACCCAGACACCCTTGCCGTCGTAGCCGCCGCGGACCGTCTTGAGGATGACCGGGAAACCTCCCACCTCGTCGGCGAAGGCGGCGGCGTCCGCCGGGTCCGCGACGATGCGGTGTCGGGGGCAGGGCGCGCCGATCTCCGTGAGCTTCGCGCGCATCACCCCCTTGTCCTGGGCGTGCACGAGAGCGTCGGGGCCGGGACGTACGGGTATGCCGTCCGCCTCCAGGGCCCGCAGGTGCTCGGTCGGCACATGCTCGTGATCGAAAGTGATCACGTCACAGCCGCGTGCGAAGGCGCGCAGGGTCTCCAGGTCGCGATAGTCGCCGACGACGACTTCGCCGACCACTTGCGCGGCCGACTCCTGGGGAGTGTCACTGAGGAGCTTGAATTTCAGGCCGAGGGGGATGCCCGCCTCGTGGGTCATTCGGGCGAGCTGGCCGCCGCCGACCATGCCGACTACAGGGAACGTCACGGGTCCAGGGTATCGGGCGCGCGCAGCTCCCCTCACCTTCTCCGGCCGGGCCCCCGGCGCCGCGGGAAGGAAGCCTCGTCACGCGGCGGCAGGCTCACCGACATCACACGGGAGGGCTGGTTAGCATGGCCGGGTTGACGAAACCGACCGGACGGGGCTGAGCGATCACCATGAGCGAACGGGGCGCACTGCGGACCCGGCTTGATCTGCTGGCCCGGGAGGTCGCCAAGTTCGGCGCGGTCGGCGCTCTCGGGCTGGTCGTGAATATCGTCGTATCGAACCTGATCTGGCGCACCACGGAGATTCCGGTGGTGCGGGCCGGACTGATGGGGACGGTCGTCGCCATCCTCTTCAACTACGTCGGCTTCCGCTACTGGACCTACCGGGACCGTGACAAGAGCGGCCGGACCCGGGAGCTGACGCTGTTCCTGCTGTTCAGCGCCGTCGGAGCGGTGATCGAGACGGGCGTCCTCTATCTGGCGACGTACGGCTTCGGGTGGAACAGCCCGGTCCAGAGCAACGTCTTCAAGATCGTCGGCATCGGGATCGCCACGCTGTTCCGCTTCTGGTCCTACCGCACCTGGGTGTTCAGGGCGCTGCCTGCCAAGGAGGCCGTGCTCAGCGCGGAACGATTTCTGGAGCAGCGACGAGCCCCCGACGAGGTGACGCCCGGTCCCGTGCCTCACTGAGGCCGGGCGGCCCCGGCCGCCTCAGCGGACCGGGCGTACGGATTCCTTGCGGCTCGGTGCGACCCGGCTGAGGAAGAGGGCGAAGACCGGAGGCTGCTGCTGGAGCAGTTCGAGCCGGCCGCCGTCCGCCTCGGCGAGGTCCCGGGCCACGGCGAGGCCGATCCCGGTGGAATTACGGCCGCTGATGGTGCGCTCGAAGATCCGCGCCCCGAGGTCGGCGGGGACACCGGGGCCCTCGTCCGTGACCTCGACGACCACCTGGTTGCCGGTGACGCGCGTACGCAGCGCGACGGTGCCGCCGCCGTGCATCAGCGAGTTCTCGATCAGCGCGGCGAGCACCTGGGCGACGGCACCCGGGGTGCCGACGGCGTCCAGCCCGTGCTTGCCCGAGCAGACGACGGCACGGCCGGCGCTGCGGTAGGCGGGGCGCCATTCCTCGATCTGCTGCTTGACGACCTCGTCGAGGTCGAAGACGACGGCGGAGCCGGTGCGCGGGTCACGGGAATTCGTCAGCAGCCGCTGCACCACGTCCGTGAGCCGCTCGACCTGGGTGAGCGCGATGTTCGCCTCCTCCTTCACCGTCTCCGGGTCGTCGGTGACGGAGATCTCCTCGATCCGCATGGAGAGGGCGGTCAGGGGCGTACGGAGCTGGTGCGACGCGTCCGCGGCGAGGCGCCGCTCCGCGGTCAGCATCCGCGCGATCCGCTCGGCCGAGGAGTCCAGGACGTCGGCGACCCGGTCCAGCTCCGTCACCCCGTACCGCTTGTGCCGGGGGCGCGGGTCACCCGATCCGAGTCGTTCCGCGGTCTCGGCGAGGTCGGTGAGCGGGGAGGTCAGCCGGTCGGCCTGGCGTACAGCGAGGAGCACGGCGGAGATGATGGCGAGCAGCGCCACCGCTCCGATGATCAGCAGGGTCCGGCCGACTTCTCGGGTCACGGCGGAACGGGACTCCTCGACGGTGACCCTCTCGCCCTGCTCCCCCATCTCCGTGCTGCGGGTGACGTTGCTGTCCGTGGGGCGTTCGCCGACCTCGATGGGAGCGCGTCCGGGGATCTCGACGCGGGCGTAGCGGCTGGCGTCCACCTGCTCGGCGAGTACCTGGGGGGTGATCCGCTCGGCGCCGAGCAGCCGGCTCTCGACGACGCTGATCAGCCGGAAGGCCTCGGAGTCGACGCTTTCCTGGGCGCTGTTGCTGATGGTGCGGGTCTCGACGATGACGAGGGAGACGCCGAAGACGGCGATCACGACGAGCACCACGGCGAGTGTGGAGTTGATCAGTCGGCGGCGCATGACTGTTCTGTACGTCAGCTCTTCTCGAACCGGAAGCCGACGCCCCGGACGGTGGCGATGTAGCGCGGATTGGCCGCGTCGTCGCCGAGCTTCTTGCGGAGCCACGAGATGTGCATGTCGAGGGTCTTGGTGGAGGACCACCAGGTGGTGTCCCAGACCTCACGCATCAGCTGGTCGCGGGTGACGACCCGGCCGGCGTCCCGTACGAGGACCCGCAGCAGGTCGAACTCCTTGGCGGTGAGCTGGAGCTCCTCGTCACCCATCCAGGCCCGGTGGGACTCGACGTCGATCCTGACGCCGTGGGTCGAGGGCTGCGGGGCGGGCTCGGTGGCGCCGCGGCGCAGCAGGGCGCGGACCCGGGCGAGGAGCTCGGCGAGGCGGAAGGGCTTGGTGACGTAGTCATCGGCGCCGGCGTCCAGGCCGACCACCGTGTCGACCTCGTCGGCCCGGGCGGTCAGCACCAGGATCGGCACGGCGTGGCCGTCGGCCCGCAGCCGCCTGGCGACCTCGAGGCCGTCCATCCCGGGCAGCCCCAGGTCGAGGACGACCAGATCGACGCCCCCCTGGAGTCCGGCGTCGAGTGCGGACGGACCGTCCTCACGGACCTCGACCTCGTAACCCTCACGACGCAGGGCGCGGGCCAGTGGCTCCGAGATGGATGCGTCGTCCTCGGCGAGCAGTACACGGGTCATGCAGTGATGGTAGTCCGCACAGGCCTGATGAGGTGAGGCACTGCTCAAACCCTGCGGGTCAGGGCCACTGTCCGGGCATCCTCCTTCGAATATGGGACCGTGACTCCGTCCCTACCTGTGATCCATCTCTCAAGTCCTTTCAAATCCCCGAGTGTCATGTCGTATGGTTGCTCGACGCCTGTTGCACCACCAAAGGACCTTTGGGTAGCTTTTCGCGCCAAGGGTCTCTTTTGTGTACGGGCCGGTTCCCGCCGGCCCCGACCAGTGAATGACCTGTGGGCCGGGCCCGGAGCGTGAGGACGCGCGCCGGGTGTGGATCCCGGAGCGGTCTGTCCCACGACCCCGTCCCCGAGCTCCGTGCGGAGCGGGTGGCCGGATCGAATCCCCTCGAGGCGTCGGGGGTGGGGTGTGTCCGCCCGGTGCCGGCTGCCCCCCACCGGGCGCGTACCGCTCACGAGGCGGCGCGTCCCGACCAGCAAGGATCGACCATGGCGTCCAGCCTGACGAAGGACTCGGCCAGTACTTCCGGTTCGCAGAAGACCTTCTTCGGCCACCCCCGCGGCCTGGCCACTCTCTTCATGACGGAGATGTGGGAGCGCTTCAGCTATTACGGCATGCGTGCCCTTCTCCCGCTCTACCTGATCGCTCCCAACGGGCTTCACATGAATCCCGCCACGGCCACGGCGATCTATTCGGTCTACCTGTCGCTGGTGTACCTGCTCGCCTTGCCCGGCGGCTGGTTCGGCGACCGCGTCTGGGGTCCCCGCAAGACCGTCGCCGTCGCGGGCGGCGTCATCATGCTCGGCCATCTGACGCTGGCACTGCCCTCCGAGGGCACGTTCTTCGCCGGACTCGGACTCGTCGCCATCGGCTCCGGCCTGCTGAAGTCCAACATCTCCACGATGGTCGGCCACCTCTACGACGGCCCGGACGACCCGCGCCGCGACGGTGGCTTCACGATCTTCTACATGGGTATCAACATGGGTGCCTTCGCCGCCCCGCTGATCATCGGCACCGTCGGCGAGAACGTGAACTGGCACCTGGGCTTCGCCCTGGCGGCCCTCGGCATGGGCCTCGGTGTCGCGCAGTTCCTGCTCGGCACCCGCCACCTGAACGAGCGCAGCCTCGTCGTGCCGAAGCCGCTCTCCACCGACGAGCGCGCGTCCACGCTGCGCAAGTCGATGATCTGGCTGGGCATCGCGGCCGTCTTCTACATCGGCACCGTCGTCACCGGCGTCTACACACTGAACTGGCTGCTGGTCCCGATCACGGTCGCCGGCCTGGTCATCCCGGTGATGGTCCTGACACGCATCAAGCGTGACAAGGAGCTCAGCCAGGCCGAGCAGGCGAAGATGTCCGGTTACATCTGGTTCTTCGTGGCCGCCGCCATCTTCTGGATGATCTACGACCAGGGCGGTTCGACCCTGGCGATCTTCGCCGACTCCTCCGCGGAGAACTCGGTCCTCGGCTGGGACTTCCCGGTCTCCTGGTACCAGTCGGTCAACCCGGTCCTGATCATGGCTCTGGCCCCGGTCTTCGCCGCCTTCTGGATGGCGATGAACCGGCGGGGCAAGGAGCCCAGCACGATCGTGAAGTTCAGCTCCGGTCTGGTACTGGTCGGCGCGTCGTTCTTCCTCTTCCTGGCGCCGCTGACCATCGCGGGTGACGGCCACAAGGCCGCCGCGATGTGGCTGGTCGCGATCTACTTCGTGCAGACAGTCGCCGAGCTGACGCTGTCCCCGGTCGGCCTGTCGGTGACCACGAAGATGGCCCCGGCCAAGTACGCCAGCCAGATGATGGGTGTCTGGTTCCTGGCAGTGACCGCCGGTGACTGCACCACGGGTCTGCTGTCCATCGCGGGTGTCGAGCTCAACGGCACCGGGGTGGTGGCCCTCCAGGCCGCGCTCGCGGTCGTCGCCGGTGCGGCGATCTTCATGTACCGCGGCAAGGTCAAGGCACTCATGGGCAACGTCCGCTGACACGGACACCGCCCGTACGACTCAGGCCCCGCACCGGACGGTGCGGGGCCTGAGTCGTACGGCGAGAGCGGTCGGGGCTACGCGGGTGCCGCGAGCTCCGCCCAGACGGTCTTGCCGGGCTGGTCCGGTGTGCGCGCCACACCCCAGTCGAGGCAGAGCCGCTGCACGATGAACATGCCGTGCCCGCCGGGCCGCCCCGCCCGGTGCGGGGTGCGCGGCGCCGGCTGCCCGGCGCCGCCGTCGACCACCTCGACCCGGAACATCTTGGGCGAGCACGCGATACGGAGCTCCTCGGGGCCGTCCGCGTGCAGACAGGCGTTCGTGACGAGCTCGGAGACGACCAGCAGGACGTCCTCGGCCGCCGCCCGCCGGTCGGCGCCCGACGCGGGGAGCCAGCCCCAGTCGTGGAGCGCCTGCCGGGCGAAGTCGCGGGCCATCGGCACGATGCCGCTGGCCTGTCTCAGCGAGAGCGTGCGCCACTGCCGGTCAGCGGGCACGGCAGAGGCGGGGCCTGTACCGTCCGGCTCGCGGCCGAGGCCGCCCGGCGGATGCTGCCGGGTGGTGCTCATCAGCGCTTCACCTCACCGATTCACCGTGTGTTTTGCCATCGAACAGATACTGATCAGGTACAGAGTGTCGGGTTTCACGACCCCGACGGAGTGTCTTCTGCCCGGCCGCGTGGCCACGACACCCGGTTCGCCTACGCCAGGAGCGTGATCCGCAGGATAGCGGGGGCTCCCGGAGCAGGGGGCATGCATGGGAACGCTGCTGTCAGCTGCTCAGAGCGTCTTCGAGCGAGGCATGGACGGTGAAGACCGCCGCAGCCCCCGTGATCTCGAAGACGCGAGCCACCACGGGCTGCATTCCGGCCAAGTGGACCCCTCCCCCGGCGGCCTCGGCCTTCTGGCGCGCACTGAGCAGCACATTGAGCCCGGTGGAATCGCAGAAGTCGAGTCGCGAGCAGTCGACCACCAGGCGCGTACGCCCTGCCTCCACCGCGTTGTCCAGAGGCTCCCGCAGCAGATCGGCGGTGTGGTGATCGAGCTCACCCACCGGCGTCAAGACTTCACTGCGGCCCTCTGACCGGACTTCGACCTGTAGCCGACCCCGGTTCGCACTGCCGACCGTCCCGCGGTCCATGCCCGATCCTCTTCGCCGTCCGTCGCTGCCCGCGCACCCGTGTGTACGCGGCTTCATCGTGGCTGCCCCCGACGTGCGTAAAACATTACGCGTTTCCCTCGCCACACGGTAGTCGAAGAACTCAACAAACCGGACATATAGGCGTATTTGGCGCTTGTAACTCACGGCTGGAACCGGGTAAGGGTAGAAGAGACATCACAACCAGAAACCCGATCGGCTTCGGAGGCGCCGCTTCACCGCAGGAACACGTATGGGCATCGGCAGCCATATGCCGAGAACGATGGAGGAGAACCATGTCACCCCGGCTCGACGTATCGCGTACCCACATCGCGGCGTCGGCATGTCCTCAGGGACCGACCGATTCCGACTCCGCTGTCGCGAGCGCCGTACCCGGCCCGCGCACCAGCATCAGCACCACCGGCCCCACCATTGAACCGACCGCCGACGACCACCTCGCGATCGAGGACTTCGAGGGCCTCGAGGGGCTCCCCGAGATCCCGCCCTACGCCGAAGTCGGCGCCCTGGATGCCAGGGCACTGTCCAAGACGCTCTTCGCGCGGCTCGAAGCCCTCCACGAGGGCACCCCCGAGTACGCGTACGTCCGCAACACCCTCGTCGAACTCAACCTGGCCCTGGTCAAGTTCGCCGCCTCCCGGTTCCGCACCCGCAGCGAACCCATGGAGGACATCGTCCAGGTCGGCACGATCGGCCTGATCAAGGCGATCGGCCGCTTCGAACTCAGCCGGGGCGTTGAATTCCCGACGTTCGCGATGCCCACCATCGTCGGCGAGATCAAGCGCTTCTTCCGCGACACCAGCTGGTCCGTGCGCGTCCCGCGCCGACTGCAGGAGCTGCGGCTGGACCTGGCCAAGGCGGGCGACGAGCTGGCCCAGAAGCTGGACCGCGCACCCACGGTCGTCGAACTCGCCGACCGCCTCGGCCTCAGCAGGGACGAGGTCGTAGAGGGCATGGCCGCGAGCAACGCGTACACCGCGAGCTCGCTGGACGCCAAGCCCGATGACCACGACGACGGCAGCGAGAACGCCCTCGCGGACCGCCTCGGCTACGAGGACCACGGCATCGAGGGCATCGAGTACGTCGAGTCCCTCAAGCCGCTCATCGCATCACTCCCGCTGCGCGACCGCACGATCCTCTCCATGCGGTTCGTCTCCAACATGACGCAGTCGGAGATCGGCGAAGAGCTCGGCATCTCGCAGATGCACGTGTCCCGGCTGCTCTCACGGACCTTGGCCAAGCTCAGGAAGGGCCTGACCGTGGAGGAGTGACCCGGCGTCACCGGCACCACCGGTACGTCGTTGCGGAAGGACCTGCCCCGGCCGAGGGGCGGGTCCTTCCGCATTGTTGACGAAGTGCCACGGACTGGGCGACATTGAGCAGGGTTCTGGGGGGAACACATGGCTCTTGGGGAGAGCGGTCCGGCGGACCGTGCTGTGCTGGAGACAGTGGAAGCAATGGAGTCGGCCGTGGGTACCCGGCTCGGCCGGGAGTGCCTGTACGTCCCGTCCTGCCGGCTGGGCCTCTACCTGGCGCTCCGCCACTGGTGCGAACCCGGCGGAAGAATCCTGATGTCCCCGGTCAACGACGACGTCATCCTCTTCGTCGTTCTCGCCGCCGGTCTGCGGCCCGTCCAGGCCCCGCTGTCCGCCGCGGACGGCTCGATCGATGTGGACGCCGTCCCCGAGGCCGTGTGGAACGGCCTCTCGGCCGTCCTCACCACCAATCTGTACGGAAATCCCGACCCGGCCGGGCGGCTCCGCGAGCGTTGCGACCGCCTCGGCATCCCGCTGGTCGAGGACGCCGCGCACGCCATCGGCAGCGTCACGGACGGCAAGCCGGTCGGCTCGTACGGGGACGCGGCCGTCTTCAGCCTCTCCAAGCACGTCGGCGCGAAGGCCGGAGGCTTCCTCACCGTCGCCGACCCGGCTCTGCGCGCCCCCCTGGAACAGGCACGGGACGCCCTGCTCGACCCGGCCCGCCTCACCGCCGAACTCGCCTACTCCATACGCCCGTACGCCGAGTCGGCCGTACGCGGACTGCGGGTCGCCCCGGCCGCCTGGTGGGCGCTGCGGCTGCTCGGCCTCCAGGAACGGGAGGGGATCCGGATGCCGTTGCGGCCGGCGGAGCTACGGCAGGCGCTTGACGCCGCGCCCTCGCTGGCGGCCTTCCATTCCTGGGTCCGCGTCGACATGCACGACTACCGCATCGCGCCGGGGCGATTACGGCTGCGGCGCCTCCGGTACCTGCTGGGCCGCCTCGACGAACGGCTGGCCGCGCACCGGACGGGCACCGAGCGCCTCCTCGCGACCCGCTGGGCGCCTCCGGTCCGGGCCTGCTCCTCCGTACAGCCGCTGTTCCGGGTGCCGTTGCTGGTGGCCGACCGGGACGCGGCCGTCGCCGCACTCGCCCGCCACCGCATCACCGTCGGCTATCTCTACGACCCGCCGCTCGACACCTACGCGGGCGAGGCGTTCACCGACCCGTCCCCCTCCCCCGCCGAGGCAGCCTGGTTCGCGCGCCACGCCCTGCCCGTGGATCCGCTGCGCGCCGGCCCGGTCATCGAGATCCTGACCTCAGCGGGTGCCGGGCCGGCGAGAGAGCTGCCCGGTGGCTGACACGACGAGAGTCGGCCCGCCGAAGGCCGGCGCGGCGCCCTCACCCGCCCCGAAGGACGGCGCGAACGGCGACTCGATGTTCCGTAACGCCTACGCCCTGATGCTCTCCACCGGTGTCTCCGCCGCCCTCGGCCTGGGTTTCTGGCTGGTCGCCGCCCGCTACTACACGGAGGAGGCCGTCGGCCAGGGCTCCGCCGCCATCGCCGCGATGCGGCTCCTCGCCTCGGTCACCGCGACCACCATGATCGGTGCCGTCGTGCGCTACGTGCCCCGCGCCGGGCGTGCCACCGGATCCCTGGTCGCCCGTACCTACCTGGTCAGCTCCGTCGTCGTCAGCCTGGCCTGCGTGGTCTTCCTGCTCAGCCTGGACCTGTGGGGTGATTCGTACGCCCCGCTCGGCACCCTGTCCGCCGGGCTCGTCTTCACCGGCTCCTGCGTCGCGTGGGCGGTCCTCACGCTCCAGGACGGAGTGCTGACCGGGCTGCGCGAGGCCGTCTGGGTGCCCGTCGGCAACGCCGTGTTCTCCATCGGCAAGCTGCTGCTCCTCGCCGCGTTCGCGACCGCCCTGCCCGTGCTCGGCGTCTTCGTGTCCTGGGCCGCCGCCATCGCTCTGTCCGTACTGCCGCTCGGCTGGCTGATCTTCCGCCGGCTGATCCCGCGCCAAGCGGGAGCCGACCGGGACCGCGAGCCGCCCCGGATGCGCGAGATCGGCAGATTCCTCGCCGGGGACTCGGTCGGCGCGCTCTTCAGCCTGGCCATGATCAACCTGCTGCCCGTCATGGTGGCCGTGCGCTTCGACGCCGCGCAGAACGGCTTCTTCTACATCGCCTACACCGTCGGCGGCACCATGGAGTTCATGGCCATCAACATGGCCTCCTCCCTCACCGCGCACGCCTCGCGCAGCCCCGGTCATCTGGCCGAAGGCGTACGCGGGGCGCTGCGCCGCATGGCGGTCCTGCTGGTTCCCGTCGTCGTCGTGCTGGTCCTCTTCGCCCCGCAGATCCTCGCCCCCTTCGGCGCCGACTACGCCGACCACGGCACCCTGGTCCTGCGGCTGCTGGCCGCCGCAGCACTGCCCCGGGTCGTGGTCGAGCTGTACATCGGCGTGCTGCGGGTGCAGGGCCGTACCGGTGCCCTGGCCGTTCTGCAGGGCGCGATGTGCACCCTCGTCCTGGGCAGCGCGGCCGTGCTGCTCGGCCCGATGGGGATCGCCGGGGCCGGCTGGGCGATGCTGATCGCCATGACCGCGGTGGCGGCCGTGTCCGCCCTGGGACTGCGCTCGGCCCTCACCGGGCGGACGCCGTGGGGTTCCCGGCGCCCGGCGCCGGAGCGCGAGGAGTTCGGGACGAGCTGGGCCCGGCTCGCGGCGCAGCGCGCCCGGGAGCGGCGGGCCGAGGAGTACGAGGCGGACCGGACCTCGGACACGGTGTATCTGCGCGCCGCCCGCGAGACGGTGACTCCCGCCTACGGCCTCCCCGTCCGCGTACCGGCGGCCCGGGCGGACACCAAGCGCGCGCGGGCCGACGCGCTGTGGCTGTGGGGGCTGCTGGGGCTCGCGGCCGGTCTGTTCTGGGTGCCGTTGTCGCGGGCGGCGCACGCCGGGCGCGCACGGCTGACCGGTGCGGAGCTGATCGACGCCCTGCCACCGGTCACCGTGGCCGCCTGGGTGCTCATGATCGTCGTCTACAGTGCGGCCGTCGCCCTGCGCCGCCCGCGGCCCGCGCTGCTGGGCGCGGCCCTGCTGGTGACCGTGGCGGCCCTGCACTCCGCCCCCCTGATCCTCGGCATCCGGCCCGCCGCCGCCTCACGGGAGTGGCACGGCACGCTCGCCGGCTTCCTCGCCGGAGCGGCGGGGCCGGACTGCCCGGCCGCGGTGCTCCGGGCCCTGCCGTTCGCGCTCCAGCTGCTCTGCCTGGCGCTGGCCACGGTCCTGCTGCGGACCGCGGGTGCGAACTGGCGGGTCACGGCGGCGGTGCTGTGGGCGCTCGCGTTGGCCGGGTGGGTCGCGCAGGACGCCTTCGCCGCGGCCGGACTTCCCGTGTCCGTGGGGCTGTTCGCGGCCACGGCGGTGGCGTACGGCGTCCGCGGGTGGGTCAGCGGCCGGGCACCGGCTGCTTGAAGTAACGGTCCTCGCCGGCCGTGCGGTAACCCTCCAGACCCGGACCGTCGTTGACCGTGAGGTCGCAGCCCTTGCCCGGGACAGCCCGGTTCCAGTGGACCAGTGCCTTGGCCTGGGGCATGGTCCGGACCACCTCCGGGATCTCCTCGTACCACTCACGCTGGCGGTCCCTGTCCGCCGGATCGGGCACCGTGGCGAACTCGGCGAACATCAGCGGCTTCTCGGCACTGATGTGGGTGCGCAGCCACTCGTACGTCGGCCGCTGGCTGCGGTCGAAGTCCTTCCAGTCCGTGGTGTCGTGGCAGGTGAAGTAGTTGTACTGGTCCATGCCGATCCAGTCGACGTAGTCGTCGCCCGGGTAGAGCTGTTCGAAGAGCTCTCCCGACGGGAGGTAGCCGGACACCGTCCACACCCACACCACGTTGTCCACCCCCAGCTCCTCGAACCGGTCGTGGATGTGGCGGTAGGCGGCGACGTATTCCTCCGCCGTGCCCGCGTCACCGACCCGGGCGTCGACCTCCTGGTCGAAGGAGAAGAACACCCGCTTCCCGTAAGCCTTGAGGCGACGTGCCTGCGGGTCGATGATCTCCCGGTCGTGCCTCCCCGACGCGATGTTCGCCCAGCCGAGCTGGTCCTCGGTCCAGTCGGCGTGATGGGGCTCGCGCCACACCGTGGACTCCCAGGCCAGCATCAGCATCCGGTCCCGGCCGAGAACCTGCTCGTCGGGGGTCAGCAGCTGTCCGTCGAGGTCGGTGTCCGACATGTCATGGTAGGTGTACAGGAGGTCGAGCTTCCGGCCGATCTTCTTCTCGAACGCGTACACCGCGTCCGTCAGCGAGCCGTTCGCGGCGTACGGCACATAGGCGCCCCACCAGGCCCCGCACGGCGGCACGAGTGTGGTGGTGGGTGCGCACGTCCCGCCGGGCACCGGGCCGGTGGCGGCGTCGGCGGGAAGGACGTCGGCGGAAGGCGCACCCCCGGCGACGCCGTCGTCCTCGCCGGACGAGCGCGTGCCGATCCAGGCGAGGAGTCCGGTCAGCAGCGCCGCGACGGCGACCAGGGCGAGCACCGGATACCTACGGGGGCGGCGCTCCTCCGGTGCGCGGTGGCGGGTCACCCGCGCCTCACGGGTGTCGCCAGGGCCCGCTCGACGGCTCCCCGGGTGACGGCCGGCAGCGGAAGACCCGGGAGGGCCGAGGCCAGGGTGCTGAACGCGGCGAGCGACACCAGGAACGCGGTCCCCGAGAAGCCCTTCACCAGGAACAACGAGGTGGCCGCGATGACGGCCACGGAGAGCCCCAGGGGCGCGGCGAGCGCGGCCGCTTCGAGGCGGGCACCCGGCCTGAGCAGACCGGGCTGCGGATGCAGCAGGGCGAGCCCGGGGCCGAAGCAGACGAAGAGGAACACGGGGGCCCAGCGCAGGGGCGAGCCCGCCGGCAGCGCGGTCGCGGCGAGCGCCACCCACCCGGAGAGCGCCAGGGCGGCTCTGGTCAGGGTCTGGCGGGCGGGGAATGCCGGTTGCCGGTTCTCGGACACGTGGTTCTGCCTTCCTGATCTGGGTCTGCCGTGCGCACGCCCTCAGGGGCCGCGGCCGGCCGGTCGTGGCTCAGGGGCTGTCGTAGCGCAGGACGACGCCGTGCCGGGTCCGCTCGACCACGCTGAAGAGCGGCGAGACGGCGAGGTCCCGGGCCAGTGCGGCGAAGCCGCCGGGAGGCAGCAACCCCTCACCGGCGGTGTAGATGTCCTGGGTGCGGGTGAGGATGACGTAGGCCGTGGTGCCGGAGGGCAGCCGGGTCGAGAGGTAGCGTGCCGGATCCTTGAGCATCTCGACGTTCGCCGGAAGCTCCTGTTCGGCGAAGAACCAGTGCTCCAGCCGGTCGTAGCGGCGCAGCGCCTGCGGGAAGGAGCCGGTGGTGGCCAGGATCAGCGCCCCTTCCGGGGCCCGGTCGATGGCGCGGGTGACGAGCGCGGTCTCGGCGGGCGGGGTGTAGTTCATCTGCTCCTTGCCGTAGTACGACGGCATGAAGCCGACCAGCAGCGCGGCCAGTGACACCGGGAGCGCGACGGCGCAGACCCTCCGTACGGCCGGCCGTACCCGGTGTGCTCCGGTGCCTCCGGCCGCCGGTACGAGCGCCGCGGCGGCGAAGAAAGCGGCGCCGGGGAGCGCGAACAGATACACCCGGAAGAGCATTTCGCCGCCGTAGTCGTTGACCACGAACAGAGGTACGGGTGCGGCGGAGGCCAGCAGCAGAGGCAGGGCGCTGTGCACCAGGCGGCGACGCAGCAGGACGGCCGCGCCCGCGAGGACGGCGACGGCCAGCACCATCAGGATGTTGGCCCGCCCCGCGAGTTCGGGCCCGGCCCCGGTGAGCTGTCCCGCGTATCCGGCCCGGGAGTTCTGGGTGAGTTCGCCGAGGGAGTCGCGCAGGGTGCCGAGGGTCTCGGTGAACAGGGGACGGCCCATGGTGAGGTCCCAGGCCAGCATGAGCAGCCCGGCCACGGCGAGGAGCCCGACGTTGCGGTAGCGGCGCGTCAGGTTGAGCGCGAGCAGGGTGACGCAGAGCATGACCGGGGTCAGCTGGTGCACCGCGTTGACGGCCAGGATCAGGGGCGCGAGGACGACGACGCAGACCGCGCGCTGCCCCGTTCCGGTGGGCGGCGGGACGGCCGCCGCGGCCGGGTCGAGGTACGCGCGCGAGCGCAGCCGTCCGGCCGACCCGGGGCGCACGAAGTGCCGCACCACGACGGCGAGGACGGCGAGGTGGAGGAGGAAGGCGAGGCCCTGCGGGGCGAGGTAGTCCTGGCCGACCCAGTTGGCGAGCTGGAAGATCCAGACGGCGGCCCATACGAGGCGCCAGTCCTCGGTGAAGGTGCGGTAGATCAGGATCAGGACCGGCATCATCAGCAGGCCGAAGACGACGGGGGCCCAGTTCAGATAGGTGGCGGCGCTGTCGGCCCCGAAGGTACGGACGAGTCCGCCGTTGAGCGTGAAGAAGCCGGGCCACTGGTCGTAGGCGGACATGTTGCCGGACAGGCCCTCGTTCGGGCGCAGTTCGCCGTTGGCCAGCAGGTGGTCGATGACGGCGTCGTGCTTCGAGGCCCAGGGGTAGCGCTCCGAGTCGTACAGGACGGCGGGTACGCCCTTGAGGGCCACCAGCAGTCCGGCGCAGTACAGCGCGGGCCACCACGGGGCCGTGCCCGCGCGGCGGAGGCTGACCAGGAAACCCGCGGTCAGGACGAGCAGGGAGAGGTAGTAGGTGACGGGCAGCCGGTCCAGGAGGCCGTATTCGCCCATCGAGCGGAACCCGATGGACGGCAGCGAGATGATCCAGAGTCCGGCCGCCAGGAGTAACGGCAGCCAGGTGAGGAAGGTCCGGGGTCTCAGCGCGTCGACGAGACGGCGGGGTGTCCCGCCGGGGGCGGCGCCGGGCGGCTGCCCGGGAGAGAGCACCGGCCCTGCGCTCCCCGTGGTGTCCCCCTCGACCGGCGCGGGCACATGCTGCTGCACGGTGCGACTCCCCCCACGGATGTGGTCACGGCCGTCACGCCGCTGTCCCCTTGAGCGAAGTATAGGAATGTACTTCGGCTTTGTGGCGCTCTCGTCGTTTTCCGTGCGGTCTGCCGCCTCACCCCGCGAACACCGGCCCCCGTACGGCGGCCCGCGCCCGCCGGTACCACCGCCAGCCCACGGTGGGCACGGAGTCGTGGTACGGCGCCACGCGTGCGCCCTCGCCCGCCATCCAGCGCTCGACGTCGCGCACCGTGTGGCTCTGCCGCAGGATCAGGCGCGCGATACGGTACGGCTCGTCCCGGCCGGAGCTCAGCGCGTGCCGGACTGCCACCGCACTGTCGTATCCGGTGGCACGGGCGGCACGGCGCACCCGAGCGCTGTTGTATCCGTGCGGATAGGCGAGGTGGGTCACCCCGTGACCCAGCACGTCCTCCAACGCCTTCTTGGAGTCGACGAGTTCGGACCGCAGGGCGGCACCGGACAGCGTGTCCAGCTGGGCGTGGGTGACGGTGTGCCCGCCCACCTCCATGCCGTACTGCTCCAGCAGCGGCGCCTGCTCCAGGCTCATCATCGGTCCGGGCGGCAGCAGGCTACCCGGGCCGGAACGGGTCAGCGCGCCGGTCGTGAGGTACGCGGTGGCCGGCATCGACCGTCCCGCGAGTGCCTCGGCGGTCGGGCCCGGCAGGTCCGCGAAGCCGTCGTCGAAGGTCAGGACGACCGCACGGTCGGGAAGCGGCCCACGTCCCGCGAGATGATCGACGAGGGCGCCGACCGGGACAGGGGTACGGCCACAGGCTGCGATCGCGTCCAGCTGGGCGGCGAACGACCGTGGTGTGACGGTGAATTCGGCGATCCAATCCGGCGGGTCGTCCATCACCGCGTGGTACAGCAGCACGGGTATCCGGGACGCCGATCCGCGCCCCTCCGGCCTGCCGGGCACCTCGGGTACCCGCGCGCTCATCTCCCCTCCCAGGGGCGTGATGCGCCACGGACCGCGAGCCGGGCGCGTACGTATCCGAGGGGGCCGTACAGCAGACCGCGCCGCTCCAGCCGGGACAGATGTCCGGGCCACGGGTGGGTGTACGCGCCGTGTGTGCCGGGAACACCGGTGCTTCCTGCCGCGTCGGTGGCACGCGGCGCCGTCATCGAAAGGGCATGGGCGAGACCGCGCGGCAGCCGGGCCAGCAGGGGCGGCAGCAGGGCGGGCCTGCGGACCAGGAGCGCGGCGAGGCAGGCGGTGAGCCCGGCCCCGTAGCCGTACGCCTGCGCGCACAGGTCATCCCAGCGCTCCCGGTGGTGGTGCCAGACGATCGCGTCGGGCGTGTAGTGCAGCGGATACCCCTCCGCGAGGAGCCGTACGAAGGCGTAGAGGTCGTCGCCCCCCTTGGCCGGGGTCCCGGTGCCGGTGGCGGGGTCGAAACCGCCGACCGCCCGCAACGGCCCCGCGCGGAAGGCCATGTTGGCGCCGGAGCCGAACCGCCCGGCGGCGAACGGGAAGAGCGGCTCGTCGGCAGGCGGGTGCGCGGGGTCGTAACGGCGCGCGGCGAACCCCTTGGCGAATCCGCCGTGGCTCTCCAGCAGGACCTGCGCCGGGGTGGTCAGCCTGGCCGGCAGGATCAGGCCGGTGACACAGGCCGTCCTGGGGTCCTCGCAGAAGGGCCTGGTGAGGGCGGTGAGCCAGTGCGGGTCGGCGATGACGTCGTCGTCGGTGAAGGCGAGCACGCCGGCCCCCGCGACGGCGATGCCCCTGTTGTGCGCGGCCGCCAGACCGGGCACCGGCTCCAGCACGTAGCGCACGCCCCGGCCGGCGTAGGCGGAGGTGACGAGCTCGCGGGTGGCCCCGGTGGACGGGGCGTTGTCGACGACCACGATCTCGAAGTCCGGGTGGTCCTGGGCGAGCAGCGAATCGAGGGCGCGGGCGAGTGGCGCGGGGCGCTCCCTGGTCGCGACGACGACGGTGGCCCTGGGCACCTCCCCGGCCGGTGGACGTTCCAGGACGTCGGGGACGACGATCTCGTCCGCCGCCTGCCCGGCGAGGACGGAGGCCGGGTCGTCACCCGCCCTGACACGCCCGACGACCGTGCCGATGGGGCGCCCGCGCAGCCGTACGAGGGCGAAGACCCGCTGCTCGTCACCGTCCCGCATGTCCAGGGGCGGGCCGCCGGGGGCGGGCCCCAGCCGCACGCCCGTTCCGTCGGCCGCGTCGAGTTCCAGTTCGGCGACGGCCATGCCGCCGAGCCGGCCGATGTCCGGCAACCGCTGCGTGTTCCTCGTCTGTCCGTTCCCGTACGGCATCCGGTTCCCCCCGGTCACTATGGACGTTTCGGTTCGCGCAGACGGCCGGCCCGTTCCAGGCCGCGCTGCGCCAGGCCCGCGAGCCGGGGCCTTTTCCGTACGAAGCTGTGCGCACGGCGGGAGGGCTCACGGCCGAGCCACTGCAGGGCCGCGCCCGCACCCGGCCTGACCGAGGCGCCCTCGTGGACCGTGAGCTCACCGGTCTTCAGCGCGTCCTTGTACTCGGCCGCCCCGCGCCCCATGTCGAGCATCACGATGCCGTCGCCCGCCGCCGCCCGCGCCATCCGCAGATGCAGGATCAGGCCCGGCGAGTACTTCGCGAACTCGGGGTCGTACGCCGGGAACCAGCATGAGAGCACCGTCCGCGAGCGCAGCCCGAAGTGGGCGGCCACGGGCCTGTCACCCGCGTACAGGACGGAGAGCAGGCCGGAGCATCCGGGCGCCCGGGTGTGGAAGAGGAACTCCACCAGCCCGCGGATCCACGCCTTGGCGAAGCGGTCGCGGCGGCCGGTCCTGCGGTACTGGGCGGACTTCCACTCCATCAGGGTCCGCAGCACCTTCGGGTCCCGTTCGTCGAGGACGAACCGCACCTCCCCCGCCGCGCGGCCGAGCTTGCGCTCCTTGGCCAGGGTGGTTCTGAGGAACTTCGGCGACTGTGCGCGCAGCGCGTTCTCGTAGCTCTCGTAACCGTCGCCGACATCGATGACGTACGAGGCGTGCGAGCGGGCGGCGTCCGGCTCGAAGAGGCCCTGGCGCGCCTCCAGATTGTCGAACTCCCAGGCGGAGAGGCCGCAGGCCCGCAGCAGCTCCTTCGCGTCCAGCGGAAGGCCGGGGCGCAGCACCGCGCCCTGGACGTCGGAGACCCCGAAGCCGATGGCCCGTCCGTGGCCGAGCCGTCCCCGCTCGAAGGGGAGAAAACCGGCCGTTCCCCCGGGTTCCTCGCTGATCACCGCCACCCACGCGCGCGGCCGGACGCGGCCGACGGCGAGGGTGAATTCCGGTTGCATGAACGGATGAGCGGGGGCGCCGGACTTCGCCCGCAGCTCCCGCCAGATCTCGATGTCCCCCGCGCCCAGATCTCCGGGCCTGACCACACGTATGCGCCTGCTGCTCACCAAGACCCCCCGGTCCTACCCCCCTGAGCCACGCTGTCGGAAACGGTACCGGGCGCGGTCACTCGGCGGTAGACAGCCGCGACATCCTGTGACCGACCGGTGAATATCGGGTCCGCTCGGACGGGAGCGTCACACGACCCGCTCCCCCCGCCGCCATACGGCGCTGACCAGCGGGACTCCCGGCCGGTAGGCCAGGTGGACATGGCTCGGCGCGTCGAGGAGCACGAGGTCGGCGCGCGCTCCCGGGGTGATGCGGCCGATGTCGGTGCGGCGCAGCGCGGCGGCTCCTCCGGCGGTGGCGGACCAGACCGCTTCATCGGGGGTCATGCCCATGTCCCGTACGGCGAGGGCGATACAGAACGGCATGGAGGAGGTGAACGAGGAGCCCGGGTTGCAGTCGGTGGACAGGGCGACGGTGGCGCCCGCGCCGAGGATGCGGCGGGCGTCGGGCCAGACCGCGCGGGTGGAGAACTCGGCGCCGGGGAGAAGGGTGGCGACGGTGCGGCCCTGACCGAGCGCGTCGAGGTCGGCGTCGTCGAGGTGGGTGCAGTGGTCGGCGGACGCGGCGTCGAGCTCGACGGCGAGCCGGACTCCGGGACCGTGGCCGAGCTGGTTGGCGTGGACGCGGGGGTGCAGGCCCCTGGCCAGACCCGCGGTGAGGATCGTGCGCGCCTGGTCCTCGTCGAAGGCACCCCGCTCGCAGAAGACGTCGATCCAACGGGCGTACGGGGCGCAGGCGTCCAGCATCGGCCCGGTGACGAGGTCCACGTAACCGGCGGGGTCGCCGGCGTAGTCCGGGGACACGATGTGGGCGCCGAGGAAGGTGACCTCGTCGGTGTGGCGGGCGGCGATGCGCAGGGCGCGTGCCTCGTCCTCGACGGTGAGGCCGTAGCCGGACTTGGTCTCGAAGGTGGTGGTGCCCTGCCGGAGTGCCTCGGCCAGATAGCGCGCGACGTTGGCGGAGAGCGCGTCGTCGGAGGCGGCGCGGGTGGTGGCCACGGTCGCGCGGATGCCGCCCGCGGAGTAGGGACGGCCGGACATACGGGCGTTGAACTCGGCGGTGCGGTCGCCTGCGAACACCAGGTGGGAGTGGGAGTCCACGAAGCCGGGGATCACGGCGCGGCCGCCCGCGTCGACGGCGTTGTCAGTGGCGGGTGCTTTGCTGGATTCACCGGTCCACACGATGCGGTCGCCGTCGATGACGACGGCCGCGTCCCGGATCAGGCCCAGGGGGGTCCCGTCGCCGAGGGAGGGGTCGTTGGTGACCAGGTTCGCGATGTGGGTGAGGGCGGTCGTCGTCGTCATCCGGGCACAGCTTTCGTCAGGTTCGCCCGGCTGGACTGCCGGGGTCGTCGGCCGGGGTCGTCCATCCGGCAGGCCGCTCAGCCGTGCAGGGCGGCGACGGCCGAGGCCAGCGCTTCGGGTACGTCCTCGATCCGTGTGTGCCGGCCGTCCCGGACGATGTGCCGGCCCGCCACCACGGTGTGCCGCACATCGGCGGCGGTGGCGGCGAATACGGCTGCTTCTGCTGCCAGCCGGGGCAGCGGCCCCGCTGTTCTGACGGAGTCCAGCGCGACGGTGGCGAGATCGGCGGGCGCGCCGGGTTCGAGCAGGCCCGCGTCCGGACGGCCGAGCGCGGCATGCCCCTCGGCGGACGCCGCCCTGAGCAGGGCTGCCGCCGTCCAGTGACCGCGCGCATGGGTCCGCAGGCGTTCGTTGAGCTCCATCGCCCGCGCCTCTTCGAAGAGGTCGATCACGGCGTGGCTGTCACTGCCCAGCGAGAGGGGAGAACCCGCGCCCTGGAGAGCGGTCGCGGGGCCGATGCCGTCGGCGAGGTCGCGTTCGGTGGTGGGGCACATGCAGGTGCCCGTCCGGGAGGAGCCCAGCAGCTCGATGTCCTCGGCCGTGAGGTGCGTGTTGTGGATGCCGGTGGTGTGCGGACCGAGAACACCGTGGTCGGCGAGGAGCCGGGCCGGGGTGCGGCGGTGGGCGGCGAGGCAGGCGTCGTTCTCCGCGGTCTGCTCGGAGAGGTGGACATGGAGCGGGACCGCCCGTTCCTGGGCCCACCGGGCGACGGTGGACAGCTGCCCTGCGGGGACGGCCCGTACGGAATGGATCGCGGCGCCGATCACCACCAGGTCGTCGTCGCCCTTGAGGAGGGAGGCACGTTCGGCCCAGGCGTCGGCGGTGGTGTCGGAGAAACGCAGCTGGTGCCGGCTCGGCTTCTCGCCGAATCCGGCGGCGAGATAGGCGGTGTCGAGCAGGGTGATGCGGATGCCGGCCTCGGCCGCCGCGGCGATGAGCGCCTCGCCCATGGCGTTCGGGTTCTCGTAGGGCGTGCCGCCGGGCGCGTGGTGCAGATAGTGGAATTCGCCCACCGCGGTGATCCCGGCCAGCGCCATCTCTGCGTACGTCGCACGGGCCAGGTCGTAGTAGGTGTCGGGGGTGAGACGGGAGGCCGTCCGGTACATCAGCTCGCGCCATGTCCAGAAGGTGCCGGATCCCACCTGGGCGGTGGAGCGCAGCGCGCGGTGGAAGGCATGCGAATGGGTGTTGGCCAGTCCCGGGACGGTCAGGCCGTGCAGCGCGGTGGCTCCGGGCGGCGGCGTGTCGATGCCCGTCCGGACTCCGGCGATGCGCCCGCCGGCCACGTCCAGGAGGACGCCCGGCTCGACATGGGTGCCGAGCCAGGCGTGCGACATCCAGTACGTCGCGGTGACCGGTGTGCCCGTCGGTTGCGTAGTCAGCTGCACGCGAGACCTTCCAGTACGTCGGCGAGTGCCCGCACCCCGGCCACGCAGTCGTCCTCCGCGGCGTGCTCGGCGGGTGAGTGCGAGATCCCGGTGGGGTTCCGTACGAACAGCATGGCGGTCGGCACGGAAGCGGACAAAATACCCGCGTCGTGTCCAGCCCCCGTGCCGAGCACCGGCACGGGGCTCTCGGCGCCGTCAGCGCCGTCGCAGCCCCGCTTCTCCAGCACCCGGCGGATCTCGTCCCGCAGCGCGTGCTCGAAGTCCACCACCGGGGTGAACGACTCGCGTACGACGTCGAGGCCGATCCCGGCCCGCTCGGCGTGCTCCCGCGCGGCCCGCTCGATGCCACTCACGACGGAGTCGAGAGTGGCCTGGTCAAAGGCCCGTGAGTCGAGCCAGCCGCGTACGACGGAGGGGATGGCGTTGACCCCGTTCGGCTCGACCGCGATCTTGCCGAAGGTCGCGAGGCCTCCGGCGAGCTCCGCCTCGCGGCGGGCCGCGAGCACGGTCTCGGCATACGTGAGCATCGGGTCACGCCGGTCGGCGAGGCGCGTCGTGCCGGCGTGGTTGGCCTCGCCCCGGAAGTCGAACCGCCAGCGGCCGTGCGGCCAGATGGCCGAGGCGACCCCGACCGGGTCCCCGCTCAGGTCGAGGGCGCGCCCCTGCTCCACATGGAGCTCGACGAACGCGCCGATGCGGGCGAGGCGTTCGGGGTCGGGGCCGATGGCATCGGGGTCGTATCCCGCCGCCTCCATGGCCTGCGGCAGCGAGACGCCGTCCCCGTCGCGGAGCCGGTGCGCGTGTTCGGCGGTCAGCTGTCCGGCGGCGAGCCGGGAGCCGACGCAGGCGAGACCGAAGCGGGCCCCTTCCTCGTCGCCGAAGTTGGCGATGGCAAGGGGCTTGGTGAAGTCCGCCCCTCTGCTGCGGAGTTCGTCCAGGGCGGCGAAGGAGGACACCACGCCGAGGGGGCCGTCGAAGGCGCCACCGTCGGGCACCGAGTCGAGATGGGACCCGGTGACCACGGCGTCCCCGGCGAGCGGATCGCCGAGCCAGGCCCACTGGTTGCCGTTGCGGTCGACCTCGTGGACGAGCCCACGGGACTCGGCCTGGACACGGAACCACTCCCTGCAGTCCCGGTCGGCACCGGTCCAGGCGTACCGGCGGTAGCCGCCGCTGCCGGGGTCGAGGCCGAGGGGGGCCAGGTCGCGCCACATGGCCTGGAACGACAACGGTTCGGGGGATGTCACCGGCCGTCGCCCTCCGCCATCGGGACCCGCACGTCCTTGTCCGAGGCGACGGACTCCGCGATGTCGTAACCCGCGTCGACATGCCGGATGACGCCCATGCCGGGGTCGTTCGTGAGGACCCGCCGGATCTTCTCGCCCGCGAGCTCCGTGCCGTCGGCGACCGTCACCTGCCCCGCGTGGATCGAGCGCCCCATCCCCACGCCGCCCCCGTGGTGCAGGGACACCCATGACGCCCCCGAAGCCACGTTGACCATGGCGTTGAGAAGCGGCCAGTCCGCGATGGCGTCGGAGCCGTCGAGCATGGCCTCGGTCTCCCGGTACGGCGAGGCGACCGAACCGCAGTCCAGGTGGTCACGGCCGATGGCCAGCGGCGCGGCGAGCTCACCACTCGCGACCATGTCGTTGAACCGCTCGCCGGCCTTGTCGCGCTCGCCGTATCCGAGCCAACAGATCCGGGCCGGCAGCCCCTGGAAGTGGACTCGCTCACCGGCCATCCTGATCCAGCGGTGCAACGACTCGTTCTCCGGGAAGAGTTCGAGCAGGGCCTTGTCCGTCTTGTGGATGTCGGACGCCTCGCCCGACAGCGCCGCCCACCGGAAGGGCCCCTTGCCCTCGCAGAAGAGCGGCCGGATGTAGGCGGGCACGAAGCCCGGGAAGTCGAACGCGCGCGCGTACCCGGCGAGCTGGGCCTCGCCCCGGATCGAGTTGCCGTAGTCGAAGACCTCGGCCCCCGCGTCCATGAAGCCGACCATCGCCTCGACATGCGCGGCCATCGACTCCCGGGCGCGCCGGGTGAAGTCGGCGGGCTTCTCGGCCGCGTAGGAGGCCATGTCGTCCAGTTCGACGCCGACGGGCAGATAGGCGAGCGGGTCGTGCGCACTGGTCTGGTCGGTGACGATGTCGACCGGCGCGCCCTCGGCGAGCATCCGGGGCAGCAGATCCGCGGCGTTGCCGAGCAGACCGATGGAGAGCGGGCGCCGCGCGTCACGGGCCTCGACGGCCAGCTGGAGCGCGTGCTCCAGCGAGTCGGCCCGGACGTCCAGGAAGCGGTGCTCGATCCGGCGCTCGATGGCGCGCGGGTCGCAGTCGACGCAGAGGGCGACGCCGTCGTTCATGGTGACGGCCAGCGGCTGGGCCCCGCCCATGCCGCCGAGTCCGGCCGTCAGCGTGATGGTCCCCGCCAGCGTCCCGCCGAACCGCTTCGCCGCGACGGCGGCGAAGGTCTCGTACGTGCCCTGGAGGATGCCCTGGGTCCCGATGTAGATCCAGGATCCCGCGGTCATCTGCCCGTACATGGTGAGCCCGAGGGCCTCCAGGCGACGGAACTCCTCCCAGTTGGCCCAGTCGCCCACCAGGTTGGAGTTGGCGATCAGGACGCGCGGCGCCCATTCGTGGGTCTGCATGACGCCCACCGGCCGCCCGGACTGGACGAGCATCGTCTCGTCCTGCTTGAGCGTCCGCAGCGTACGGACCATGGCGTCGAAGGACCGCCAGTCGCGGGCGGCCTTGCCCGTGCCGCCGTAGACGACGAGCTTGTCGGGGTGTTCGGCGACCTCGGGGTCCAGGTTGTTCTGCAGCATGCGGAGGGCGGCTTCCTGCTGCCATCCCAGGGCGCTCAGTTCGGTACCGCGCGGTGCCCGTACGGGGCGGGGTCCTGACATGGGGGATGCCTCCTCGCGTATGTGACTCTCCTATTCACATCCTGTCCACCTGAATAGTCCTAGTCAACAGGGGGCGTCGTCGAGACCGCCCTTCGGACGGCCCTGCGCATGTACCTCTGGAAAATGCCATAACTCCCACCAGTCGCACACACGTTGCGTAGCCTCTCCATTACATCCGAACGCCACGTCGGGAGGGGAGTTCGCGTTGCCCGGAATCGACGAGTGCCTGATCGAAGTCATGAGGCTGCCCGGTGCCCGGGGGGCCGCAGTGGTCGACTGGACGAGTGGTCTCGCGCTCGGCACCATCGGCGAGTCGCCCAACGGCGACCACGAGGCCACGGCCGCCGAGACGGCCGAAGTGGCGAGGATGGCCGCCGAACAACCGGTCTTCGCGCAAGCGGAGTTACCCACCGCCGGCTTACCGGGCCGTCCCGCCCCCACCGCCGGCTTACCGGGCCGTCCCGCCCCCACCGTCGAGGACGTCATCGTCACCACCGCCCCCGGCTACCACATCCTCCGTTTCGTCGAGACGTCCTTCGACAGCAGCGTCTTCCTCCACCTCTGGCTGGACCGCGCGGAGGGCAACCTCGCCCTGGCGCGCATAAGGCTCGGCGAGATAGCGGAGCGGCTGGTCCTGGCATGAGGCCCGCCGTCACCGCCCCGCCCGGCTTACCCGAACGGGCCACCCCCTCCCCGATGCTGCAGCGGCTCGCGGCGGAGCGTGCGACCGGCGCGCTGCTGCGCGACCGCGGCACCCTGTATCTCGCCGACGGCCAGGTCGTCCACGCGGAGAGCCCCGCGACACCCGGGATCGACATCCTGCTCACCGCGGGCGGGGCCCTGCGCTCCGAGGGCTGGTGGGAGGCGGTAGCCCAGGCGGGCGCCCGGCAGCGGGTCGGCCGCTACCTCGTGGACAGCGGCCAGGTCCCCGGCGGTGCGCTGGAGCTCTGCCACCTGGGGGCGTTGTACGACGCGGCCTTCTTCGCCCTGGCCCCCACACAGACTCCGGCCCGCTTCCGCTACGGGGTCTCCCACTGGATCGGCCCCGTCCGCCCCGTTCCCGTGCACGCCGTGCAGCGCGAGACGCTCCGGCGCCGTGAACTCCTGGACCGGATCTGGCCGGACGCACACACCGACAGCGCACCGCTCTCTCCCACCGCGCACCCGGTCGACGCCCCGGTGCCCCCGCGCCAGCGCCGCGTCCTGGCCCTGGTGAACGGCGAGCGCACCGCCACGGACATCGCCCAGGAGCTGGGCCGCTCGGCCTTCCACATCCTGGTCGACCTGCGCCGGCTGGCGGCTGCCGGACTGGTCGAAGCGGTCCGCCCCGGCACGACCGGGCCGGAGGCGGTGCCGGTGTCCGAGCAGAGCCGCATCCTGCTGCCCGAGGTCACGAACGACCCGGACGTCGCCCTGCTGCGCCGGCTCAGAGACGCATTGGAGGCCCTGTGATACGCGCGCTGAGACAGCGTGCCGGGAGGAGACAACTGATGGTGCCCGAGGCCGGAGTACAGGATGTCCTCGACGAGCTCCAGCGGTTACGCGCCCGGGTCCCGCTCCTGACCGGCGCGCTGGCCGCCAGTACCGACGGCCTGCTGCTCGCCCACGACACCCCTGGCACCGAGGCCGAGGGCGTCGCCGCGCTGACCGCCGCCGCACTCGGCGTCTCGATCAGGATGACCGACGCCACCGGACGCGGCGGCTTCCGCGAGCTCCTGATCCGGGGCGAGAGCGGTTACATCGCCACGTACGCGGCGGGCTCCTCCGCCGTCCTGACCCTGCTGGCCGAGGACCGCATCAACGTCGGCCGCCTCCACCTCGAGGGCCGCCGCTCCGGCGCACGCATCGGCGAAATGGTCGACGCCGCACAGGAGCGCGCCGACCGCCCCGCGCCGCCTCCACGCCCGCAGCAGGCCCGGGCCCTGCCCCGCCGCACCACACCGGACTCCACGTGACATCCGCCGCGGCCCGTCACGCACGCGCCACGGGCGGAGAGCGCACCACCAAGCAACGGACCGGCCACCGGGCCGTCCAGGGAAAGGAAACGAGCACTATGGCCACCACCGAAGCGGCACTGAAGGATGCGATGGCGTCGATCGAGGGGACCCTCGGTGTCGCACTCGTCGACTACACCAGCGGCATGGCACTGGGCCACCTCGGCGGTGGCAAGGACTTCAACCTGGAGGTCGCGGCGGCCGGGAACACGGACGTCGTCCGGGCGAAGCTCCGGACCATGGAGCACCTGGGCATCAAGGACGAGATCGAGGACATCCTGATCACCCTCGGCACCCAGTACCACCTGATCCGGCTGCTCAGGACCCGTGGCAGCAACGGCCTGTTCCTCTACCTCGTGCTGGACTCCGGCCGGGCCAACCTCGCGATGGCCCGCCACCAGCTGCGGAAGATCGAAGCGGACCTCGAGGTCTGACCCGGCGTTCCTACCGGCGGCGCCGCGCCCCACCGGGTGCGGCGTCCCCCGCCACAGGGCCGGTCGTCCGGTAGGCCTTCACCCGTCGGCCCGCGGGCCGGCCACGCTCCACCCAGTCGGTGCGTAGATTGATAGGCACAGATGAGCGATGTCTGAGAACCGGCGGAAGCCGCCCGCCCGGAATACCGGCCAGGCATGCCACTAGTCGACGAACAGCCCCCGCGCGACGGCCTTCGCGTCGAACTCCTCCAGCCGGGCCTGCGCCTCGGGAAGCCCGTCGCACATGGCCTCCAGCAGCACCCGCCCCAGCAGCATCGGCGCACAGGCGGTGTCGAAGGCGAGTCCGGTCCCCACGGCGGCCGGAATCAGCAGATCGCTGTGGGCCGCCACCGGAGCGAACGCCGAGTCGGACACGGTCACGACGGTCAGCCCCTGCTCCCGCGCATACGCGAGCGCGTCCACGACCTCGCGCGGGTGCCGCGGCAGCGCGAAGCACATCACCGCGCTCGCGCCCGCCCGCCTGGCGGCATCGATGCGGTCGTGCAGCATGCTGCCGCCCTCGTCGAGTACGCGTACGTCCGGGTGCACCTTGGCGGCGAAGTACCCGAACCCCCGGGCCTGCGAGGACGCGGCCCGCAGCCCCAGCACGAGCAGCGGCCTGGACCCGGCGAGCACCCGTCCCGCCCGCTCCAAGGGGGCCGGATCGGCGAGCAGCCCGGACAGCTGCCGCAGATTCTCGATCTCCGCCAGCACCGCCTGCTGGTACTCGTTGGGCCCCTCCTCCACGCCGTCCCCGTCGGCCGCTCCTCCCGGGGTGACCTCCCTCAGGTGCTTGCGCAGCGCCGGGTATCCGTCGAATCCGAGCGCCACGGCGAAGCGGGTGACGGACGGCTGGCTGACCCCGGCCAGCTCGGCGAGCTCCACACTCGACAGGAACGGGGCATCGGCGGCCCGCCGCACCATGGAGTGCGCGATCCGGCGCTGGGTGGGTGTGAGCCGCCGCCCCTCGAAGAGCCGCTGCACCCTCGCAGCCGGGCTGCTCCCGCTCATGTGCCTCCTCCAAGAGTTCCGCCGCACCGGTCCGGCAGCGAGGAATCCATTCAGCCAGCAAGCGGTGTGCATGTCCATATACAGCCCCCGCGTCCGCGCCTCTCCGGCCCTCACCTTGCGGGCCCGCACTCCCCTGCGGACCCTGGGTTCATGATCCCAGCCAACACGAGAGGGCCCGGCGGCGTCATCGTCCGCTACGGCGACCCCGACGCCGCGCACGTGCTGAGTGTCTACGCCGATCTGCGCTGCCCCTACTGCAAGCGCATGGAGCTCGGCCTCGGAGCCGTGATGGAGCGGGCCGCGGACGAGGGCAGATTCGCGGTGGACCACCGTTTCGGCACGTTCATCGACGATGCCGCGGGCGGCAGCGGCTCCCTGGAGGCGCTCGCCGCGCTGGGAGCCGCAGCGGACGAGGGGCAGAAGCCGTTCATGCTCTTCCTGCGGGCGCTGTACGCCGGTCAGCCCAGCGAGGACGTGGACGCCTTCGCCGACCGGGACACCTTGCTGCGGCTGGCCGACGAGGTCGAGGCGCTGCACACCGACGGCTTCCGGCAGAAGGTCATGGAGCGCACCTATCTGCCGTGGGCGGCGCAGGTGTCGGCGGCGTTCGGGACGAGCGGCGTCCGCTCCACCCCGACGGTCCTGATCGACCGCAGCCCGGTCCCCGTCATCAACGCCCTGGGATACGCGGTCACGCCCGAGGCCTTCCTCGCCGAGGTGACTCCCCCCTGAACGCCCGGCCGGTGCGTCAGAACACGACGCGGGCCGCCAGCAGCGCGGCCCTCGCCCCGGGCTCGCCCTCCAGTTCCGGCCGGCCGTGCGTCGGCCGCCCCGACACGTGCCGGGCGAAGTCGACCGCGTCCGCGTGGAGGGTGGCCGCCGGGGTGCCGATGCCCAGCAGCCGGCGTCCTCCGGCGGCGGGGCCGTGGAGGTCGAGTTCGGCCGCGGGGCCCGTCCAGGCGAGCGCCAGGTCCAGCACCACCTGATCCACGATCTCCCGGTCGTGCCCGTCGAGGACCAGCTCGGCCCCGGTGGCGTCGCTGAGGTCGACCCGGTGCATCCAGGTGTCGCGGGCGATGAGGACGTTGCCGAGATAGTCCAGGGAGTCGTCGGGCAGCGCCTTCGCCTCCGGGTAGAGCAGACTCAGCCGGATCCTGCGACGGACCGGGGCCGGCGTGCGGCGCAGAGCGATGAGGCCCTGGGGTGCGAAGTGGGCGAGGGCGCCGATCAGTTCGCGTCCCGGGACGGCCTGCCGGTCCTCGATCTGGGCCTCGTTGTGCCCGTCCAGCCGGCCGAGGTGCGGGTGGGTCCGCGCGGCCCGCCGGATCCGCCGCACGGAGACCCAGGGACGCGGGAGCTCCTCGTACTGGCCGACGACGTGCGCCAGCATGTCCCGGACTTTCCAGCCGGTGCAGGGGGTCGGACGGCGCCAGTCCTCGTCGGAGAGCTCGCGGAACGTGGTGAGCGTCGCCCGCAGCTCGGCCTCGTTGACCAAGCGGGCCCTCGTCCCGACCGTGCGGGGAACGGCACGGGCGGACGTTGTCGTGGTGGCCATGGGCGCGCCTCCCGTCTTCCGTCAACAACGCTACGCCGACGGGGCGCAGCCCGCCCCGTGCGAAGGGCCTCGGCGACAGGGGGTGACGCCGATGACCGGGACTCCCGGGATTCGCTCCGTAAGCGTAGGGAAGCGTGACCCTGAGCTCGGGCGAGAGCTCGACGCCACCCCGCAGGCCCGTCGTGAGCTGGGGCCGGAGTACGAGTCCGCGCTCATCGACTCCTTCCTGGAGAAGCCGAGCAGCGGCTCACCGGCACGCAGTACCTCGCCGAGCAGCAGAGGGGCGGCCGCCAGGGGCAGGCCGGTGCGCAGCCCGCAGCACCGCTCGGGACGTTCCGGGAGTGATTCGGCTTCGGGGTCGTCTCGCTGGTCCTGGCCGTCCCCCTGTCCGCGACCGGCGCCGCGAACGCCGGGATCGAGGGGCTCGTCGTGGCCTGGCCGGGGATCATCGGCGTGAACGCCGTGCACGCCGCCCGCGCATGAATAATCGCGGGGACCGCCGCACCCCCGGTTGCCCGGAGGGCGGGACGACGGCGGTCCCCGCGAGGGACGCGGTCCCGGGTCAGGGCCGGGTGCGCGTCCGGGCGACGGTGGAGGTCCGGGAGCCGCTCCGTAGTCCGTGTCGCCGTTCGTGGTGCCGGCGGGTTTCCCTGCCGACACCCCTTACTGTGCATGAGCCGTGTTAAGCCGGTGCTGCGTCAACGTGTCGCGCTCGTACCGTTTTCGCGAACCCGGGAAGCCCGCACCCGGGAAAACCGCGCTCACTGCTTCGGCGCCGCGTCCTTCGCCAGGAAGGCCAGCAGATCCTGCCTGCTCACGACACCTGTCGGCTTGCCCTCGACGAGAACGATCGCCGCGTCGGCACCGTCCGCACCGCTGAGCACGGCCATCAGGTCCTCGACCGGTTCCCCCGAGCCGACCTGCGGCAACGGGGCCGACATGTGCTTCTCCAGCGGATCGGACAGCATGGCCCGCTGGGTGAACAGCGCGTCCAGGAGCTGACGCTCCACGACGGAGCCGATGACCTCGGCGGCCATCACGTCGGGGTGTCCCGCCCCGGGCTTCACGATCGGCATCTGGGAGACGCCGTACTCCCGCAGTACGTCGATGGCCTCGCCGACCGTCTCCTCCGGGTGCATGTGGACGAGCGAGGGGAGCGGGCCGTCCTTGAAGTCGAGGACGGCGCCGACACGGGCGGAGGGTCCGGAGTCCTCCAGGAAGCCGTAGTCGGCCATCCACTCGTCGTTGAAGATCTTGCTCATGTAGCCGCGTCCGCTGTCCGGCAGCAGGACGACCACCACGTCCTCGGGGCCGAGGCGCTTGGCGACCTCCAGGGCCGCGACGACCGCCATGCCGCAGGAACCGCCGACGAGCAGGCCCTCCTCCTTGGCGAGGCGACGGGTCATCTGGAACGAGTCCTTGTCCGAGACCGCGACGATCTCGTCCGTGACCGTACGGTCGTAGGCGCTCGGCCAGAAGTCCTCGCCGACGCCCTCCACGAGATACGGGCGTCCGGAACCGCCGGAGTAGACGGAGCCCTCCGGGTCGGCGCCGATGACCCGTACCCGGTCCTCGCTGACCTCCTTGAGGTAGCGGCCCGTACCCGTGATCGTGCCGCCGGTGCCGACACCCGCGACGAAGTGGGTGATCCGCCCGTCCGTCTGCTCCCAGAGTTCGGGGCCCGTGGTCTCGTAGTGCGAGCGCGGGTTGTTGGGATTGGAGTACTGGTCGGGCTTCCAGGCTCCCGGCGTCTCGCGGACCAGCCGGTCGGAGACGTTGTAGTACGAGTCAGGGTGCTCCGGGTCGACCGCCGTCGGGCAGACGACAACCTCCGCGCCGTACGCCCGCAGCACGTTGATCTTGTCCGTGGACACCTTGTCCGGGCAGACGAAGATGCACTTGTAGCCCTTCTGCTGGGCCACGATCGCCAGGCCGACACCCGTGTTGCCGCTGGTCGGCTCCACGATCGTGCCGCCCGGCTGAAGCTCTCCGCTCTGCTCGGCCGCCTCGATCATGCGCAGCGCGATGCGGTCCTTCACCGACCCGCCGGGGTTGAAGTACTCGACCTTGGCCAGAACCGTCGCCTGAATGCCTGCCGACACACTGCGCAGCCTGACCAGCGGGGTGTTGCCGACAAGACTGATCATCGAATCGTGGAATTGCACCGTGTACTCCGGGATCTCCGAGATGGTCAGGCAAGAGTATGCGTACGGGCCGGAGATTGGACGAAGCGATTGAGCTACGCCCTCCACGGGGCAGGTAGTGCTGTGTACGGCTGTACGGCACGGAGGAGGTGGACCGGACTGTGTCGAGAGCGAGGGTGGCACGGCGGATCGCAGCGGGTGCGGCTTACGGGGGCGGCGGCGTCGGTCTGATCGGTGCGGCCACGGTGGGCCTGGTGCTGGCCGAGCTGCAGCTGGCGAAACGGCTGGTGGGCGGGGGCAAGGCGCCGGTACCGCCGAGTGCGGACGGGCGGTACGGGGTGGCCTTCGCCGGTCCTTCCGATCCGTTGCGCTTCGTCCTGCTGGGCGACTCGACGGCGGCCGGACAGGGCGTGCGCAGGGCGGGCCAGACCCCGGGGGCACTGCTGGCGTCCGGGTTGGCGGCGGTGGCCGAACGGCCGGTGGATTTCCGGAACGTGGCCTTGCCCGGGGCCCGGTCGGACGATCTGGAGCGGCAGGTGTCCCTGGTCCTGGCCGATCCCTCAGGGGTGCCGGACGTCTGCGCGATCATGATCGGCGCGAACGACGTGACCCACCGGATGCCGGCGACGCAGTCGGTGCGCTGTCTGGGCACGGCCGTACGGAGGCTGCGCACGGCGGGCGCGGAGGTGATCGTGGGCACCTGCCCCGACCTGGGCACGATCGAGCCCGTCTACCAGCCGTTGCGGTGGCTGGCCCGGCGGGTCAGCCGGCAACTGGCTGCGGCCCAGACGATCGGCGCGGTGGAACAGGGCGGGCGGACGGTCTCGCTGGGCGACCTTCTCGGACCGGAGTTCGAGGCGAACCCCCGGGAGCTCTTCGGTCCCGACAACTACCACCCCTCGGCGGAGGGGTACGCGACCGCCTCGATGGCGATGCTGCCGACCCTGTGCGCGGTCCTCGGCCTGTGGCCGGAGTCCGACCACCTGGACGGGTCACGCCGCGAGGGCATGCTGCCGGTCGCGAAGGCGGCCTCCCGTGCGGCGAGGGAGGCGGGCACCGAGGTCACGGCGGCGCGCGCGCCCTGGGCCCTGCTCAAGCACCGCAGGCGCCGGCGCCTGCCCGCCCACACGGAACCGGTGCCGCACGAGGACACGGAGACGGGCACGAGGACGGGCGGGGAGACGGGCACGGACGGCGGGCCGGTGCCCGGGCACGGGTCGGGGGCGACGTGGCGGGCGGGGATGAGCGCGAAACCACTTCGTAAGGGGAACAATGCGGGCGACTGAGCGGTTGCTTAGAAAAGAGGTCCGCATCACATCACCTGTCGGGTGACCTCAGCTGTACGTCCGGGTAACTTCCAAGGCAGCCCAGCCTTCCTGCCTTCCAGCCCCCATGGAGCCGCGTGATGTCCGAAGCCGTGATCGTCTCTGCTGCCCGTTCGCCCATCGGCCGGGCCTTCAAGGGGTCCCTCAAGGATCTGCGCGCGGACGACCTGACCGCGACCATCATCCAGAGCGCGCTGGCCAAGGTTCCCGAGCTGGATCCGAAGGACATCGACGACCTGATGCTCGGCTGCGGCCTCCCCGGCGGCGAGCAGGGCAACAACCTGGGCCGCGTCATCGCCGTACAGATGGGGATGGACCACCTCCCCGGCTGCACGGTCACCCGTTACTGCTCGTCCTCGCTGCAGACCAGCCGCATGGCGCTGCACGCCATCAAGGCCGGTGAGGGCGACGTCTTCATCTCCGCCGGTGTCGAAATGGTGTCCCGCTTCGCGAAGGGCAACTCCGACAGCCTGCCGGACACCCACAACCCGCTCTTCGCCGACGCCGAGGCCCGCACCGCCGCCCGGGCGGAGCAGTCCGGTACGAGCTGGACCGACCCGCGCGAGGAGGGCCTCGTCCCTGACGCGTACATCGCGATGGGACAGACCGCCGAGAACCTGGCCCGGATCAAGGGCGTCACCCGCCAGGACATGGACGAGTTCGGCGTGCGGTCGCAGAACCTCGCCGAGGAAGCCATCAAGAACGGCTTCTGGGAACGCGAGATCACCCCCGTGACGACGCCGGACGGCACGGTCGTCTCGAAGGACGACGGCCCCCGCGCGGGCGTCACCCTGGAGGGCGTGCAGGGCCTGAAGCCGGTGTTCCGCCCCGACGGGCTCGTCACCGCGGCCAACTGCTGCCCGCTCAACGACGGCGCCGCCGCCCTCGTGATCATGTCCGACACCAAGGCGCGCGAGCTGGGCCTGACCCCGCTGGCCCGCATCGTCTCGACCGGTGTCTCCGGCCTGTCCCCCGAGATCATGGGCTACGGACCGGTCGAGGCCAGCAAGCAGGCACTCAGGCGCGCCGGACTGACCGTCGACGACATCGACCTGGCCGAGATCAACGAAGCGTTCGCCGCACAGGTCATCCCGTCCTACCGGGACCTCGGCCTGCCGCTGGACAAGGTCAACGTCAACGGCGGCGCGATCGCCGTGGGCCACCCCTTCGGCATGACCGGCGCCCGCATCACCGGCACGCTGATCAACAGCCTGCAGTTCCATGACAAGCAGTTCGGCCTGGAAACGATGTGCGTGGGTGGCGGCCAGGGCATGGCCATGGTCATCGAGCGGCTGAGCTGAGCCGCAGCGAACGCGACCGGCGGAACGAAGCGGCCGAGCCGAGCTCCGGGGCAGGTCAGCACTCCCGCGTGGAGGCCGCCTTCAACCGGTCCGAGCCTCGATCGTGACCGAATCTCCCCCAGGATGTGATCTGCGTCCCGGGGGAGAGTCGTTTCCGCAGGTCACACCAGCCACAGGACTGAACACCGGGCACAAAGACCTGTCCAATTCGTGACGTAATGCACTGACAGCAGGTGTCGGCACAGGACAAGCTGATGTAGGAAGTCGGGGGTGTCGATCGAAACCGGGAGTATGTCAGTGAGCGCCATGCCGTTTGCCCTGTTGCTGACCACCGCCGCCGCCACGGCCGTCGGCGCCGCCGCTCTGCACGCCGCTCACGGGCTGCGCAAGCAGGTCACAGCCCTGCGCACGGAGCTGGCAGAGGGACGGAGTCTGCGCGCGTCCGTGCCCGAGCAGCGGAGTCGCAGTGCCGGCACGCCCACCGAGGAGATACGCGCGGCAGTCGCCGACGCCCTCGCCGAGGAGCGGGAACGCGAGCTCGCCGAGGCCCGTGCCTTCTGGGCGGCCCAGGAGGCACGCGACGCCGCCGACACCCCGTCGCCGCTGGGCGGCCTCGGTGACGACGCCCCGTTCTTCCTGCCCCGGCAGACCGACTTCGTGGGCCTGGAGGCGATGGAACTCGAAGCCGGTGATGCCATGGACGAGCTGGCGGAGCTGGCGGAGCTCACCGACATGCCGGAAGCCGCCGAGTACGCGGAGTTCGCCGAGGACTCCCCCGAGCTGGCCGCGGCCCGTCGCCGCCACCCCTCGCACCCGGACTTCGTTCCCGTACAGACACCGGTCGTCACCGACCATGAGCGTACCGTGAACCGGCTGGAGCGGCTCGCCGATACCGGTACGGAACTCACCGACGTACGCCCAGGCCCCCTCGGGACGCTCGATGTGTACGTCTTCGCCGACGGCACCACGCTCTGCATGACCCCGGGTCACCGGGAGACCGCCGAGCGGCTCGCCGACTCGCTTCGCTCCGGTGAGCAGCCGGTACTGCTGGGCGGTTCCGGGGTCTCCGGCGCCTACGCGCTGACGTTCTCGTGCGGCGAGGAGAACGTCTACATCCTCGCCGACCGCGTCATCGCCTCGTTCTAGCGCGGCCCGGATGCGAAGGCCCGCGCCGCCGCCTCCTCGACACACCGCACGGCCTCGTCCAGCTCCTGGGACGAGGCCGTTTCCAGTGCCACGGCCAGGTCCCGGCCCGCGACCGCGAGCTGGTCACCGACCGCGAATATTCCGGCATCCGGCATGATCCTCGGCTCCCGGTCCGGCGCCTCGGCGCGCTGGGCCCGGGCGGACAGCTCCCGGGCAGTCGCCAGAGCCTCGGCGGCCACGCCCTGCTGCAGCCGGCTCTGCGGGGCGCTCCGCAGCCGGTCGGCGAATCGGTCCACTGCGGTGATCAGGGGGGTCGTATCGAGCACACCGTGACCCTACGCGCCCCTGCCTGATGGTTGCCAACGCGCCGACGCTCGGGCACGGTGTCGGGAAGGACCAGCAACGCGTACTGCGTCGGAGGCGCCGATGTCTCAAGTCTTCTCCGAAGAAACCCATCGCAACCTGCTCTCCCGGATCCCCCACCGCACCGGTCGTGACATCGCGGACTGGCTCCGCACCGTCGACGAAGGCCCCTCTCTCTTCCGCTTCGAGGAGAAGGTCAGCTGGCTGCGGAGCGAACACGACCTCACCTACGGCCACGCCAAGGCGATCATCCATGAGTACGACCTGAGACGCGCCGCGCGAAAGCTCCGCTGAGGCACGCGCTCCCCGCGAAAGACGGGACGGCCCGCAGGCGCATCGCGCCTGCGGGCCGTCCCGTCGTCGTCGTGCCTACGGGGTCAGTCGTCCCCGTTGAGGATGGAGAGCAGACGCAGCATCTCCAGGTAGATCCACACCAGGGTCAGGGTGAGGCCGAAGGCCGCCAGCCATGACTCCTCGCGCGGTGCGCCGAAGTTGATGCCGTCCTCGACCTGCTTGAAGTCCAGGGCCAGGAAGCACGCACCGAGGATGATGCCGATGACTCCGAAGAGGATGCCGAGGCCGCCGCTGCGGAAGCCCAGGCCGTCACCGCCACCGAACACGCTGAACAGCAGGTTGACCATCATCAGGAGCACGAAGCCCATGGCGGCGGCCATCACGAAGCCGTAGAAGCGGCGCGTGACGCGGATCCAGCGCATCTTGTACGCGATGAGCACACCGGCGAAGACACACATGGTGCCCATCACCGCCTGCATCACCGTGCCGGGGCTGATGTAGGTGCTGACCGCGCTGGAGATCACCCCGAGGAAGACACCCTCGAAGGCGGCGTAGGACAGGATCAGCGCAGGCGAGGCCTTGCGCTTGAAGGACTGGATGATCGCGAAGACGAACGCCACCAGGGCGGCGCCGATCGCGATGCCGTAGGACTTGCCGAGATTGGCCTCGTCGACCGGCAGCAGGGCCCAGGAGAGCGCGGCGGTGAGCACCACGGTGCCCAGCGTCATCGCCGTACGCGTGACGACGTCGTCGATCGTCATCGCGCCGGAGCGCGCGGGCGCCTGCGGGGCGCCGTACTGGGTGTCCTGCTGGGCGTAGGGGTTCGTGGCGTACGGGTTGGCGGCGGTGCCCTGCGCGTACGGGTTGGCACCCGCTGCGGGGGCCCCGGCCTGCGGCGCCGCGTTGAAGCCCGCGGAGCCGTTGTCGCGGCTGAACCCCCGTCGCGAGAAGACCGGGTTGCTGCTCCTCATTTCACTCCTCCATGGCCACCTGGCGCGGCCTTGCGTCAAGAGTAATGGGTAGGCAAAACAATGACCCTAATACCGGAGGAGGATCTTCGTTGAACCGACGGTGCTGTTCCCTCCAGGGCGGTATCCAAACCACTCGTACCCGGGCGGACGGTTTTCGAGGGCACGCAGGCCTGAGAGCGCGACGCCCGCGACTGCGACGGCCGCCCGGGAGCTCATGTGCCCGGATGTGGCGTCCGTGACGCGGGCCTCCCTGCCGGCCATCCACGGGCAGCACCACGGATCGCGTCGCGGGGGAACAAGAGGTCACGTTCCAGGTGAACCACCAGGGGTGCGGCCACTCACGCCGATGTCCTCGCGTGCGGTGTCATGGAGCGGGTCGACCGCCCAAAAGACGTTCCGGTCACGCTCCCGCCGCTTACGAGCGACTGGGAGTTCCTCTATGCACAAGCGAGGTCGACCTTGCGGGGAGCCGGACTCGTCACGCACGGCGACCATCGCGAGTACGTCCGCGAGCGGTACCGCGCCTGGAGGTTGTCCATGGCCTCAGCGTGATCGCGGGCGGACGACATGTCCGGGGGGTAATAACGCCATGGCGTTCGGTCACCTTCGCCCGGCGCCCGTCCGACTGCGTCCGCGTCAACCCCGGAAGGGCTTTCGCAGCCGGTCAGCACGTCACCTGACCGCTCGTGACCACGCCCCGTGACGTTCCCGCGCCGTGCGAGGTATGCCACAACCGACCGTGGAGAAGCCATGCACCCACTACCCGAACGAGGGATAGGCCGAATCGGCCGTCCTCCCAGCCCAACTCCAAAACAAGTTGAGTGCCCGAGGCCGGACTTGAACCGGCACGCCCCCGAGGAGGCAGCGAGGTTTAAGCTCGCCGTGTCTGCATTCCACCACCCGGGCGTGGGCGCGCGGCTCCGCGTTTGGCACAAGACCCTATCCGGGGGCATCTCTCGAACAGCGGAGCAGGCGCTCGATGTTGTCTTATTTTATTGATCGTGTGAGGGTCCGTCAGACATCGAGCGCCGCGTCAGCACACTCCCCGCCCGGTCGAGGGGGATGAACCATGACAAACGGGAATGACGGAAACTCGCCGCACCCGTACGGCCCATTCGCCACAGGGCACGCCACCGTTCGCCAGGGCTCGCCACCTCACCCGTGGACGGTGTCGTTGACGCACCGGAGAACGGGCCGCGAACCGAGCGCCTCCGGGTCCTTCAGCACCGCGCCCGTGACGTGGAACACGGTGCTCTCGCCGGGCAGCAGGGTGACGAGCATGTCGTCCACCTCGGCTGCCGGATCCAGCCGGTCGGGGAAGAGGGCGAGATCGCGCAGCAGCGTCCGCGCCGTCACTGTGACCCGGTAGCCGATGCCCGTTTCGTCACCCTGGGTGACGGTGACGTGATACCGCGCCGGTGGCAGCGCGAGACGGGTGTCCTCCTCGTAGAACTCGACCGCCCGCAGCTCGCCCAGCTCCGCCACCAGCACCTCGCGGGTGCTGTCCTCCGGCTCGGCGACCGACGGCGGCAGGGGCACACGGGTGACTGCGCGGGCCGCCGTGCCCACCACGACCGTCTCCTCGGCCAGGACATCGCCGTCCAGGGAGCGCCGGGTGAGCCGGAGCGGGCCCTCCCACAGGCGTGCGGAGTCGTTGACCAGGTGCAGGGCTCCGTCGCGTACGGCCATCAGACGGTCGGCGTACGCGGAGCGCAGGGCGTACCAGAGCGGCTTGCGACGGCCGTCGCCGTCCACGGCCGCCCAGGACACGACCGGCCAGCAATCGTTGAGCTGCCAGACGATCGCGCCCATGCAGTACGGGCTCTGCGAGCGGAAGTGACGGATTCCGAAGGCGACCGCGCGGGCCTGGTTCAACTGGGTGAGCCAGTGCCAGTCGTCGAAGGACGTCGGCTGCGGGAGGTGGTCGCCCAGGCCGCGCAGCAGCTTGGCGTCGCCGTCCTCCGCCTTCTGGTGGTGGGCGATCAGCGGGGCACCCAGACCCAGCGGACCGCTGACGGCGCGGCGCAGGGTGGCGTACGCGGGCGGGCCCTGGAAGCCGAACTCCGCCACGAAGCGGTGGGCGGTGTCGGCGTAGTGGGTGTAGTCGGCCCGGTTCCACACCTCCCACAGGTGAACCGTGCCGAGGGCCGGGTCGTTCGGGGGCAGCTCCGGGGAGCCGGAGTAGGGCGAGCCCGGCCAGTACGGGCGGGTGGGGTCGGTCTCGGCGCACAGAGCCGGCAGCAGTTCGTGGTAGTAGGCGCGGCCCCAGGTACGGCCCTCCAGCTGCTCCTGCCAGCCCCAGTCGGCGTGGCCCTCCAGGTTCTCGTTGTTGCCGCACCACAGCACCAGCGCGGGGTGCGGGGCGAGCCGGACGAGGTTCTCGCGGACCTCGGAGGCCACCTCGTCGTACAGCGGCTGCTCCTCCGGGTAGGCGGCGCAGGCGAACGGGAAGTCCTGCCAGACCAGCAGCCCCTTCTCGTCGGCCAGTTCGTAGAAGTCGTCGCTCTCGTAGAGGCCGCCGCCCCAGACGCGGATCAGGTTGACGCCCATGGCTGTCGCCTGGTCGAAGCGGTCGGAGATCCGCTGTCGGGTGACCCGGGCCGGGAAGCAGTCGTCGGGGATCCAGTTCACCCCGCGTACGAAGACGGGCTCGTCGTTGACGGAGATCCGGAACGCCTCGCGCTCCAGGGCGACGCCCCGGAAGCCGGTCCTGCCGCTCCAGGCGTCGTCGCCGAGGCGGACTATGACGTCGTACAGCGGCTGCTCACCGTGGCTGTGCGGCCACCAGCGTTCGGCCCCGGGGACGGCGAGGGTGACGGTGCTGCGGTCTTCCCCGGCGGGTACGGTCAACACGGCCCGTTCGCCGGCCACTTCCACCGACGCCTCCAGGGGCCCGCCCCCGGCCCGCTCGACGTCGACGGTGACCGCCAGGCGCGGCACCCCGTCCCCGTCGAGGTCGGCGAGGACCTTGACCTCGGCGATACGCGGGCCCGTCCAGGACTCCAGCGCGACCGGCCGCCAGATGCCGGAGGTGACCAGCGTCGGCCCCCAGTCCCAGCCGAAGTTGCACGCCATCTTGCGGATGAAGGGGTACGGCTCGCTGTACGCGCCCGGCAGCTCTCCGAGCTTGTCGCGCAGCGCCTCGGCGTAGGTGTACGGGGCGGTGAAGCGTACATCCAGGGTGTTGAGGCCTTCGCGCAGCAACTGCCGTACGGGGAAGCGGTAGCTGCGGTGCTGGTTGGCGGTGGAGCCGACCTCGGTGCCGTTGACCAGGATCGTGGCGACGGTGTCGAGGCCGTCGAAGCACAGGTCGGTGAACGCGTGCTCGTCGGCCGACCACGCGAAGGCGGTGCGGTACGTCCAGTCGGTGCGCCCGATCCAGGCGAGCCGCTTCTCGTTGTCGTCGAGGTAGGGGTCGTCGATCAGCCCGGCGGCCAGCAGGTCGGTGTGGACACAGCCGGGGACGGTCGCCGGGACGCCGTCGGTGGGGAGCCCCACCGGTACGGGGCCGTCGGCGACGAGTGTCCAGCCGTCGTGCAGGGGCAGGTGGCGGGGAGTCACGCGGGGGTCCTTCCGCAGTCGGGGAGTCCGGCGCAGGCGACGAAGTGGTCCGGCTCGGTCTCGTACAGGTCTGTGCCCCGTGCGCCCCCCTCGTGATAGGCGCAGGCCCCCACGGGTTCGGCGGACGTCCAGGGCTGGTTCAGCCGGGGCACCGCGGCCAGGAGCGTGCGGGTGTAGGGGTGGAGGGGATTACCGAAGACCCTCTGGGTGTCGCCGCGTTCGACCACACGGCCGCCCCGCAGCACCACCGTCTTCTCGGCGAGATAGGTGCCCAGCGAGAGGTCGTGGGTGATGTAGAGCACGCCGAGGCCGCGTTCCTTGAGGCCGGCGAGGAGGTTGAGCACATCGATGCGGGTGGAGGCGTCGAGCATGCTGGTGATCTCGTCGGCGACCAGGAAACGCAGGTCGAGCAGGAGGGCGCGGGCGATGAGCAGGCGCTGCAGCTGGCCGCCGCTGAGCTGGTGCGGGTAGCGGCCGAGCACCTGTCCCGGGTCCAGGCGTACGTCCCGTACGGCCTTCTCCACACGGTCGGCCCACGCCTTGTCCTGGACACCCGGGTGGTAGGCGCGGCGGACGAGGGCGAAGACGCGGTCGGCCTTGAAGACGGGGTTGTAGCAGCTGAACGGGTCCTGGAAAACGCCCTGGACGCGGCGGTAGAAGTCCTTGCCCGGGCGGACCTGTTCGCCGTCCAGGGTGAGGCTGCCCCCGCTGACCTGGGTGAGGCCGAGGACCATGCGGCCGATGGTGGACTTCCCGCTCCCGCTCTCTCCGATGAGCGAGACCAGCTCGCCGGGTGCCGCCTCGAAGGACACCCGGTCCACCGCGGTCACGGAGCCGCCGCCGAAGGCGCCGGACCGGAAGGTCTTGGTGACACGGTCGAGGGTCAGCATCAGGCCGCCTTCCAGCATGCGACGGAGTGGCGGGGGGCGATTTCGACGACCGGCGGGTCCTCGGCGCACCGGCTGTCGGCGATCGGGCAGCGGTCGCGGAAGCGGCAGCCGGCGGGCGGGTTCAGCAGAGAGGGCGGAGAGCCCTCGATGCCGCTGAGCGGCTTGTCCTTGAAGCGGGCACCGACCTGGGGCAGCGAGCCGATCAGCATCTTCGTGTAGGGGTGGCGGGGCGTGTTCGTCAGCGCCTTCGTGGGGGCCTTCTCCGCGAGCCTGCCCGCGTACATCACCATGATCGAGTCGGCGATGTGCGAGGTCAGCCCGAGGTCGTGGGTCACGAAGATCATGCTGGTGACCAGGCCCTTGTCGCGGAGGCCGGTGAGGGCACCGACGACGGCCTGCTGGTTGGAGACGTCCAGCGCCGAGGTGACCTCGTCGGCGATGAGGACGGAGGGATCGAGCAGCGTGGAGATCACCATGACGGCGCGCTGCTTCATGCCTCCGGACAGCTCGATCGGATAGCGCTCCAGGACCTCGGGCTCCAGGCCGACCAGCGCGAGGCGGCGGTGCAGTTCCCCGGTGTCCACGGTGACTCCGCGCGAGGCGAGGAGCTCGCGGATCATGCGGCCGATGCGCCGCGTCGGGTTGAGCGCGCTCATCGAGTACTGGGGGACGAGCGAGATCTTGTGGAAGCGGTAGGCGTTCATCGCCCGGTCGTCGGACAGCGGCAGTTCGTCGCCGTCGAGTGTCACGGTGCCGCCCGCGTGCCTCATCCGGCCGTCGAGCCGGATGAGGGACTTGCCCAAGGTGGTCTTGCCGCAGCCGGACTCGCCCGCCAGGCCCAGGATCTCGCCGTCCGCGAGGTCGAAGCCGACGCCGTCCAGTGCCCGGACCTCGCCACGCAGCGTGCGGTAGTGGACCCGCAGATCGTCGACGGTCAGGGTCATGTGCTCACGACTCCCTCAGCTTCGGGTTGAAGACCTCGTCGAGGCCCACGTTGGCGACGTAGAGCGCGCCGACGATCGCGGTGATCCCGGCGCCCGGCGGGATGAACCACCACCACATACCGAGTTGGAGCGCGCTCCACTGCTGGGCGCTCTGGAGCATCAGGCCGAGCGAGACGCCTTCGGTCGGGCCGAGCCCGATGAAGTCCAGCGAGGAGGCGATGAGGATGGACCCGCCGAAGAGCAGGATGAACATCATGAAGAGGTACGAGCTCATGTTGGGCGCGATCTCGCGGAACACGATCCGCCAGGTGCCGCTCCCGCTGAGCCGGGCCAGGTCCACGAACTCCCGGGTGCGCAGCGAGAACGTCTGCGCGCGGATGGCGCGGGCCGCCCAGGGCCATGAGGTCAGCCCGATGAACAGGCCCTGCACGGCGACGCTGCGCACACCCATGTAGGCGTTGATGATCAGCAGGACGGCGAGGGCGGGGATCACCAGGACGACGTTGGTGAGCATGTTGAGGATCTCGTCGACGACTCCGCCCCGGTAGCCGGCGAGGAAGCCGACGAGCATGGCGATGACGGCGGCGATGGCACCGCCGACGACGCCCACCAGGAAGGTGGCGCGCAGCCCGTGCACGAACTGGGCGTACACGTCCTGGCCGAAGGTGGTGGTGCCCATCCAGTACGTGCCGTCGGGCGGGGCCGCCTGCGGGCCGACGTATTCGTTGGGGTTGCCGTTGTCGAGCAGCATCGGGCCGATGAGGCCGATCGCGAGCAGGACGACGACGAGGACCACGCCGATGATCAGCTTGGGGTTGCGCACCGCGTAGTGCAGGGACTCGCGGCCGGGCTCGGCGGCCGGCGCCTCGGCGGACGGGGCCTGGGGTGCCGGGTCGGGCAGTGTGCTCATGACGTGCCTCCTGCCATGCCCGTACGGGTGCGGGGGTCGACGACGACGTACACGATGTCGATGAGGAAGTTGGCGATCAGTACGCCGATGACGATGAACAGGAACGCGCCTTGGAGCAGGAAGAAGTCCTGGTTCTGGATCGCGGCCAGGATCAGCGAGCCGAGCCCCGGGTAGGCGAAGACGATCTCGGTGACGAGCGCTCCGGCGACCAGCACTCCCAGCTGGAGTGCCAGTCCGGTGACCTGGGGCAGGACGGCGTTGCGGAAGGCGTAGCGGCGGATGAGCCGCTGGGGTGCGCCGAGGGCGGAGAGATAGGCGGAGTAGTCGGACTCCAGCTCGTAGATGATCATGTTGCGCATGCCGATGGCCCAGCCGCCGAGCGCGACCAGGAACAGCGAGAGGAACGGCAGCACCCAGTGGTGCAGCGCGTCCGCCGCGAAGGCGGTGCTCCAGCCGGGCTGGATGTCGAGGCTGTAGCCCCCGGACAGGGGGAACCAGCCGGCCTTGGCACCCAGCGCCCAGGCGAGGATCACGGCGATCCACATGTACGGCATGGCCGTCAGCAGATAGCCGGCCGGCAGCACGGTGTTGTCGAGGACCTTGCGGCGGGCGGACAGCGCGCCGATCCAGTTGCCGGCGAACCAGCTGAGCAGGACAGCCGGGATCATCAGGCCGAGCGTGTACGGGAGTGCGTCGAGCAGGACGTCGCCGACGGGCGTGGGGAAGACGAAGATGGAGATCCCGAAGTCGCCCTGGAGCAGCGCACCCCAGAAGTGGAGGTACTGCTGCCACAGGGGCTCGTCGAAGCCGAACAGGTTGTTGTAGTAGGTGCGCATCGCCTCGGCGGCCTCCGGCTGGGAGACGCGGGCGCGGGCGACCATGGCGGAGACCGGGTCACCGGGCATGAAGCGCGGGATCATCCAGTTGACGGTGACGGCGACGACGAAGGTCAGTGCGTAGATGAGAAGTTTGCGGGCGAAATAGCGGCGCAAGGGGGCTCCCCTGGTGGAGAGCCCCGCCGTGCGCGCACGGTCAGGCGTACGCGCACGGCGGGGCGGTCATGGAGTCGGCGACGGGCGCGTCACTTGGCGGGCTTGATCTGCGTGAGCGTCTCGAAGCCGCCCATCTCCAGCCAGTTGCGCCACAGGGCCGGTGCCGTCCTGGGAGCTCCCTCGGCGTCCGACGGCCAGTTCGTCCAGGTCCCGGTGGTGGACTGCGACCAGAGGCCGTTGTACCAGAGCGGGATGATGGGCATCTCGGTCAGCTGGATGTCCTGGATCTTCGATACGGCGGCCTTCATGCCCGCCGCGTCGTCGGTCTTGACCCCGCCCAGCTCCTGCACCAGCTCCCAGGCCTCCTCGTTCTCGTACCGTCCGAAGTTCACCGTGTTCTGCTGCTTCTGGACCGGCATCTGGAACATGTACTCGTAGTACGTCCACGGGGTGCTGGACAGCTGGCGCTCGTTGTTGAGGACCAGGTCGAAGTCCCCCTTGCCGCGCTGCTCGTTGAGGGCGTTCTGGTCGGGGAACTCGGTACTGATCTTGATGCCCGCGTCCTCCGCCCCGGCGGCGATGACCTTGGCCGCCTCCATCCAGTCGGTCCAGCCCGAGGGCACGGCCAGCTTCAGGCCGAGGGTGGAGCCGTCCTTGTTCTCGACGAAGCCGTCGCCGTTCCTGTCCTGGTAGCCGGCTTCCGCGAGCTCCTTCTTCGCCGCGGCGGCGTCGTGCGTGAGGCCCTTCTCCGCGAGGAGGGCCTTGTCCTCGAACTGCTCCCACTGCGGCAGCAGGCCGGTCGGGGAGGCGGGCTTGACCAGGTCGCCGTACACACCCTTGACGATCTTCCCGATGTCGACGGAAGCGGCGAGCGCCCTGCGGAAGGCGGCGTCGTCCATGGGCTTCCTGGTGGTGTTGGGCACCAGCCAGGCGGTGTTGGCCGAGAGCATGTACGGGGCCTTGTCGTAGTACGAGACGACCTTCTTGCTCTTGATCAGCGAGGATGCGCCGGGCAGGAAGTTGTTGCTGAGGTCCAGCTGGCCCTGACCCAGCTGGCCGATGACCACCTCGTTGCTCGGGTTGGAGACGTCGACGATGTAGCGGGGGGCCGGCGTCATGCTGAGTGCCTCGGTGCCCCACCAGTCCGCGCGCCGCTCCCAGACGACCCGGTCCTGGGTCTTGCTCTTCAGTTCGTACGCCCCCGTGCCGACCGGCTTGTCGTTGACGCCGTTGAGGATGTCCTCGTCGGTGCGCGAGCCCCAGACGTGCTCGGGGACGATCGGCTGGTTGTAGAGGGTGTAGTCCCACTCCTGGTAGCGGGCCGACTTGAAGGTGAAGCGGACCGTCGTGTCGTCCACCGCCTTCGCGTCGGACAGCCAGCTCCACAGCGAGTGGAAGGCGGAGGCCTCGATCTTGCCGAGGCCGTAGGAGTACGCGACGTCCTTGGCGGTCAGCGGCTTGCCGTCGGCCCAGGTGATGCCCTGGCGCAGCTTCACCTCGTACGTCTTGTCGTCGGCCCAGCTGCCCGACTCCGCGAGCCAGGGCTTCAGCTCGCCCTCGTTCGGGTCGAAGTGGAACAGGGTCTCGTAGACCAGACCCTTGGTGCCGGTCGCGTGGTCCCAGTTGCGCAGGGGGTTGTAGTTGGCCGGAGGCCCCCACTGGGTGCCGGTCGTGTAGAGCGTCTCGTTGCGCGGCAGCGCGCCGCCCTTGCCGCCGGTGCCGCCCGCCCCCGATCCGCCTCCCGTGCAGGCGGTCGCGGCGAGCGTGAACACGGCGAGTGCGGTGGTGACCCGCAGCTGGGTACGCGTACCCATAGCCCCTCCTTCTTCCCCGCACCGTCCCTGCCGAGCGGAGTCACTGAACCGGGTAAGTGCCGTGAAGGTATGGGTGCCCCGAAGCGGTGTCAAGGGAGCGGGAGCGCTCCCATTCCCGTTTTTCGCAGGCATTTCCGAAGAGGTCTGGACCGCGGCGAGGAAGACGGAGGTCAGGGACCTGCGGCTAGGATGCTCTTCGAACACGAACCGGTTAAGCGAGGTCGCATGCCCAAGCACCGCCCCACGATCGCCGACATCGCGCGCCGCGCCGGGGTATCGAAGGTCGCGGTGTCGTACGCCCTGAACGACCGCCCCGGGGTCTCCCCCGCGACCCGCGCCTCCATCAAGGCCATCGCGCAGGAGATCGGCTGGCGCCCCAACAGCGCGGCCCGCGCCCTCACCCACGCCCGGGCCGACACCGTGGGGCTCGCGCTGTCCCGGCCGGCCAGGATGCTCGGGGTCGAACCGTTCTTCATGGAGCTGATCAGCGGCATCGAGACCGAACTGTCCGCCCGGGGGTGCGCCTTGCTCCTCCAAATCGTCACCGACCCGGCGCAGGAGCTGGAGATGTACCGCCGCTGGTGGGGTGAGGGCCGGGTGGACGGGGTGTTCCTCGCCGACGTCCGCTCCCCCGATCCGCGCATCGGGGGCATGACCGAGCTGGGCATGCCCGCCGTCGTGATCGGCCATCCCTCGGCGGCCGGGTCCCTCACCCCCGTGTGGTCGGACGACTCGGCGGCACTGCGGGACACCCTGACGTATCTGGCCGCGCTCGGCCATCGCTCCGTCGCCCGGGTCGCCGGGCTGCCCGAGCTGATCCACACCCGGTTGCGTGACCGCGCGCAGCGTGAGATCAGCGCGGAACTCGGTCTCAACGAGCCGGTGGTGGTGCACACCGACTACTCCGGCGAGGAGGGCGCCCACGCCACCCGACGGCTGATCGGCTCGGCCGCACGGCCGACCGCCGTCATCTACGACAACGACATCATGGCCGTCGCCGGGCTCTCGGTCGCCCAGGAGATGGGGCTGGACGTGCCCTTTGACCTCTCGCTCGTCGCCTGGGACGATTCCCAGCTCTCCCGCGTCGTACGCCCTCCGCTGACCGCGCTGAGCAGGGACATCTCCGCGTACGGCACCCATGCGGCCCGCACCCTGCTGACGATGGTGGCCGACGGTTCGGCCCCCGGGTTCGAGGACGCGGCGGCCCGTCTGGTGCCCCGCGGATCGACCGCCCCGCCCCGCTGAGGGCCCGGTCCACTCAGGGTCGCCCTCCTACCTCAGGTGTACGCCGGGGTCCTGCGGATGCGACTCAAGAGGGCCCCGGGAACGGGCACGGGGACTGACGACCCGGCGGGACACAGCGGTGACGATGGAGGGGTCCCCGCGAAACAGTCGAACCAGGAGTACCCCTGTGACCACCACCACCGTTCACCGCACCACCGCGGTCGCCGCCCGCGCCACGGAGCTGTCGAAGGTCTACGGCCAGGGGGAGACCCAGGTGGTCGCACTCGACCGCGTGACCGTGGACTTCCCGCAGGGGGAATTCACCGCGATCATGGGCCCGTCGGGCTCAGGGAAGTCCACGCTGATGCACTGCGTGGCCGGTCTCGACAGCTTCAGCAGCGGCTCCGTACGCATCGGCGAGACCGAGCTGGGGACGCTGAAGGACAAGCAGCTCACACAGCTGCGCCGGGACAAGATCGGCTTCATCTTCCAGGCCTTCAACCTGCTGCCCACGCTGACCGCCCTGGAGAACATCACCCTGCCGATGGACATCGCCGGCCGCAAGCCCGATGCCGCCTGGCTCCAGAAGGTCATCGACATGGTGGGCCTCTCCGAGCGGCTGAAGCACCGCCCCACGGAGCTCTCCGGCGGTCAGCAGCAGCGCGTCGCGGTCGCCCGCGCCCTGTCCTCCCAGCCCGAGATCATCTTCGGTGACGAGCCGACCGGCAACCTCGACTCCCGCTCCGGCGCGGAGGTCCTCGGCTTCCTGCGCAACTCGGTGCGCGAGCTCGGCCAGACCGTGGTGATGGTGACCCACGACCCGGTGGCCGCCTCCTACGCGGACCGCGTGGTCTTCCTCGCGGACGGCGCGGTCGTCGACCAGATGATGCACCCCACCGCCGACGGGGTTCTCGACCGGATGAAGGCGTTCGACGCGAAGGGCCGCACCAGCTGACGCGACGGCTGCCGCCCCCCTTCCGCACTCCGAACTTTCTCAGGAATTGACATGTTCCGTACCGCCGTGCGCAATGTGCTTGCGCACAAGGCCAGGCTGCTGATGACCGTGCTCGCCGTGATGCTCGGCGTCGCTTTCGTCTCCGGCACCCTGGTCTTCACCGACACCCTCGGCAACGCCTTCCGCAACCAGTCCGCCAAGAACTACGACGACGTCGCCGTCGCCGTGACGACCTGGGCCGAGCGCGGCGACGAAGAGACCCCCGCCGTCGACGAGGCCACGCTCAAGAAGATCCAGGACCTCGACGGCGTGGCCGAGGCCACCGGACGGGTCTCCGGCTTCGCCGGCGTCGCCGACACGGGCGGCAAGCTCATCGGCGACGGCTGGTCCAACACCGGTTCCAACTTCTCCCCCGACGCCGACGGCAAGGACGCGCAGTACGCGTTCACCGACGGCACGGGGCCGGTGAAGGCCGGCCAGGTCGCTCTCGACGAGGAGACCGCGCGCAAGGGCGAGTACCGCGTGGGCGAGCCGATACGGGTCGCCACCAACGGGCCGGTGAAGGAGTACACCCTCTCCGGTGTCTTCACCACCGAGGACGGCGCCGTGAACGCGGGCGGCAGCCTGGTCCTCTTCGACACCGAAGTCGCCCAGCAGCTCTATCTGCGGCCCGGTGAGTTCACGGACGTCACCGTGTCCGCCGCGGCCGGCGCGTCCGACCAGCAGCTGCTGGACGCCGTGAAGCCCCTTCTTCCGAAGTACGCCGAGGCCAAGACGGGCGCGGCCCTCGCGGACGAGGAGGCGAAGATGACCGAGTCCGGCCTCAAGAGCCTCAACGCGATGCTGCTGGCCTTCGCGGCCATCGCGCTCTTCGTCGGTGTGTTCCTGATCGCCAACACGTTCACCATGCTCATCGCCCAGCGCACCAGGGAACTCGCCCTGATGCGCGCCGTCGGCGCTTCCCGTCGGCAGGTCAAGTGGGCCGTCCTGCTCGAAGCCGGTGTGGTCGGTGTGATCGCCTCGGTGACCGGCTTCCTCCTCGGCGTGGGCCTTGCGACGGGGCTGCGCTCCGCGATGGGCATGTTCGGCGGGAAGATCCCGGCCGGCCCGCTGGTCGTCTCCCCCACCGCGGTCGCCTCCGCCTTCGCCGTCGGCGTGCTGATCACCGTGTTCGCCGCCTGGCTGCCCGCCCGTCGGGCCGCCAAGATCCCGCCGGTGGCGGCGATGAGCAGTGTGCACGCGGTGGCCACCACCAAGTCGCTGGTCGTGCGGAACTCGATCGGCGGGGTGCTCACCCTCCTCGGGTCCGCCGCGATCGTCGCCGGTGCCGGCCAGGGCGACGAGGACGGCCGGTGGCTCATCGGTGGCGGGGCCTTCCTCGCCCTCACCGGTGTCATCGTGCTCATCCCGCTTCTCTCACGGCCGGTGATCGCCCTGGCACGTCCGCCGCTGCGGCGGCTGTTCGGGGTATCCGGCAAGCTGGCGGCGCAGAACGCGGTCCGCAATCCGCGCCGCACCGGAGCCACCGCCTCCGCCCTGGCGATCGGACTCACCCTGGTCACCGGTATCTCCGTGCTCGGCGTCACGCTCGGCCAGGCCATCGACAAGACGACGACGGACAACATCCGGGCCGACTACATGGTCACGATGGCCAGCGGGGACTCTCTCGACGAGACGGCTCTCACCGCCCTGCGCGAGGTCGACGGCGTCGCGGCGGTCTCCCCCCAGCGGTCCGTGTGGCTCACCGTCGGCGAGGAGGGTGTCTCGGCCTCCGGAGTCACCCCGGGCGACGTCGAGAAGGTCTTCGCCCTGAAGACGGTCTCCGGCTCGTTGTCCTCCCTGCAGGACGGCGAGATCGCCGTCGACCGCAAGACCGCGAAGTCGCACGGCTGGAAGACGGGCGACAGTGTGCCCGTGACCTTCCAGGACGAGAAGAAGGAGACCCTGAAGGTCGGAGCGCTCTACGAGGGCAACGAGTTCATCTCCCCGGTCCTGATCCCCGAGGAGGTCGTCGACCCGCACGAGAGCCTCGCCGACATCCGCGAGATCTGGCTGACCATGGACGGCGGCCAGAGCGAGGCCAACGAGAAGGCCGTGATCGACGCGCTCGGCGACAACCCGGCGATGAGCGTCATGGACCGCCAGGGCATCCGGGACATGTCCGGCGGGTTCATCAACACCGCGCTGAACATCATGTACGCGCTGCTGGCGATGGCCCTGGTGATCGCCGTCCTCGGGGTCGTCAACACGCTGGCCATGTCGGTCTTCGAACGCCAGCAGGAGATCGGCATGCTGCGGGCGATCGGCCTGGACCGGCGCAGGGTCAAGCGCATGATCCGGCTGGAGGCCGTCGTCATCTCGCTCTTCGGAGCGGTGGTCGGAGTGGCGCTCGGTACGTTCCTCGGCTGGGCGATCGGCAAGAGCCTGTCCGCCTCGATCCCGGGCTACGTCCTGGTCATCCCGTGGGACCGGCTCGCGCTCTTCCTGGCGCTGGCGGGCCTGGTGGGTGTCCTGGCCTCCCTGTGGCCGGCCCGTAGCGGCGCGAAGCTGAACATGCTGACCGCGATCAAGACGGAGTAGCCGTACGACGGAAGGGGCGGTGTCCGCACTGCGGGTACCGCCCCTTCCGCGTTCCCGGATCAGCCGTTCGCCGACGCCGTCCAGTCACGGGCCCGTAGCGGCATGCCTACCGCGCCGCCCTCCCGCGGTCGCACCGCGAGGATCTGGTTGACACCGATCTTGTTGTGCTCGAAGGAGAGCGCGGAGGCGGCCATGTAGAGCCGCCACACCCTGGCCCGTCCGGGCGAGGTGGCCCGTACGGCCTCCTTCCAGTGCTTCTCCAGATTGGTCACCCACTGACGCAGGGTCAGTGCGTAGTGCTCGCGGATCGCCTCGACGTCCCGGACCTCGAAGCCGGCCTCCTCCAGGGTGGCGGCGGTGCGGCCGACCGGGGCCAGCTCGCCGTCGGGGAAGACGTAGGCGTCGATGAAATCGTCGACGTGGTAAGCCGACTCGTCCTTCTCGGGACGGCGGGCGATCTGGTGGTTGAGCAGCCGGCCGCCGGGCCGGAGGAGCGCGTAGAGGTCGTCGGCGTACTCACGGAAACGGACCGAACCCACGTGCTCAGCCATGCCGATCGAGGAGATGGCGTCGTACGGACCGTCCCTGACGTCCCGGTAGTCCTGGACCCGGATCTCGATCCGGTCGGTGAGGCCCTCTTCGGCGATCCGCTTGCGGGCGAACGCGGCCTGTTCGGTGGAGAGGGTCACTCCGGTGACCCGGGCGCCGTACTCACGGGCGGCGTGGATCGCCATGGAGCCCCAGCCGCAGCCGACGTCGAGGAGGCGGTCACCCTCCTTGAGTGCGAGCTTGCGGCAGACGAGGTCGAGCTTGTCGCGCTGGGCGTCCTCGAGTGTCGCGCCGTCCTGCCAGTAGGCGCAGGAGTAGACCATGGAGGGCCCGAGGACCATCGCGTAGAAGTCGTTGCCCACGTCGTAGTGGTGGCTGATCGCCTCCTTGTCCCGGCGCTTGGTGTGGAGCGCTCCGGTGCGGCGGCGGATCTCCTCGGCCGGCGGGGGCGGCGGCGGCCACGGACCGGCCAGTTGGACGAGGCCCCGGGCGAACGCCCGTACCCTCGGGTCACGTACGGGGTGGACGGTGTCCTTCGCGTCGGCCCCGCGTTCCCAGAGCAGCGCGGCCAGGGCGTCGAGGGCCGCGTACAGATCCCCGTCGACGTCGATCTCCCCGGCCACCCAGGCGCGGGCCAGGCCCAGCTCGCCCGGTTTCCAGAGCAGTCGGCGCAGGGCGCGGCGATGGCGCAGGACGAGGGTGGGAGCGCCCGGCGGACCGGACTCGCTGCCGTCCCAGGCCCGGATCCGGACCGGCAGGGGTTCTCCCAGCAGTTCTTCGGCAAGAGCGATCAGCCGCGATGCGGCGTCGGCCATGGTGCACACCTCCGTGGTGGTGTTTCCGAACGTGCCTAAATTCGCATATACGCACCCTTGTGGGGCCGCGACACCTCGGGCCCGCGACGAGGTACACCGGCATCAACGCCGCCCGGCATCCGTGCCATCCCGTTCCAGGGCAACGGAACGGCAAAATACCTGCACACGCCATCTAGTTGACGGGGTCAAGAAACGCCGAAAGGGCCGTCCGCACCACGGATGGCGGACGACCCCTTCGGTGACGTACAGGCGCTAGGAAGCCTTGGCCGTTTCGCCGGCCTTGCTCTTGTCGCCGTCGGCCTTGGCCGCGACCGGCGCGGGGCTCGGCTTGGCGGCCTCGTAGAACTCCTCGCGCGGAGTCTCCATGGCGCCGAGCGAGACGACCTCACGCTTCAGGAACATCGCCAGCGTCCAGTCCGCGAAGATCCGGATCTTGCGGTTCCAGGTCGGCATGGCCATGCCGTGGTAGCCGCGGTGCATGTACCAGGCGAGACGGCCCTTGAGCTTGATCTTCACCTTGCCCACGACGATCATCGCGACGCCCTTGTGCAGACCGAGTCCGGCCACGGCGCCCTTGTTGGCGTGGCTGTACTCCTTCTGCGGGAAGCCCCGCATGCCGGAGATGACGTTGTCACCGAGGACCTTGGCCTGACGCAGCGCGTGCTGGGCGTTCGGCGGGCACCAGGCGTTCGGGTTGCCCGCGCGGCGGCCGACCAGGTCCGGCACCTGAGCGTTGTCGCCCGCGGCCCAGATGTAGTCGGTGCCCTGCACCTGGAGCTTCTCGGAGGTGTCCACGTGACCACGCGGGCCGAGCGGCAGACCGAAGCGGGCCAGCGCCGGGTTCGGCTTCACGCCGGCCGTCCACACGATCGTGCTCGAGTCGACCTCGAGGCCGTTCTTCAGCACGACGTGGCCGTCGACACAGGAGTCCATGGAGGTCGAGAGGTAGACCTCGACCCCGCGGCTCTCCAGGTGCTCCTTGCCGTACGCGCCCAGCTTCGGGCCGACCTCGGGAAGGATCTTGTCGGCCGCGTCGACCAGGATGAAGCGCATGTCCTCGCGCTTCACGCTCGTGTAGTACTTCGCGGCGTCCCGGGCCATGTCCTCGACCTCGCCGATGGTCTCCGCGCCGGCGAAGCCGCCGCCCACGAAGACGAACGTCAGCGCCTTGCGGCGGACGTCCTCATCGGTCGTCGAGTCGGCCTTGTCCAGCTGCTCGAGGACGTGGTTGCGCAGCCCGATGGACTCCTCGATGCCCTTCATGCCGATGCCCTGCTCGGCGAGGCCGGGGATCGGGAAGGTGCGGGAGACCGCGCCCATCGCGATGACCAGGTAGTCGAAGGGCAGCTCATAGGCCTCGCCGACGAGCGGCGCGACCGTGGCGACCTTGCGGTCCTGATCGATGGTCGTGACACGGCCGGTGAGGACCTCTGCCTTCGGCAGGACGCGTCGCAGCGGGACGACGACATGCCGAGGCGAGATGCTGCCGGCAGCAGCTTCGGGGAGGAAGGGCTGGTACGTCATGTACGAGCGCGGGTCGACGACCGTGACGGTCGCCTCTCCATACCGCATCTTCTTCAGAATGCGACGAGCTGCGTACAGGCCTACGTACCCACCGCCTACAACGAGGATCCTGGGACGCTCCGTGGTGCTCATGCCATCGAGTATCCACCCCCCTCGGGGGGCACGCTCGTGAGCCCCTTCACAAGGTATGCGCCACCCTCTGCTACACTTCGCCGCCCACGTGACCCAGGTCATGGTCCGAGTGGGGAACCACACCGGCGTGGCGAACGTTGTTCACCACTTGTGAGCTGGCCCTTGAGCCGCCCGGCACGGCGAACCACCGGCCCGGGACGCGCTCTTGCCACGCCTCCGAAACCTTCCCGCAGCCCTGCCGTGCGACCTCGCGTGCGACCCGCACGGCCCCGCGGAGGGAGAACTTCCCCCAGAGGGGCCGAATTCCTTGTGAAGAAGTTCACGAACTTCGTGGCGGCGGCGCGCGAAAGACCCCTCCGGACGGGTCCGGAGGGGCCATCAAAAGCTCAGAAGTGCAGGCGGGGATGCGCATGAGCAGCCTCTCGCCACCCTGGGGGCCCTCCGGGATCAGGCGGCCGACCAGGCGATCCCGTCGAGGATGTCGTGTTCACTGACGACGACCTCACGGGCCCCGGTCCGCTCCATCACGGCGAGCAGGACGAGCGCCCCAGAGGCGATCACATCGACCCGGCCCGGATGCAGCGCGGGGATCGCCGCGCGCTCCTCGTGCGTCGAGGCGAGCAGCCGCTCGGTGATCTCCCGGACCTGCTCGACGGAGACCCGTGAGTGGTGGATCGCCTCGGAGTCGTACTCCTTCAGCCCGAGCGCCACCGCGGCGACGGTGGTGACCGTCCCGGCCAGTCCGACGAGCGTCGCCGCCGAGGAGATCGGCACGGTTTCCTCGGCCAGGTCCAGGGCGGCACCGATGTCCTCGCGTATCGCGGCGATCCGGTCAGACGTCGGCGGATCCACAACGGCGCCGTCCAGGAGGAGATGACGCTCGGTCATGCGTACGCAGCCGATGTCCACGGACCGGGCGGCGCGGACGCGGTCGTCACCGACGACGAACTCGGTGGACCCGCCGCCGATGTCCACGACGAGATACGGCTTCTCCAGGTGGTCGCGGCCCACCAGTTCCTTGGTGGCGCCGTCGAAGGAGAGCTGCGCCTCCTGGTCCCCGGTGACGACTTCCGGCTCGACGCCCAGGATGTCCAGGACGCCGCGAACGAACGTGTCGCTGTTCTCCGCGTCGCGGGAGGCGGACGTGGCGACGAACCGGATCCGTTCGGCGCCGAGCTCCTCGATCGCGCCCGCGTACTCACGGCAGGCGTCGAAGGTGCGCTCCAGCGCCTCGGGGGCCAGCCGGCCGGTCCGGTCGACGCCCTGGCCGAGCCGGACGATCTTCATCCGGCGGTCGAGCTCGCTGAAGTCCCCGGTGGCGGGGTCCACGTCCGCGACGAGCAGGCGGATGGAGTTGGTACCGCAGTCGATGGCGGCAACGCGGGTCATGGGGCTCCTGTGGTTGTACGTGTGGCGCGCGGGGTTCAGGACGCGTCGGGCCCGGCTTCGTCGGACCCGCACGGGGTGACGCACGGTCCCTTGGCCCACCACTGCGGCAGCATCGCGATCGCCTCGTCGCCCAGCGGGTTCACACCGGGGCCCGCGACCAGCGAGTGGCCGACCAGGACGTGCAGGCACTTCACCCGGTCCGGCATGCCGCCCGCACTCGGGAAGCCCTCCAGGACCTCGATGGCGTCGCGACGCGCGAGGTAGTCCTCGTGCGCGGCGCGATAGGCGGCGGCCAGCTCGGGGTCCGTGGCGAGCCGCTCGGTCATCTCCTTCATGACCCCGTTGGCCTCCAGCGTGCCGATCGCGGACGCGGCACGCGGGCAGGTCAGGTAATAAGTCGTCGGGAACGGCGTGCCGTCCTCCAGACGGGGCTGTGTCTCGACCACGTCCGGGTTGCCGCACGGGCAGCGGTGCGCGATGGCGCGCAGCCCACGCGGCGGCCGGCCGAGCTGGAGCTCGAACGCGGCGATGTCCACAGCGGTGGGCGTGGTGGATTCGGTCTGCGGAGGGGGCGTGTCCATGCCTGCCTTGAATGTCATCGGTCGGACTGTGTGAATCGGTGCGGGGAAAGGGCTCGGTGCGTCGACGAGCTCGGCGTGGGCGAGGTCATTCGCGGTCCGCGCTGTCGACGCCGTCCCAGAGGTTCGAGTGCCACGGCTGCCCCGTCGCCCCCGGCTCGCCCTGCCGCACCTCGGCCGCGTCCGGGTCGACCACCGTATAACCGGTCTCGCCGGGCAGTACGTAATGGAGGTGCTGGCGCGCGAGACGGCGGATGTACGCGTCGTCCTTGAGCCGCGCCTTCTCGTCGCGCAACTCCTCCGTCCGCCGGCTGGCCTCCTGCGAGAGCCTCTCCTGTTCCGCGATCTGGTCGCGCTGGGAGATGTACTGCCGCATGGGATACGCGAGGGCGACCACCAGGGAGCAGACGATCAGCGCGAGGAACGCGGCCCGGCCGGTGAGGCGGGAGCGGCGGGCCTGCCGGCGGTTCTGGGACCGGTAGACGCGGGCCGCCGTCTGCTCACCGAGCAGTCGCAGCCTGGTCGCGGTGGAGAACCGGTCGCGGTCCTTCCCGGCCATGTCTCACGCCTCCCCGTTACGCACGTCCGTCCCCGCACACGGTACGGGACCGGATGCGGGGACGGACGGAGGCTGGTGCTCCGGACTCGGGCTGTCAGCCCTCGAAGCGGAACCGCGGGAACGCCGAACGTCCGGCGTACACCGCGGCGTCGTCGAGGATCTCCTCGATGCGCAGCAGCTGGTTGTACTTGGCGACGCGGTCCGAGCGGGCCGGGGCACCGGTCTTGATCTGGCCGCAGTTCACGGCGACCGCGAGGTCGGCGATGGTGACGTCCTCGGTCTCGCCGGAGCGGTGGGACATCATGCACTTGAAGCCGTTGCGCTGAGCCAGCTCGACGGCGTCCAGGGTCTCGGTCAGCGACCCGATCTGGTTGACCTTGACGAGCAGGGCGTTGGCCGAGCCCTCCTCGATACCGCGGGCGAGGCGCTCGGGGTTGGTGACGAACAGGTCGTCACCGACGATCTGCACCTTGGAGCCGAGCTTGTCGGTGATGACCTTCCAGCCCGCCCAGTCGTCCTCGTACAGCGGGTCCTCGATGGAGACCAGCGGGTACGCGGAGACGAGCTCCTCGTAGTACTCGGTCATCTCGGCGGCCGAGCGGGACTTGCCCTCGAACTCGTAGACGCCGTCCTTGTAGAACTCGGACGCGGCGACGTCGAGCGCGAGCGCGATGTCGCGGCCCGGGACGTAACCGGCCTCCTTGACGGCCTCGAGGATGAGGTCGAGGGCGGCACGGTTGGACTCGAGGTTGGGGGCGAAGCCGCCCTCGTCACCGAGACCGGTGGACAGGCCCTTGGTCTTCAGGACCTTCTTCAGCGTGTGGTAGATCTCCGCGCCCCAGCGAAGGGCCTCGGAGAAGGACTCGGCGCCGATCGGCGCGATCATGAACTCCTGGATGTCCACGTTGGAGTCGGCGTGCGAGCCGCCGTTCAGGATGTTCATCATCGGAACGGGCAGCAGGTGCGCGTTCGGGCCGCCGAGGTAGCGGAACAGCGGGAGGTCGGAGGCCTCGGACGCGGCGTGCGCCACGGCCAGCGAGACACCGAGGATGGCGTTGGCGCCGAGCGAGCCCTTGTTCTCGGTCGCGTCCAGGTCGAACATCGCCTGGTCGATGAGGCGCTGCTCGGTGGCGTCGTACCCGACGAGCTCCGGGCCGATCTGCTCGATCACGGCGAGGACGGCCTTCTCGACGCCCTTGCCCTGGTAACGGCTGGGGTCGCCGTCGCGGAGCTCGATGGCCTCGAACGCTCCGGTGGAGGCTCCGGACGGAACAGCAGCACGTCCCGTGCTGCCGTCGTCGAGGCCGACCTCGACCTCGACCGTGGGGTTCCCCCGGGAGTCGAGGATTTCCCTGGCTACGACGACGTCGATGGACGGCACGAGGCATCTCCTTCTGGGATCTGACACTGGTTGTGCAGGGTCACTGTGGCCTTGCGCCACGAGCCTAACCGGCTCGGCCCGCTCCGTCGGCCGTCCGCCCGTCCCCTGGGACGAAAAAGGACCCGAGGACTTGCATTCCGGGCAAAGCTCCAGAATTTTACTGGCAAGTAACTACAAGAACCGAAGGCTCACCCTCACGGCGGGCTCGCGGCCTGTCCCCGCCGACGGATGCCCTGCACGGCCCCGGCGCGGCCCCGGCCCGGCACGCGGGGGGCAGCGCGCCGGGCCGGGCCTTCGGGGCAGGAGGGGGCCCCGGGGCGATGGTGACTACTTCAGGTGGAGCTGCTGACCCGGGAAGATCAGGTCGGCGTCGTCGACGATGTCGTCGTTCAGCTTGAAGAGCTTCTCCCAGCCGCCCTCGGCCTTCTTCGCGTCGGCGATCTTGCTGAGGGTGTCGCCGGCCTTCACCTTGTACTCGCCGTCGCCCTTCTCGACCTTCTGGCCGGTCGGGGTGGTGACGGTCTTCGCGGGGGCCTCACGCTTCTCGCTGCGCGTGGTCGGCTGCTCGGCCTTGCGCTCCGGCGCGGCCTGCGGGGCCGTGTCGCCGATCTTCTCGGAGCCGGTGTCGACACCCGGGTCGACACCGTCGTCCGTCAGGCCGCCGGCACCGGCGCAGGCCCAGGCACCCGGGCCCTGCAGGTCGAGGAGCTTCTCGGCGGCCGCTATCTGCTGGCTCTTGGTGGCCAGGTCGGCGCGGGCGGCGTACTGGGTGCCGCCGGCCGCCGCCCAGCTGGACTGCGAGAACTGCAGGCCGCCGTAGTAGCCGTTGCCGGTGTTGATGGACCAGTTGCCACCGGACTCGCACTGGGCGACGGCGTCCCAGGTGTCGACGGAGGCAGCAGAGGCGCCGGTCGCGCCCATGAGCGGTACGGCGACGGCGGCACCGGTGACACCGGCCAGGGTCGCGATACGGACGGCTTTGGACGGGCGGCGGTGCTTGCCCTTGCTGGAAAGCAGCATGGTTCTCCTCACCGACGCCTACGAGGTGAGCTGTCGGGTTCGGGCCTGTGAGTTGCCCGGTCACCCGCACTCGCGGACGACTTCACCCCTAGCCGCACCCTCACCCGTCTTCCGACGGCCGGGTCCGGCGCCTACCTGGGTCCCCCGCTCCTGCCTACGGCGCTTTACGCGTCGGTCTCCTTCGGCCGACGGCAGGATTCGGCGTGACGGTCGAAGGTGCCCGCGGTGCGAGCGGCTCCGACCGTAAACACACACAACCCCCGCGTTCAACGGTGGACATAACGGCCAATCAGTGCGTAACACCCGATGGGGCGGGTTGTTTTCGCAGGTCGGAGCCAATATGGACGGATCGGGCGGACTGAGCACACCAGTTGAAGCAAAGAGACCCATGTCTCACTTATGCATAAGTGGACATAGGTCTCTGAACTACCCCAGTTTTCAAGGCGTTTTCGTGCGTGTGATCAGTTGGCGGCGGTGGTCTCCGCCTGGTCGCCCTGCGCGTTCGCGCCGACGAGTCCGAGGTCCAGGCTCTGGCCGGGAAGAATCAGGTCCGGGTCGGAGCCCAGCTCGTCCTTGTTGGCCTCGTAGAGCGCGGACCAGCCGCCCGAAAGCTCCTGCGCGTCGGCGATCGTCCAGAGGTTGTCGCCCTCGCGGACGGTGTACGCCCCCTCCGCCCCCTGACGCGCCTCGGAGTCGCCGCGCGAGGCGTGCCGGCCGGCGTCCCGCCCGTCGTCGGGACCGGATCCGGCGCTCGCCTCGGGGGCCGGGGTGCCGCGGTGCTTTCCACCCTCCGCCCCGTCACCCTTCGAGGCGCCGGACGCCTCGGAGGCCTCGGGCACCGGAGTGGCGGACGGCGACGTGCCGGCCTCGTCATCCTGGTCCGCCGTGTCGTCGGGCGCGTTCCGGTCCGCCTCACCCGTCGGGTCGGAGCCGTCGGACTTCTCGGAGTCCGCGGAGCTGTTCGCTTCGTCGTCCGCGTCCGCCGGATCCGACGCTTCGGACGAGGGGGTCTCGGACGGGGTCGCGGTGTCCGAGGGCTCGGCGGTCGGCTCGTTGCCCGGGTCGACGCCGGGCAGCGTGCCGTCCACGACGAGCCCGGAGATCACCGCGCAGCTGGACCACGCCTGGGGGCCCTTGTCGTCCAGCACCTTCTCCGCGACGGCTATCTGCTGCGAGCGGCTGGCGAGGTCGGCGCGGGGCGCGTAGTCCGTGCCGCCGTAGTCCGACCAGTCGTCCTGCGAGAACTGCAGGCCGCCGTAGTAGCCGTTGCCGAGGTCGGCACTCCACATGCCACCGCTCTCGCACTCGGCGACCCGGTCCCAGGTCGACGTGTCTGCGGCTTGCGCGCTGCCCGCGCCCAGCAGCGGGATGGCGATCGCCGATCCCGTGACGCCTGCGGCGACGACGATGGCGGGTGCCTGGCGAGGGCGACGGTGTCTGCCGGTCGCGGAGCCCATGGGATTGCCTTCCGTGTGACTGACATGTGACGGGTGAGTCGAACGGTGAACCTAGCCCCACTCGAACGTGTGTCACAAGTCGATGCAGCGGAGATCACGTGAAAGTCACAGAGATGACAGCCTGTCACCTTTTTCGGCTGAATACCCGGGATCGAACTCGACGGGAAGTGTGCGTAGTCCACGCATGATGAGCCCGCCGCGCCATCGCAAATCGGTGGGTTCCGCAGCGAGCCGCAGGTCGGGAAGGCGTCTCAGCAGGGTCGCCAACGCGACCCGGCCCTCCAGCCGGGCCAGCGGCGCCCCCAGGCAGTAGTGGATGCCGTGCCCGTATCCGAGGTGCTGATTGTCACTCCGTGCGAGATCCAGGGTGTCCGCATCCTGGAACCGCTCCGGGTCCCGGTCGGCGGCGGCCAGCACCACGAGAACGGGGTCCCCCGCCGCGATGTCCTGCCCTCCCAGCGTCACGGGTTCGGTGGCGTAGCGCCATGTCGCGAGCTCCACCGGCCCGTCGTAGCGCAGCAGCTCCTCAAGGCCCGTGTCGAGCAGTTCCGTCTCCCCCGCGGCCAGCGAGCGTTCCAGGCGTTCACGCTGGGACGGGTTGCGCAGCAGAGCGTAGGTTCCGTTGCCGATGAGGTTCACGGTTGTCTCAAAACCGGCGAACAAGAGGATGAAAGCCATGGCTGCGGCCTCGTTCTCGCTGAGGTGCTCGCCGTGATCGCTCGCCCGGATCAGCCCGGAGATCAGGTCGTCGCCGGGGTTCTCCCTTTTACGGTGGATGAGTTCGGCGAGATAGCCGCGCATCTTCTTGACCGACCTGGCCACTCCGCCCCGCGGACCCCCGCCGTGCCGGATCATCATGCCCGCCCAGTCGCGGAAGTCGTCCTGGTCCTCGCGCGGCACCCCCAGCAGGTCACAGATGGCGTAGATGGGGAGCGGGAAGGCGAAGTCATGGATGAGGTCGGCGTTCCCCTTCTCGATGAAGTCGTCGATGAGGCGGTCCGTCAGTTCCTGCACCCGGGGCGCGAACTCGGCGACCCGGCGCGGGGTGAACGCCTTGGACACCAGCCGGCGCAACCGGGTGTGGTCCGGAGGGTCGATGTTCAGCAGATGCGTGGTCAGCTCCGCCTTGCGCTCCCCCGGGATGCCCGTCTTGCCCTTGGCGTTCGCGGACCCCGCGTGGTGGGCCGGGTTCTTGGAGAGCCGGGTGTCGGCGAGGGCTTGCCTGGCATCGGCGTACCGGGTCACCAGCCAGGCCTCGACACCGCTGGGCAGTGCCGTGCGGTGCACGGGGCTGTGCTCGCGGAGCCAGGCGTAGGCCGGGTACGGGTCGGTGGCGAACTCCCAGGTGAAGAGTTCGGGCGCTGCGTCGGGCGCGGAGGCCGTCTCGGGGCTGTCGTTCACTCCTCGACGCTATCCGGACCGGCGTCCACTCCGTCAGGAGCGGTGCCGAGCCCCTCCGCGGCCCGGATCGCGTCCCTGTAGGCACGGGCGGCGGCCCGCAGGGCGGCCTCCGGGTCGGTGCCGTCCTGTTCGGCCCGTACGGCGAGGGCGAGCAGCCGGTAGCCGACCCCGTCGCCCTCGGGGAGCGCGGCGTCGAGGCCCGCGGCACGGACCCTGCTGCCGAGCTTGGCCGCCAGCGCCAGACCGGGCTGGCCGAGCGGCACCCCGTCGGTGACGGACTCGCGCTGCTTCTCGATCGCCTTCGTCCGCAGCCAGTGCGCGTGGACGTCCTCCGGGGTCTCGGCGGTCTCGTCGCCGAACACGTGCGGATGCCGGTGGATCAGCTTCTCGACGATCGTGGCCGCGACGTCGTCGACGCCGAACGGCTCCTCCTGGTCCTCCTGCGCGATGCGCGCGTGGAAGACGACCTGGAGCAGTACGTCGCCGAGCTCCTCGCGCAGTTCCTCGCGGTCACCGTCCTCGATGGCCTCGACCAGTTCGTACGCCTCCTCGATGGCGTACTTCGCGAGGCCCTTGTGCGTCTTCTGCGAGGTCCACGGGCATTCGAGCCGGATCCGGTCCATGACCTGGACCAGATCCAGGAGCCGCGCGCCGGGCAGGTCGTACGAACCGGGCAGCAGTTCCAGGTCCGGCATCTGCACCCGGCCCGAACCGCCGAGCCGGGCCAAACCGTCGGTCAGCGGCTGATTGCCCTCGCCGCCCACGAGCACCACCACGGTCCGGCCGCCCGCGCAGTCGTCCACCAGTTCCTCGGCCGTCGGCGCGGTGTGCTCGACGGTCACCCCGGCCTCCCGCAGATACGGCAGCTGCGGGTGGTCCCGCTCGGCGCACAGCACCCGGTCCGCGGCGTGCAGTGTCTGCCAGGCGGGCCAGGACAGCAGACCGGGGGCGACCCGGTGGCTGGCGGTGAGCAGGACGATACGGCCGGGGTCTTCAGCGTTCACGCTCCCGAACCTACCGTTCCCGCCCGGTGTGCATGAGCGAGGCCTGGACCCACTCATGCGTTCCGGGCGCACCCCCGAAGGGTGTGGGGTGCGCCGGGTCCCCGCTGTCGCGTCCCGTTCGGCACACCGGACCGACAGCGGCTCACAGCCCCCGGACGGGCGGGGGTCAGGCGCCGGGCTCGGGCTCCTGCCCCGGGACAGCGGTGACCTGCGTGATCCACGGGACCTTGTAGGTGCTGAGCTGGATCTTCTGGTCGTCCCAGCTGCCGTAGCGCGGGTTGACGTCGATGTGCAGTGCCTTCGACGCCTCGGTGAGCGCCTTCCCCACCGCCTGCTGGCCGGCCGGAGTCTGCAGATCGGCGCCGAGCGCCCGGGCGAGCTTCGGGAGCTGGACCTCCTTGCGCAGGTCCTCCTCGATCTGGCCGGCGGCGACCCAGCGCTGCTCCAGCATCACCGCCCGCAGCCCCGTGTCCCCGCCGTACTGGGCGGTGGCCGCCGCCCGGACCTGCTGGACCTCCTTACGGCTGACGCTCACCCCGGCGTCCTTCGCGGCCCGGTCCAGGACCCGTCCGAAGATCAGGTTGTGCAGCTTGACGCGGTTCAGCTGCCCGGACTCCTTCACCAGGTCCGCGGACCGCGCCGATGTCTCCTGCGCGCTGCGTACGTCCGACGCCTGCCGCTGGACCGTGGCCACATCGATCCGGTCGCCGCCGACCACCGCCGCGGCACCCGGATGGGCATCGCTGCCGCAGGCGGTCAGGAGCGGCGCCGCGACGAGCGTTGCGGCGGACAGGGCGAGCACGGTGCGACGACGGCGGTGCAAAGGAGCCTCCCGGGGAGAGTTTGTGCATCAGTGCACAAAGCCTTGCGGTGATCGATGTTAGGCAGTGGACGTGATTCGGGCCACTGCTTCGACCAACGATTTCCGGACCGGTCAGTGTGGGGTCGGGGCGGAATCCCTACCGTTCCCTGCCGATCCCGCCCGGATCGCCCTTCGCGGCCGCCCCTCCCCCTCACATCGAACCGCGTACGTCCCGGTGGTGGGTCAGTTGCCGGCGGAGCTCCGTGGGGAGCGCGTGGTGGGGACCGTAGGCGCGCTCAGTGTCGTACAGCAGGCCCTGCAACTGGCCGCGGCCCGCCGTGTGGTCGCCCACCGCCAACAGGAGGTGGCCGATGCGGTGGCGGATGTCGAAGGCCCGGCCGGGGCCGGCCGAGGTCGCGTAGCCGTTCTCGTAGTAGGGGAGGACGGTGCGGTACTCGGCGAGCGCGGCGGCGGCCTCGCCGAGCTGTTCCAGGCACTGCGCGGCGTCGTAACGGTATTGCAGGGTCTGGGAGTCGGCGGGGCCCGCCTCCGCCGCACGGTCGTCGGCGAGGCGGCGGAGCTCCGGAAGGGCGCGGCGGTACTGGCCGTCGTCCATCAGCGTGGCCGCGTACTGCTTGCGCAGGATCCGTACGACCGGTGAGTGTTCGCCGTGCTCCTGGGCTGCGGCCGGCAGGATCCCCCCGAGGATGTCGACGGCCTGGGTGATGCGGCCCTCTCCGAGCAGCCGCTTCACGTCGTCGACGGCCTGTGCCACGTTCGGCCGGGCGGGTGGCTCCTGAGGCGGGGCGGGTGCCTGCTGGGCGGGGACGGGCGCGGGTGCCGGCACGGCCGCCCGGTCGGGCCAGGGGGCGTGCGGCCGGAGGAAGGGCCGGGTCGGGTCGAGGGGCCCGGAAGGCGCGCCGCCGGCGGGCAGCAAGGGCCGCAGGGACTCGTAGACCTCCTGGGCGGAGGCGGGACGGTGTTGCGGGTCCTTGGAGAGCAGCCGCAGGACCAGTGTCTCGAGCGCCTCCGGGACCTCGGGCCGGAGATGGCGGACCGGGAGGGGCGGCTCGTAGAGATGGCGGTGCAGGACGCCCAGGGCGGTCGACCCGGCGAACGGCACGTCGCCGCTGAGGAGTTCGTGCAGGAGCACGCCGAGTGCGTACAGGTCGGTGTAGGGGCCGACGGCGCCGCCCATCGCCTGTTCGGGGGCCATGTAGGCGGGGGAGCCGATCGGTGAGCCCGTGTGGGTCAGGCGGGTGGTGTCGGTGTCCATGACGGAGGCGATACCCAGGTCGAGCACCGTGAGGGTGCCGTCGGGCTTCACCATCGCGTTACGTGGCTTGAGGTCGCGGTGGACGATCGGCACGGCGTGCACCGCGGAGAGCACCGCGCACAGCTGAGCGGCGATCGACACGGCCCAGGGCCAGGGATAGGGGTCGTGCTCGGCGAGATGGTCGGCGAGGTCGGCGCCCTCGACGTACTGCATGACGAGGTAGAGGTCCTCGCCGTCGCTCCCCGCGTCATGGACGGTGACCAGGCCGGGGTGGTCGACCTGAGCGGTGACCCGGCACTCGCGGACGAACCTGCGGCGCAGATCGTCGGCGGCCTCGCTGCCGGAAGGGCCCGCGACCCGGTCGGGGCGCAGAAGCTTCACCGCGACCCGGCGGTCGAGGCGCTGGTCGTACGCCGTCCAGACCTGGCCCATGCCGCCCTGGCCGAGAATGGTCGCCAGTTCGTAACGTCCGGCGATGACACGCCCGTTCACCTGCTGTCGCCCTCTTTGCGGAGGTAGTCACTCAGCTCGTCGAGCTCGGCACGCACCTGGTCGAGACGCTGGGGGGCGGCAGTCCTCGGCGGGTCGGAGGGCGGGGCCGGTGGAGCGGCCGGGGGTGGCGTGGCCGAGCGTGGAGCGGGTGGCGGCGTGACCGCGGGGCGCTGCTGTGGGGCCGGTGGGTAGCCGTAGGAAGGAGGAGCGTGCGTCGCGGCCACGTGATGCGGCGTGTACCCGCCGTACGGGCCGGCGTACGGCCCGGCGTGAGGGGCACTCCGGGGACCACCGTACGGGCCGTAATGCCGTATCTCCGTGTACAGGTAATAGGTGACCGTGCCGACGAAGACGACCAGGATCCAGGACAGCATGACGACCGCCTGCCCGTCCGTCATCACCTCCTCGTCGTCCGGCAGCGATGCGATGTAGGCGATGAGCCCGGCGTTCAGCACCAGCACCAGGCCGAACAGCCACCAGTCGCGCTGCCTCCGGGTGACGATCGCCAGGCGCAGCATGGCCGCCCAGGCGAGAACTCCACAGCTCAGCAGGGCGAGTGCCACGAAGACCACGCGCAGCGTGATGAGAGTGGCCGAGGACGGGCGACGCGTCGGCTGCTGCTCCGGCGGATAGCCGTAGCCGTGCATGTGCTGCTCCCGGAGGGCGTGGATCGGACGTGTGCTGTGAGCGTATACACCGACACGGACAACCGGTCCCTGGTTGTGCGCAACCGTTGTGCTTCACGTCACTCCGGGAACGACTTCACTTCACTCCGGAGTGACCGAACCGTCCGTCAGTCCGTCGTACATCCCCTGCACCAGCTGCCCGCCGAGCCTCCCCGCCGTGCGCAGCGCGTCCTCGAACGCGGCGAGGGCGCTGAACTGTTCGCCGTACTTCTGCTGTTCGGCCAACGGCAGGCGCGGCACCTGGAGGCGGCGGGCGTCGAGCCGTGTCGCGGTGGAGGCGTAGCTGCTGGCCTGCCGGTTGTTGGCGGTGCCGCGCAGGAAACCGGCGAGGAACCAGGGGTCCAGGGCGGCCGGATCGGGGCGCAGCAGCTGGAGGTTGCGCCCGAGCACGGCACCGGCGGTGGCGTCGTCGACGACCCTGACGACCGAACCGCCGCCGAGTACGGGCACGACGACGTCACCCCGTTCCAGGCGGAGCGGTTCGTCGTCCGGTGACGTGGCCTGGGTGGAGGGCGTACCGCTGGGAGCCGTACCCGCGAGGACGTCGTGCTCGGTGAGGACCGGCTCCGTGCCGCTGCCGGATCCCGAGCCGGTCCGCAGGCGCAGAGCGCCCGCGCGGGCCAGTTCACCGACGGTGGTGAAGGGCCGCCTGGCCGGTTCGCGGGGGGCCGCGGGCGGCGGTGTGAGCAGCGCCGCCAGCTTCAGGGTTTCGTCGAGCTTCGTCCGGACGCGGACCAGTTCGGCCGCGCCGCCCCCGACGGCCGGGGGCGGCAGATGGCGGGCGGGGGCCAGGTCCACGTCGTCGTCGAGGAGTTCGATGACGGGGACGGCCCGGCTGGTCCCCGGCCGCTCCTCGACTGGCTCACGGCGCCCCGGCACGTCGAAGGGGGTCCACGCGTCGAGCACCGCGCCGCACACCGCCGGCCAGTCCAGCCGGTCGCGGCCGGACGGGACACCGGCGGTTTCGGGCTCCGACGTGTCGACGACGAGCAGTTCGGGCGCCGGCGGCTGTTCGGCGCCCGGCTTGCGCAGGACCCAGATGTGGAGCGGGACACCGTACGGAGGCGCCGCGCCGGCCGGAAGCGCGATGACGGCGCGGAGGGCACCGCGGCGGAGCAGATCGGCACGGATCCTGCGTCCCGAACGGCGGGAGGCGGCGGCCGGGGGCATCAGCACCACGGCGGTGCCGCCCTCGCGGAGATGGGCGAGGGCGTGCTGGAGCCAGGCGAGTTCGGACTCGGTGCGGGCGGGGAAGCCGTACTCCCAGCGTGGGTCGTAGGCCAGTTCGTCGTGACCCCAGTTGCGCTCGTTGAACGGAGGGTGGCAGAGCACCGCGTCCACGGCGAGCCGGGGGAACGCGTCGGTGCGCAGGGTGTCGCCGGTACTCACCGCGAGCGTGGGCCCGTCGGCTTCGCCCCCCGTGGAGTGCAGGGCCAGCCGGAGTGCGGTGAGCGCCGCCAGGTCGGGATCGGCCTCCTGCGCGTACAGGGCGGTGGGTCCGCCGACGGCGCACAGCAGGGCGCCGGTTCCGGCCGCGGGGTCGAGGACGGTGAGGGAACCCCGCTTACCGCTCCGCCGGGCGGCGCCCCGGGGCTGTGCGAGGTCGGCCATCAGCTCGGCGAGGCCGGGGGGCGTGAGCGTGTACTGACGCGGGTTGGCGTCGAGCTGGCGGCCGAAGAGGAAGTCGAAGGCCTGCCGGGCACCGGTGCCGGCCGCCAGTTCGGCCGCGGCGCGCAGCAGCGGGACGGACGGCAGGAGGGCGGACGCCGTGGGCGAGGGGACCGCGCGTCCCTCTCCGAATCGGTCCGCGAGTACGTGGTCCATGGCACCCGGCAGCACACCTGCCATCCGGGCGTCCGAGGCGGCGGTGATCTCCAGCCAGGCGGCGGGCCTGTCCCGGACGAGCAGCAGGGCGCACCCCGTATGGACGAGTGCGGTAACGGTGCCGTCGGGGTGGCCCGCCACCTGCTGCCAGACCCGTTCGCGCAGCGGTACCTCGGCGAGCTTGCCCTGCTCGCGCAGCCACTGCTCGACCTCGTGCAGCGCGAAGGAAGGGCTGGCCTCGGTGCCCCCGACAGGTTTCGGGAACCCGGCGTGCCGGCGCCGCCAGTTGCTGACGGCCGCGCGCCCCACGCCCGCGAGCCTGGCGATTCCGGCCGCGGTCACCTCTGTCGAGTCATCCGGCACTGGCCTGTCTCCCGTTCCGCGCACGTCGGTGTCGCCTGCTGTGTGGGGGCGAGCATACCGATACCGCCTGTCGGCGGTTCACAGAAATTAAGATGTTGACTCGGTTCACAGCAGCTGATCTTATTGACCCGCCGCACACCGATGCGGCGAAGTGATCCGCTCACACTCCCCGTCGTTCATCGGAAGGGCACAGCCATGTCCCAGTACACGCAGCCGCAACAGCCCCAGCAGCCGTACGCACCCACGCAGACGCCGGGCACCCGCCCCGCCCGCAACGGCCTCGGCATCTCCGCACTCGTCCTCGGCATCATCGGAACGGTCTCGGGGCTGATCCCGTTCTTCTTCTGGCTCGCGGGAATCCTCGGTCTCATCGCCCTGATCCTGGGCCTGGCCGGGCGGGGCCGCGCCAAGCGCGGCGAGGCCACGAACAAGGGGGTGACGACGTTCGGCGCGGTTCTCGGCCTGGTCTCGCTGATCCTGTCGGTCGTCGGGGCCGTCCTGACCTTCAAGGCCGTGGACGACGTGGTGACGGACATCAACAAGGCGGTCGCGGACACGTCGGCCTCCGCGAAGCCGGCAGCAGGCAGCGGGGCGGCGGGCGGCACCGAGGGCAAGAGCGACGACGTCCTGAGAGAGGGGGACGCCGCGGCGTACGACGACGGCCTGGAGATCACGGTGAACGCCGCGGAGCCGTACACCGCCGACGAGTTCGCGATCGGTCACACCAAGGGCAACAGCGCCTACACGGTCTCGGTCGTCATCGAGAACAAGGGCAAGGAGAAGTTCGACGCCACGCTCGTCGGCGTCGACGCCCGTGCCGGCGAGGACGGTGTGAACGCCGAGCAGATCTTCGACGGCAAGATGGGCGAAGGCTTCACCGCCACCACCGTCCTGCCGGGCAAGAAGATCACGGCCACATACGCCTTCGACGCCCCGGCCGACGCCGAGAACCTGACCGTCGAGGTCGGCCCCGGCTTCGACTGGGACGCGAGCCAGTGGGACCTCAAGCTCTGACGGACCGCGCGCGACACCCTTCCGAGGGCCGGCCACCCCTCAGCGGGCGGACCGGCCCACCGGGGCGCCCCTCACACGACCGAGCCGACGATGAGCACCCCCGTCGGCACGAGGGTGAGCAGCACCCCTGTCGTCCAGTACGCGCCGGGCGCCAGCGAGGCCCTGCGCCGTACCGGCTCGTTGACGAGCCACCAGATGATCCCGAACACCGCCACCACGGGCACGACGATCACCAGCCACAGCAGCATGCCGTCGTTCTCGGTCGGTTCTCGGGAGGTCCAGCCGAGGTCCGCGAGCGGCCCGTTCGACAGGTAGTACCAGATCAGAAAAGCCGGGACGACTCCCGGAACTCCGAGCAACAGGTTCATCCCTGCGGCTGTCAGCCGCCATTTCCACATGCTTCCAGTATTCACATCGCGGTGCGGGCACCCTCAACGCATCGGCGCCTCGGTCGGGTTGCCGCCGGTCAACAGCTTCTGGTCCGGGCAGCCGGACAGCACCTCGGTCATCGCGGCCGCCTCCGCCGCCGTCACCCACAGTCCGTACTTCGCCTTCACCGACACCTGGCCCGCCACATACGTACAGCGGTACTCCTTGTTGGGCGGCAGCCAGGTCGCGGTGTCCCCATCCCCCTTGCGGCGGTTGGCCGACGAGTCGGCGGCCACCAGATTGAGCACGTCGTTGGCGAAGGCCCGCCGCTTGCCGGCGCTCCACTGCTGAGCGCCCTTCTGCCACGCGTCGGACAGCGCCACGAGATGGTCTATGTCCACCTTGCTGCGGCCCCGCACGAACGTGATGCGGGTGCCGGTGTACGGATCGGGGTCGAGGACACCGCTGAGCACCTTGCAGCCGTCCGCGTCCCGCGCGACACCGGACAGCTGCTCCGCCAGTACATCTTCCCGGGTCCCGCACCCGTTGCGGTCGGTGTCCGCCCAGGCGGACCCGAACTCGTCCCGGTCGTACCCCGTTCTCGGCGCCCGGCCCTTCACCACGAGCCCCTCGACCGCCTGAAGTGCCGTACCGCCGGCGGCCGGTGCCGTCGGGGTGGCCGACGGGCCCGGCGGACCGCTCAGGGCGTCACAGCCGGTCAGGGCGAGCGATCCGGTCAGGGCCAGCGTCAGCAGCGGGGCCGGACGGTAACGGCGTGGGCGGCGTACGGAAGGAAGTGGCGTCACGGCGGTCCAGCGTAGGCGCCGGGCGCAAGCCCCCCGGCAGCAGCCACTGCCCGGAGCCTTCCGGGCCCGGAGCGCGCCCGTTCAGACCTTCCCCCGATCAGACCTTCCCGATACCCAGCGTCGTCTCGGACGGCAGGAGCCCGGAGCCGATCGCCTCCACCCACAGCGGCCCCAGCAACTCCACCAGCCGCTCGCGCTCTTCCGCTCCGAGCGCCGCCCAGGGCCCCGAGGCGGCTTCGTCCGTCTGCCGCTCCACCCGCGCCCGCAGCGCCCGCCCGGCCTCGGTGGCGGACCCGTCAGCCGCCACCAGCCCCCGGTCCGCCAGCCGGCCCCGCCCCGCCTCCCACTCGGCCCCGCTCCAGCCCCGGCTCGCGAACACCTCGGGCGGGGCCGCGCCGACCGCAGCGAAGGACACCAGCGACTCCACCGGGTCCAGCCCCGCCGCGACCAGCGCCGCGACGTGCCCGTCCCCCCGGTGCTCCCGCAGCACCGTGGCGGCCTGCCACAGCGCCAGATGGGACTCCTCCGGCCAGGGCAGGGCGGCATTGGCCCCGGCGAGCGGCCGGCCCGTGACGTCCGCGGCCTCGGCGGCCCGGCGCGCCAGTGCGGCGGTCTCGGTGAACTCCGCGCCCTCCACCCGGTCGCCGAACAGCGCCCGGTACGCCCGGTCGACCGCCTTCGTACGCGCCGCGAGCACCTCCTGCGGATCCGCCACGTCCCACCCGGCCGGGACGTACCGGGCGACCATCGCCGGGCTGAAGCTGTGGAACGCCGCCGTCACCCGGCCCGCGTCCACCGCCCCCAGCGGCGACGCGCGCCACACGAAATAACCGGGCCAGCGCTCGTCCGTGGCGTAGCCGAGGGCCGCAGCCTCCTCGGACACCTGCGGCGCGTAGTAGAAGACGGCGTGCAGCGGCTCCAGCAGGTGCCACATCTGACGTACGTGCCCCAGCTCGTCGGCCATGTTCCGGGTCTCCCGTCATCCTGAAACTTGTCATCGACTAGATATCGGGGCCAGCATGCCGCCACCCTCCCGAACTTGTCAATGACTAGATATCGCGTACCCTGGGAACCCATGAGCAGCGAGCGCACCTACCACCACGGCGACCTGCGGCGGGCGGTCCTGACGGCCGCACTCGACGTCATCGCGGCCGACGGCCCCGATGCCCTGTCCCTGCGCGACCTGGCCCGCCGGGCCGGTGTCTCGCACGCCGCACCGGCCCACCACTTCAAGGACCGCACCGGCTTGCTCACCGCCGTCGCCGCCGAGGGTTACACGCTCTTCGCCGACGCCCTGGCCGCCGCCCCCGACCTCCAGGAACGGGGCGTGGCCTACGTACGGTTCGCCGCCGCGCATCCCGCGCACTTCCAGGTGATGTTCCGCCCGGAACTGCACCGCGCCGACGACCCCGGCCTGCTCGCCGCGAAGGACCGCGCCACCGAGGCGCTGCGCGCCGGCGTCAGCGGCCTGCCCGAAACGGCCCGGGGTGAGGACGCCCGCCTCGCCGGCGTCGCCGCCTGGTCCCTGGCCCACGGCTTCGCGACCCTGCTGCTCAGCGGCAACCTGTCCGACGCCCTTGAAGGCCGCACCCCGGAGGAAGCGTTCCGGACGGCGGCCGGGCTGGTCTTCAGGCCTGGGCACACGGTGTGAACTCGTACCGCACCTCGCAGAGATGTCCAGCCTCGGCCATCACCGTGGCCCCGCGTTCAAGCGGCCCCCGGCGCTGTAGCGCCACGCAACGCAGCGGCCCCGCCGGTGAGCCCGGCGGGGCCGGCCCAAGACAAGGGCCTACGACCCCAGGATCGTCGTGAGGAACTCCCCTGTCCACGACAGGAGTTCGCGCCCGACCACCGGCTTTGTGCCGATCCGGCCCGCAGTCGGCCTCGGCACCAGGATCTGGTGGGCGGCCGGCTTGATGACCGTCTTCGGGTGCAGCCGCTTCAGCCGCAGCTCCTGCGACTCCCGCAGCTCCACCGGCGCGAAGCGGATGTTCGGCCCCTGCAGCACGATCTCACCCACTCCACAGGCCCGGGCCAGCATCCGCAGGCCCGCCACCAGCAGGAGGTTCTCCACCGGCTCCGGCAGCTTGCCGTAGCGGTCGGTGAGCTCCTCGCGCACCGCCCTGATGTCCTCCTCCGAATTCGCGGAGGCGATCGCCCGGTACGCCTGCAGGCGCAGCCGCTCGCCCGGGGCGTAGTCGTGCGGGACGTGCGCGTCGACGGGGAGCTCGATCTTGACCTCCAGCGGGGGCTCCTCCTCGACCCCGCCGTCCACCGCGGCCCGGTAGTCCGCCACCGCCTCGCCGACCATGCGGATGTACAGGTCGAAGCCGACGCCCGCGATGTGGCCGGACTGCTCGCCGCCGAGCAGATTTCCCGCGCCGCGGATCTCCAGGTCCTTCATCGCCACGTACATACCCGCACCCATCTCGGTGTGCTGGGCGATGGTCGCCAGACGCTCGTGCGCGGTCTCCGTCAGCGGCTTCTCCGGCGGATACAGGAAGTAGGAGTACCCCCGGTCCCGGCCACGGCCGACACGGCCGCGCAGCTGGTGCAGCTGGGACAGACCGAAGTTGTCACCGCGCTCCACGATCAGCGTGTTGGCGTTGGAGATGTCGATGCCGGACTCCACGATCGTCGTGGAGACCAGCACGTCGAACCTCTTCTCCCAGAAGTCGACGACGACCTGCTCCAGCCGGCTCTCCCCCATCTGCCCGTGCGCCGTCGCGATCCGCGCCTCGGGCACGATCTCCCGCAGCCGCGCCGCCGCCCGGTCGATGGACTCGACCCGGTTGTGGATGTAGAACACCTGGCCCTCACGCAGGAGTTCACGCCGCACCGCCGCGCCGATCTGCTTCTCCTCGTACGGCCCGACGAAGGTGAGGACCGGGTGCCGCTCCTCGGGGGGCGTCGTGATCGTCGACATCTCCCGGATGCCCGTGACGGCCATTTCGAGCGTACGGGGGATGGGCGTCGCCGACATCGTGAGGACGTCCACATTGGCCCGCAGCTTCTTCAGCTGCTCCTTGTGCTCGACCCCGAAGCGCTGCTCCTCGTCGACGATGACCAGGCCCAGGTCCTTGAACTTCGTCTCCGACGAGAACAGCCGGTGCGTGCCGATGACCAGGTCGACGGACCCGTCCTTCAGTCCCTCCAGCGTCGCCTTCGAATCGGTGTCCGACTGGAAACGGCTCAACGCCCGCACGTTGACGGGGAACTGGGCGTACCGCTCGGTGAAGGTGCCGAAGTGCTGCTGGACCAGCAGCGTCGTGGGCACCAGGACGGCGACCTGCTTACCGTCCTGGACCGCCTTGAACGCCGCCCGCACCGCGATCTCCGTCTTGCCGTAGCCGACGTCGCCGCAGATCAGCCGGTCCATCGGGACGGACTTCTCCATGTCCTCCTTGACCTCGGCGATCGTGGACAGCTGGTCGGGCGTCTCCGCGTACGGGAAGGCGTCCTCCAGCTCGCGCTGCCACGGGGTGTCCGGGCCGAAGGCGTGGCCGGGGGCCGCCATCCGCGCCGAGTACAGCTTGATCAGGTCCGCGGCGATCTCCTTGACCGCCTTCTTGGCCCGCTGCTTCGTCTTCGTCCAGTCCGCGCCGCCGAGCCGGTGCAGGGTCGGGGCCTCGCCGCCGACGTACTTGGTGACCTGCTCCAGCTGGTCGGTGGGGATGTAGAGGCGGTCCCCGGGCTGGCCGCGCTTGGCTGGGGCGTACTCGACGAGGAGGTACTCGCGGGTCGCACCCTGCACGGTGCGCTGGACCATCTCGATGTAGCGGCCGACACCGTGCTGCTCATGGACGATGTAGTCGCCCGCCTGCAGCGTCAGCGGGTCGACGGACTTGCGGCGGCGGGCCGGCATCCGCCCCAGGTCCTTGCTGGCGGTGCGCTGCCCGGTCAGGTCCGTCTCGGTCAGCACGGCCAGCCGCAGGGCCGGGTCGACGAATCCGTGGTCGATGGCCCCGCACGAGACGTGGACGAGCGACGGCGTGAGCTCGGTCAGATCCTGGTCGAGGCGGGCCGCGATGCCCTCACCGCCGAGCACCTCGACCGTACGGGAGGCGGGGCCCTGCCCCTCGGTGACGTACACCGCGCGCCAGCCCTCGGCGAGCCAGCCCTTGGTGTCGGCGAGCGCCCGGGCGGTGTCCCCGCGGTACGCCTCCGGGGCGTGCATCCCGAGCTTCAGGGTGTCGCCGTCCAGCTCCTCGTCGGCGGCGAACGGGGAGGTGGACCACCACATCATGCCCAGCTCACGGGCCCGGTCCCGGACATCGGCGATGCCCCGCAGGGAGGCCGCGCCGACATCGATCGGGGCCTCGCCGCCGCCCGCCGTGGCCGCCCAGGACGCCTGGAGGAACTCCTGGCTCGTCGCGACGAGGTCCGCCGCCCTTGTCCGCACCCGCTCCGGGTCGCAGACCAGCGCCATCGATCCCTTCGGCAGGACGTCGAGCAGCAGCTCCATCTCGTCGACGAGGACCGGGGCGAGGGACTCCATGCCCTCGACGGCGATCCCCTCCGCGAGCTTCCCCAGCAGCTCGCCCAGCTCCGGATGCGCTTCGGCGAGAGCCGCCGCCCGGGTACGTACGTCCTCGGTGAGCAGCAGCTCACGGCAGGGCGGTGCCCACAGACCGTGCTCGGCGACCTCCAGGGACCGCTGGTCGGCGATCTTGAAGTACCGGATCTCCTCGACGTCGTCACCCCAGAACTCCACCCGGAGGGGGTGTTCCTCGGTAGGCGGGAAGACGTCCAGGATGCCGCCGCGCACGGCGAACTCCCCGCGCTTCTCGACCAGCTCGACGCGGGCGTACGCCGCCGCCGCGAGCGCGTCCACGACCTCGCCCAGATCCGCTGTCCGCCCGCTGCTCAGCGCGACGGGCTCCAGGTCGCCGAGCCCCTTGACCTGCGGCTGGAGCACGGAGCGGACCGGCGCTACGACCACGCTGACAGGCCCGGTCTCCGGGTCGTCCTGCCGGGGGTGCGCCAGCCTGCGCAGCACGGCGAGGCGGCGGCCCACGGTGTCCGAGCGGGGCGAGAGCCGCTCGTGGGGCAGGGTCTCCCAGGAGGGGAACTCCGCGACGGTGTCGGGGGGCAGCAGGGTCCGCAGCGCCGCCGCCAGATCCTCGGCCTCGCGGCCGGTCGCGGTGACGGCGAGCACCGTACGCCCGGCCTCACGGGCCAGCGCGGCCACGGCGAAGGGGCGTGCGGCGGGCGGACCGACGAGATCGACATGGGCCCGGTGGCCGTCGGCGGCGGCCTTCACCGCTTCGGAGAGCGCCGGGTCGGTGACGACGACGTCCAGCAGACCGTGCAGGCTCATGAAGGTTCCGTCCGGTGTGGCGAGTGAGCAACGCGAAGGGCCCGACACGTGGCACGGGCCGGGGTGTCCAGCCTACGACGCCGGTGTGTCACTCGCGCGAGGGAACGCCGTTGTCCGTCCGCGGCAGCGGGGCCAGCCTCAGTCCGGCAGCTAGTCCACTTCAGGCCCGAGTGAGGCGTCATGGAAGCAGCCCGGCAGTACAACGTGCACGAGGCCAAGACCCACTTCTCCCGGATACTGCACAGGTCGAGACCGGCGAGGAGATCGTCATCAGCCGGGCCGGCGAGCCCATCGCGAAGGTCGTGCCTCTCCCGAGGTCGACCGGACCGACTACGGCACACTCCGGGGACAGATCCACATCCCGGAGGACTTCGACGAGCTTTCGGATGACATCGCCGAAGCCTTCGGGATGCGCGGATGAGGCTCCTGCTCGACACGCATGTCGTCCTGTGGTGGCTGGACACCTCGCCGGAACTTCCCGATGACATCAGGGACCTCCTGCGCACCGAGCCCTAGATCCATGTAAGCGCCGCGACACCGTGGGAGATCGCGGTCAAACAGAACCTCGGAAGCTGGAGGGCGCCGGAAATCTCGCCGAGCGGGCCAGGGACATGCAGTTCAAACCCTTGCCGATCACGGCGGAGCACGGCGTCAAGGCCGGCCGTCTCCCCCGCTCCACGGCGACCCCTTCGACCGCATCCTCGTCGCCCAGGCCCAGACCGAGCGGAAGTGCGCAGCCGCCCCCAGGGGTTGGGCACTCAGGGACGAGACCGGAGTGGGGTCTCACCCTCCGGCCTGCTACTCCCCTCCGGGCGCGGGCGGTGAGACAGTGTCCCCCCAGGAAATAGATGCATAGGGAAGGGACCCTTGTGTGCGGCACGGACGGTACCGGCGACACGGACCACCCGGAAACAGCGCACGAAAAAGCCGCCGCGGACACGGCGCCGGGCACCGCACGGAACACCCCTCCGGGCACAGCACCGGACACCGCCCGCGGCCGCCGCCCTGTCGCAGCGGCCCTCATGCTCGGCATGGGTCTCGCCGCCATCGACGGCACCATCGTCGCGACGGCCGTCCCCCAGATCGTCGGCGACCTCGGCGGCTTCTCCGTCTTCTCCTGGCTCTTCTCCGGTTATCTGCTCGCCGTGACCGTCACCCTGCCGGTGTACGGAAAACTCTCCGACACCTTCGGCCGCAAGCCCGTCCTGATCGCCGGCATCATCCTCTTCCTGGCCGGCTCCGTGCTCTGCGCCGCCGCCTGGAACATGGCCGCCCTCATCGCCTTCCGCGTCGTCCAGGGTCTCGGCGGCGGTGCCCTCCAGGGCACGGTGCAGACCATCGCCGCCGACCTGTACCCGCTCAAGGAACGGCCGAAGATCCAGGCGAAACTGTCCACCGTCTGGGCCACATCGGCCGTGGCCGGGCCCGCGGTCGGCGGGCTTCTCGCCGCGTACGCCGACTGGCGCTGGATCTTCCTGATCAACCTCCCGGTCGGCGCCGTCGCCCTCTGGCTGGTGATCCGTCACCTCCACGAACCGGCACGGCCGCGCCCCGCCACCCGCCCCCGTATCGACTGGGCGGGCGCCCTCGCGGTCTTCGCCACCGGTGCGCTCCTGCTGACCGCGCTCGTCCAGGGCGGCGTCGCCTGGCCCTGGCTCTCCGCACCCTCGCTCGGGCTGCTGGGGGCGAGCGCCGCGCTGGCCGCCCTGACCGTCTGCATCGAGCGCCGCGCCGCCGAACCCGTCATACCCGGCTGGGTCTGGCGGCGCCGCACCATCGCCTCGGTCAATCTCGCGCTCGGCGCCATGGGCCTGCTCATGGTCGCGCCGACCGTCTTCCTGCCGACCTACGCCCAGTCCGTCCTCGGACTCGGCCCCATAGCCGCCGGATTCGTCCTGTCCGTGATGACCCTGAGCTGGCCCGTCGCCGCCGCCCTCTCCGACCGGGTCTACAACCGCATCGGCTTCCGCCGCACCGCGATCATCGGCATGTCCGGGGCCCTGCTGGTTTTGCTCTGCTTCCCGCTGCTGCCCTACCCCGGCGCCGCCTGGCAGCCCGCCCTGCTCATGCTGCTGCTCGGCGCGACGCTCGGCCTCTTCCAGCTCCCGCTGATCGTCGGGGTCCAGTCGACGGTGGGCTGGGCCGAGCGGGGTACGACGACGGCGTCCGTACTCTTCTGCCGTCAGGTCGGCCAGAGCGTGGGCGCCGCACTCTTCGGCGCCGTCGCGAACGGCGTGCTCGCCTCCCGGCTGGCCGACTCCCCCGTCCCGGGCCTGCCCGGCGACCTGGACGCGATCTCGCACGCCCTCGAGGACCCGGCCGCCCTGTCCGCCGCGGCAACGGACTATCTACGGCGGGCCGTCGACACAGCCGTCGACCACGTATTCGCCGGCGCCGCGATCGCCGCCGCACTCGCCTTGCTGGTCCTCGTCTTCGTGGCCCCGCGCCGCTTCCCGGTCCTGGCCGAGCACGAGAGCGCGGCCCAGGCTCCGAAGGGCTAGGCAACGGGCTCGCTACTTAGGGCTGCTGCCAGGCGCCAGCCCCGTACGGTCGCCGCGAAGCGGGCCGGAGGCCAGACCCGACAGCCCGACGAACACGAGCAGGACGGCGCAGGAGACGACAACGACTGCGGCACCTTCGATGTCGGCGACGATCCCGAGCACGTTGTTCATGAGCAGGAGAGCCAGGCTCTGTACGAGCACGAGTACAGCTTGGATGCGCGAGAGGTGGCTTTCGGGCGCCGCTGCGAGAATCAGCGGCGCGATGTGCGCGGAGAAGATGCCATTACCTACGCCGATGACCAACCCGGCGGCCGCTGCTCCCCCCACGCCCGGCGCGAGCCCCAGCGCGAACACGCCCACGCCCGCGCACACGAGGGCGCATGCCGACAGCAGCCCAGGGCGCCCCATCGGCCCGCGCCGCACGACGACCAGGGTGACCGCCACCATGCCCACTCCCTGCACCCCGATCACGAGCCCTGCCGCTCCCGCCCCCCAGCGCTCCTCGCGCGCCAGAAGCGGCAGCAGCAGCGGCAGCACGGGCAGCAGGAGACCGGCTGCTGCCCCTGTGAGCCAGAGACCTGGGCGTAGCACCGGGTGGACGAACGCCACTCGCACGCCGTCCATGGCGTCCCTGAATATGCCGGCCGTCTTCTGGGAGGGCGGCACCTGGTGTCGTGGCCGAATGACCACCAGCACGACAAGGGTGAACGCGAAAGTGACAGCGTTGACCGCGGCTGCGCCTGCGAGCCCCGCGAGACCGACGAGCACACTGCCGAGGGGCCCGCCCCCCATGTTGATCACCTGCCCACCGACCTGCCGGAGAGACAGCGCTCGCGGTAGCTGCTCCTTGGCCACGAGCCGACGAGGCATGGACCCTGAGGCCGGCAGATAGAAGGCATCGACGACACCGACGACTACGCCTGTCGCGATGAGCAACAGGGGCGGAGCGCCCAGGTGGTAGGAGACAGCCGCCAGGACGAGAGAGAGGGCCAGCATCGCCGCGTCACCCGTGATCAGCACACGACGCGCGCTGACGCGATCGCTCACGGCACCGCCGACGAGCAGGAGGAGTACTCGGGGGAGCGTGATCGCACTCAGGGTCAGGCCTGCGACGGCACCACCGTGCTCACTCGCAGCCCAACCGAGAGCGAAGTAGAAGACCGAGTTGCCTACCAGGGACACCAGGATGCCGATGAGCCACAGCGAGTAGGAACGGGGCAGGCGGTCTGCTGTTTCCGGGCGTGCCTCCACAGACGCCGCAGGCGACGTCATGTCAGGTCCCGCCGCGTGACAGCTTGCAGGACTCTCATCCGATGCCGCCACGGGACGCCCTCCGATCGGACCTGCTGATGATGACGACCACAGCCCGACAGTCCCACGCGGCACTGACATCGCACCGGGGCGCAGGCCGGACGCTGATCAGCAGGGACGCCGTCGAGCACCGCACCACCCGTGTCTCGATCTGCCCGACGCAGCCTGACGCAGAAGCAGCTACGGCAATCAGGAGGGGGCAACTGCGTAGAGGTGGCGGACGGCTTCCCCGGAGTCGTCCCCGTCCGTGACAGCAACGCCGTCCTCGGCCCGACGCCAATCTTCCCCGCCGATGCCTGGACCCCGTTCACAGGCAAGTTGAAGCGAGACCGCCCCATTCGCCCCGGCACGTGAGCGGCGGTATCCGCACGCGTTGCCTGCGAGAGGCCTGGTGCACCCTGCGGCCCGAGCTGACGCCGAACTGCCCGGCCTCCGACCCGGCAAAGGGCCGGAGGCCGGGCAGTTCGGCGTACAGGGTGCGGGCCGGGGTCAGCTCTTGGCCGCGGCCGCCTCCGGCGAGACGGCCGCGTCGGCGGTCTCGCCCGGGGCAGCGGCAGAACGGCGGGCGGCAGGGATGAAGGCCGCGATCACCACGGCGACCAGGGCGACACCGCAGCCGAACATCAGGCCCGTACGGAAGCCGGCCTCGGAGGTGAAGGTGAAGCCGGCCGTCTCCGTGGTCATCTGGGCGAGGATCGCGCCGGTCACGGCGGCGCCGATCGATGTGCCGAGCGCGCGCATGAGGGTGTTGAACCCGTTGGCGGCGGCCGTCTCGGACACCGGGACCGAGCTCATGATCAGGGCAGGCATCGCACCGTAGGCGAGGCCTACGCCGCCGCTGCTGACCATGAGGAACAGCATCAGCCCCCAGGCGGAGCCCATCAGGAGAATCCCCAGTCCGTAGGCCGCGGCGATGACCAGCACACCGCAGATCAACGTGAACTTCGGGCCACGGGAGTCGGTGAGCTTTCCGCCGAGCGGGGAGACGATCATCATCGTGAGGCCGCCGGGAGCCATCCACAGGCCCGCGGCGAGCATCGACTGGCCCAGGCCGTAGCCGGTGGCCTCGGGGAACTGCAGCAACTGCGGCGCGATCAGCATGCCGGCGTACATGCCGAAGCCGACGAAGAGCGACGCGAGGTTGGTGATGAGCACGCGGGGACGGGCCGTGGTGCGCAGATCGACCAGCGGGTCCTTGGTCCGCAGTTCCCAGAACCCCCAGGCGAGGAGTACCACGACGGCGGCTACGAACAGGCCGACCGTCGTCGTCGAGGTCCAGCCCCAATCGGCGCCCTTGGAGACGGCGAGGAGCAGGCAGACCAGGCCGACGGCCAGGCCGAGGGCGCCGGGCACGTCGAATCGCTGCCCCCGGGCGCCGGCCGGGATGTCCGGGATCAGGAACCAGATCAAGGCGAAGACGATGAGGGCCAGCACGGCGGAGCCCCAGAACAGCACCCGCCAGTTCGCGTACTGGGCGACCGCCGAAGCGATCGGCAGACCGAGGGCACCGCCGATGCCGAGGGAGGCGCTGACCAGGGCGATGGAGGAGCTCATCTTCTCCTTCGGCACCACGTCACGCAGCAGAGCGATGCCGAGCGGCACCATGCCCATGCCCATCCCCTGCAGACCACGTCCGACGATCATGGGCACGACGGAGGACGCGAGCGCACACACCACCGACCCGGCGACCAGCGGCACCGCGCACACGAGCAGCATCCGGCGCTTGCCCAGCAGGTCGCCCAGCCGTCCGGAGACCGGCACGCACACCGCCGAGACCAGCAGGGTGACGGTGATCACCCAGGCGGCGTTGGAGGGCGTGGTGTCGAGGAGCTGCGGCAGCTCCGCGATGAGTGGAGTGACCAAGGTCTGCATGACCGACGCCACGGTGCCGGCGAAGGCGAGCGTGGCGATCACACCGCCTGATCTGACGGCCGGTTTGGGGGTGTCCATGAGGATGGAACTCCTGGGGTCGCTGCTGTCTCATCTGCCGAATGGCGTAGTGCATCGCACATGCCCAATGTGCCATACACGCCATGTGTCCGGTGCACACACTGGTAGGCGTGGACCGCCGTTCAGCCGACGCACGAGCGGACCGGTGCGGCAGCAGGAGGCCACAGACACGGCCGGACGGACGCCGGGGAGTGCGAGCAGATGCCGTTCGGGCGTCATGACCTCGCGTACCACCGGAGCGGACGTCACCAGTACACCCTCCCGGATCGAAGCGCCTGCCTCCTGCTGTGTCGCATCCGCGCCCAGGGGCCGATGTCCAACGGCGAGCACAGCGACGCCTCCACCCTCGACCGACCGTCAGACCGCCGCGGCGACACACGCCGGGCCGGCCGAGCGCATCGCCGACCCCGAGCATGGCCCGCATTCCCCGCACCGACAAGGGCGCCGGGCCTCTCGACGAAGAGCGCGAACGCGTCGTCGGCGCCCTGGAGCGGGTCATGAGCAAGTGCGGACGAGGCCATCCGCCTTCGCCGCCGGCCTCCGGCGCCGCGACAGAGGCATCGAGCCCCTCTCCGAGCGCCCCTGACCACGATCCGACCCCGGCCGGTCCGCCGCGGCGCGTACCTCAGTCCCCCGCCGGGCCCGCGACCGCACGCCCCGTCAGGGCCGCCAGCGAATGGCGTACGTGTGCCATGTGCGCCTGGACCTCCTCGCGGCTCTCCTCGTGCTCCCGCAGGACGCGCTCCGTCTCCCGCGCCACGCGCTCCTCCGCCATCCTGGCACCCGACAGCAGCTCCGCCGCCCGCGCCTCCGCGTCCTCCTGACCGTGCCGGGCCACTTCCTCCGTCTCCGCGAGCTCACGCTTCGCCACGGCGAGCAACTCCTCGCCCCGGGACATCAGTTCGGTCTCACGCTCCGCAGCCGCAGCCTCCGCGCCGGCGATCTCCGCATCCGCCGCCTTGCCCCGCTCGGCATGCTCCTGCTCCTGATGCGCCAGCACACCCGCCGTACGGCGACGCGTCTCGTCCATCTCCGCCTCCGCGGCCCCACGCACCTCGCCGGCCTCCTGGCGCGCCCCCTCCACCAGCGCCCCGGCGGCCTCCTGCGCCGTGGCCAGCGCCTTCTCCGCGTGCGCATCCGCCGCCGCCCGCACAGCCCCGGCCTGTTCACGCGCCGCCTCACGGGCTTCCCGGCCCGCCGCGTCGGCCACGTCCCACAGCGCCTGCGCCTCCTCCAGCGCCGCCCCCCGCGCCGCCTCCGCCTCGGCCTCCGCCAGAGCCAGAATCTGCCGCGCCCGCTCCCCCAGCGACTGATACGTCTGCGGCGCGAGCGAGGCCACCACCTCACCCAGCCGCGCCGACTCGCCCGCCAGCTCCTCGGCCAGCTCCGTCAGCCGGGACAGCCGCTCCTGTGCCCCGTCCCGCTCCGCCGACAGCGAGGCAACCACGCGGTCCACCTGCTCAGGACGGTAGCCACGCCCCCGTACACCGACAAAACCGTACGCGGACACCGGTCCACCACTCATCCCTGAAGCCCTCTTTCCCGCTCTCCGACTCCCCGACCAGAAGCAATACGCCAAGGATGCGGTAATTGGCCCGGAAGTCGGAATCGATCAGCTTCAATCAAGACCGAAGCAACACGCATCACAGAAACGCACACAAAAGGCGCCCGCCCCTCCACGGGACAAGCGCCTCTCGTACACAACAGATCAAACCCGATCGGACGGGATCACAGCAGCCCGTCCCACATCTGCTCCAGCAGAACCGACCACCAGCCCTCCGGCGACGCCAGCGCCGCCGGATCGACGGCCACCAACTGCGCCTGGAAATCGACCGTCCAACGGCCCGCCTGCTCCGGATTCAATCCGAACCGCAACCGCCACATCCGGCCCAGCAACGCCATGGACCGCACGAACTCGGGCAACCCCGTGTTCACGAACTGCGGCGGCACCGGCTGACCACCCGGACCGGCCTCCACCGGAACAGCAACGATGTTCGCCGTCCCGTACTGCACACAGATCGCGCGGCCGAAGTCCGAACCCATCACCAGATACGAACCCGCGTCCGACGCCGGCTGCACCTGACGCTGCGCCGCCAGCTCCGCCAGCGTCGGCACCACCGGATGCCCCGGCTGCGCCCAGAAGAACGGGCCGAAATCAGCGGGCAGACCCGCCCACACCAACGTCCGCGCCACCACCTCCGGCACACCCTGACGCGACACCGCCCGCTGATCGAAGCGCAGCACACCAGGACCGAACGCCCCGTGCAACTCCTCCGCCAGTGCCTCCGGAGGCACAGTCATGGCAGGCGGCATCTGCGGCAACGGCGCCCGCACGGGAGCCGGCCGCGCCGGACCGTCGGCGACCTGATGCAGCTCACCCTGATGTGTCAGCAGATGCTGCATGCCCTGCTGCCGGCTCGCGTGATCCGTACCGTACGGCGCCACACTCGTGATGCGGACCTGCGGCCAGGTCTCCCGGATCATCCGCGCGCAGTAACCACCCGGAAGCTCACACGACTCCAGCTCCGTATGCAGCTCTATGACCTGCTGCGGCGGCACGTTCATCGCCCGCAGCTCATGCAGCATCTGCCACTCCGGATGCGGAGTACCCGGCGCCGAACGCCGGATCAACTGCTGCTCGCTGCCGTCGGCCGCCCGGAAACGCAGCACCGCCTGGTACCCCGGACCGACCGTCGGCTGCCCAGCCGGCTGCTGCGGATAGCCGTACGCCCCGGGGGGCGGCGGAGTGTGCGGGCCCTGCCCATGCGTTCCGGGCGGGCCAGGAGGACCCGGAGGACCCGGCGGCTGCGGCGCAGCCGGGCCGACCCGCCCCGGCCCCGCCAGCATCGTCGCGGCATGGTGCACCCCGCCGCCCGGAGGCGGCGTCGCCCCCGGAGGAGGCCCGGGCGGGCCGGGAACACCGGGCGGCGGTGTGGAACCAGGAGGAGGCGGCGCACCCTGAGCACCCGGAGCACCCGGAGGGCCAGGAGGAGCAGGAGGGCCGGGCGGGCCCGGAGGACGCGGCGCGTTCGGGCCGCCGATGCTCGCGTCGGCGAACATCGTTGCGGCCTGATGCATCCCGCCACCCGGAGGCGGCGTGGAACCAGGAGGCCCGGGAGGAGCAGGCGGACCGGGAGGAGCAGGCGGCTGTGGCGCGCCCGGAGGCGGCGTCGCACCGGGAGCCGGCGCCGGTGTCCCCGGAGGGCCGAGCTGCGAGACGAGTTGCGTCGGAACGTAGCCGCCCGCGGGCGCACCCGGTGCACCCGGCCCCGAAGGCGGTGGAGTCGCCCCCGGCCGTACCCCCGGCGTACCAGGCGCCCCGGGCGGCGGCGGAGGCGTCGGACCCGCCCCCCGGGCACCCCGCGGCGGTACGACGGCCTTGCTCGTCGCCGCGTCCGCGATGTCTCCCGCTCCGGGCCCCGGAGCGGGAGCCATCGGAGCAGCGGGAGCGTGACGTGCGGCAGCAGGAGCCGGGGCAGGAGGCCCCGGAGGCGGCGCCTGCGGGTCCAGACCGGGAACGACAGCGGTCGGCGGCAGCTGACTGCCGCCCGACATCAGCGCCGTAGGCGCCTCCGCCGAAACCACCGGCGGCGGAGTCCCGTCATCGTCCGACCCCGAAAGCGGTGGCGCGAACACCGTCGCCGGCAGCGGCACCCCGCCCCCGTCACCACTCGCACTCGTGTCCGTACCCGCCCAAGGAGTCCCGCCGGCCGGCACCCCGTCGTCGACCGTCGGCTCGTGATCCCGCTGCCCACCGGCAGCCGGCCACCCCGCCCCCGAATCGGCAGGAGCCGGCCCAGAAACGGAAGGAGGAGAGGACGGAGCAGGAGGGGGCCCGGGAACGGTGGACGACGGCATCGAAGCCGAAGACGACGCCTCCGCACGCCCGTCCGGAATGCCCAGCTTGTCCGCCGCCTCCTGCAACCACTCCGGCGGAGTCAGCAGGAACGACGTCTGATTCAGATCAATGCGCCGCGGCGGCTCCGGGGCAGCCCGCACCTCCGCGGACGCCCCGTAATCCTCCTCGTACCGCCGTATCACCTCACCCACCGGCAGCCCCGGCCACAACGTGGCCTCACCGCTGTCCCGGGCGATCACCAACCGCTGACGGCCCCCGTCCGAGACGGGGCCCTCCGCACGGTCCTCGGCCCACACCACGAAACCCAGCTCGAACTCACGAACCCGGACCTCACGGTGCTGATACGCGGGCACGTCACCGTTGACCCACTCATCCGCCCGCTCCTGCGCCTGCGCGAACGTCACCACCGCGCTCACCCCTCCACCGGGACGGCCCGCGCGAAGCCACCGTCCACCATCAGGTTCGCCACCGTCTCCAGCTCCGGCGGATTACCCGCCAGCCGCTGCAGGAAAGCATCGAAATCCTCACCGCACGGCAGCAGAAGCCGGTCAACCCGCTCCTGCACGCTCCAGCCGTCCTGATCCCGCGCGTCGTCGTACGCGCAGAACCAGACCGACCCCACGCCGCCGCCCCGCACCTTCACCGCGAGAATCCCGCCCTGGACGAAACCCACGCCCAGGTAATCCTTCGTGAAGTGATCACGCAGACACTTGTTGACGTACACGAGGTCGTTCATGGCGGCTTCGTCGCGCACCGTGAAGAACGGCTGGTCCACCAGCAGACCCAGCTCCGCGTCCAACGCCGCACCCACCGGAGCCGACCCACCGGCCGCCTTGAGGAACGACCGGTACGCACCCGGAAGCCGGTACCCCAGATCTTCCTCCACACCCAGGATCTGCTGCTCACCCACCGCCACAGAACCCTTCGGCAGCCGGAAATGAGCAGGCCGCGTCTCCTGCAGCGGCCGCGTACCCCGACGGTTCTGATCCACCGAAGCAGTCGCCAGACCGCCGTGATGACGCAACAACGCCTTCACCTCGACCGGCACCAGCTCCATCCGCCGGCCACCCGCCACGTGATGCCACGTCCAGCCGTGCGGAGTCGCCACCGCGGGAATCGTGTCCCACAGCTCGTGCCCACTCGCCGCCAACGCCGCGTTCGCCGACACGTAATCCGTCAGCCGCAACTCGTCGACACCGAAACCCGGAGGAGGGTCCGCGATCTCCGCGGACGCACGCGCGTACGGCGAAAGCACCGGAAAGCCGTCCCCGTCCACGCGCACACCCCTGGGGTGGCGGGACGCCCGGACAGGATCCGGGAATTGCACGACCTGCCCGGCATAGGCCGCGTTCGGTGGCGCGGCTTGCTGCCCGAGCCGACCTGTCGTCATGGCGGTTGCCCCCTGCTGCGTCCGGTGTTCCGCACAGCCTATGCCGTGACGCAACAACGCCCCCCGCCCCGCACCCCACTCACCGAACGTCACCAACGCGTGACGGACACGCGACAAGCGAGCGACCGAGCCGCGACACGCAGACACGTTTCATCCACCCAGCTTCCCCACCACCCTGCATATTTGGCAGGCTGTCCCCCGCAACTCGGGGGATTGCAGGGGATTGCAGGGAGGGACACCAGCACCATGCACACAGCACAAACAGTCACATCCGGAGACCCGCGACTCAGTTGGAGCGCCACCGAGCCAAACCGCCCGCCCCAGCTCCACCACCGCCGCGACGGCATCCTGCCCGCCGTGGCCGCAGCCCTGTCCGTACGCGGGGAAACACTCACCTGCACCGCGGGCAAAGGCGACCAGCCACCCGTCCTCCACCCCCTCGTGCAGGACTTCCTCGACACCCTCACCAGCAACCAGCGCGAACGCTTCACCGGACGCTGCCCCGAAGCCATACTCCTGTCACGCCAGCTCACCGCTGCCGACGAGAGCCGCTCCAAACGCGCCCAGCGCAAACCCCTCACCAACGGTGAAGCCCGCCGTGCGCTTAAACACGCCCGCCTCACCGCCCGCCGCATCCGCGAGGACGGCGACCCCCTCCACGGCAGCTACGCACCCCCCTGCCGCTCCTGCACGGAGATGCTCGCCCACTTCGGCGTACGCCCCGTCGACCTCACCAGCGGTGCGGCGACCACCGCCCAGAAGGGCTGAGCACACCCCTCATGCGCGACGTACCCGGCCAGCAGAGCCGCACCTCCACCACCCGCTTCCCCGTCGCCGTGGACGCCGCACTCCGCGACGCCGGATGGCGACCTGGACGCTGGGACATCCGCCAGGCCGAGGAATGGGCCGACGCCCTCCGCTCCCACACCTCCCCTGGCGGGCACCAGCACGCCGTCTTCCCCGCAGCCGTCGAAGCCTGGGCCGAATTCGGCGGACTCCACCTCCGCCCCTCCGCACCCGGCCGGCAGATCGCCACCGCCACCGTGCACATCGACCCGCTCAGCGGACTCCACCTGGCACGCACACTCGGCGACCTCGGACGCGCCCTCGAATCCGAAGTCGCCCCCCTCGGCGAAGAAGGCGACAGCCAAGCGGTCCTCGCCATCGACAGCCAAGGACGCGTCTACTCCATCGACCACACCGGCGACTGGTACCTGGGCTCCGACATCGACCGCGCCCTCGAAACCCTCATGACCGGCATCCAGCCCGCCCGCCTCACCACCGGCTGATCCCCCTCACACCGCTCCACCGTCCGGCAGGACCGCCGACACCCGGAAACCCCCCACATCCGTCGGCCCTGTCACGAACACACCCCCCAGCCCCTGCACCCGCTCCCGCATCCCCACCAGACCGTTACCACCACTCGGCAGCCCCGCGTCCGCCGTCACACCGTCCGTCGGACCGTTCTCCACCTGCATGGCCACCTCCGCCCCCCGATGCGCCAACCGCACCCACGTCTTCGCACCCGCCGCATGCTTGTGCACGTTCGTCAACGCCTCCTGCACCACCCGGTACGCCGTCTGCTCCACCTCCGGCGCATAGGTGCGCAGTTCCCCCTCCACCGACAGCTCCACCGTCATCCCCGCCTCACGGGACTGCGCCACCAACGCCTCCACCTCACACAACCGCGGCCCGTCCTCGGCCACGGCCGCAGCAGCCGCAGCCGCCGCCCGCCCCACCGAGGCCAACGGCACCTGCCCCGCCCGCGGAGCCACCAGAGCGTCCCCACTCCGCAGCACCCCGAGCATCTCCCGCAGCTCCGTCAACGCCTGCCGGCCCATGTCCCCCACCAGCGCCGCGTTACGCACCGCCTTCGCCGGATCCTTCGGAGCCACCGCCTGCAACGCCGCCGCGTGCACCACCATCAGACTCACCCGGTGCGCGACCACGTCATGCATCTCCCGGGCGATCCGGCCCCGCTCCTCCGTACGCGCCCATTCGGCCCGCTCCTCCGCCCGGTCCGCCAGCAGCGACAACTCCCGCTCCAGCGAATCCGCACGCTCCCGCAGGCTCTCCATCAGCCTGCGCCTGGCCCCGATGTAGAGGCCGAAGAACACCGAGGGCGCCGTCAGCCCCAGCGACATGAAGAGCGACACCACCGGGACGTACCAGAACGGCCCGAATTCGGCGTGCTCACTCATGCTCTGCCGCAGCCGCACGTACGACACGATGAACGTGCCCACGAGCGTCATCCCCGTCAGCACGACCGTGATCCTGCGCGGCACCTCGGAAGCCGCCAGGGTGTACAGCCCGACGATCCCCATCAGGAAACCCATCTCGGCCGGGGTCGTCGCTATGGAGACCAGCACCACGGCGATCGGCCACCGCCTGCGCAGGACCAGCACCGAACCCGCCAGCAACCCGAAGAGCACCCCGAGCGGCACCGGCAGCCCGTTGTCCCCGGCGAACGCCACCCCCTCCAGCGCACACTCCAGCGCCGAAACCAGCGCCAGCCCCACGTCCAGGGCGACACCCCGCCGCCGCTCCCACCACCAGTAGCCGCGGGTGGTCGGTCCCGCCGCTTCCCGGTCTGCCCCCATTGCGGTCATGGCGTCCAGCCTACGGGCGGACGCATCTCTTTTTCGGGAGACTCCATCAGCACAGAAAGCGACTGGTCGTACCGCAAACATACGTAGATCACACAATCCGGTGAACCGAGCCCTCTTGCGACCCGGACGTCCGCATCAGCGACAGCGATCCCGACTCTCGAGAAGCACAGCCCCATCACCGCGCGAAAGAACACGAACGAGGCATATCGCGGCCGCCTGTCGACCTGCGTCAGCAAGAGCGCCGAGCTCCGCCGTCGCGCGGAAGGCGCTCGGTACGGCATAGTGTTGGGTGCCAATCGAGCGGAATGAAGTAATGTCCGCTTTATTCCCCCATGGTGTAATTGGCAGCACAGTAGCTTTTGGTGCTATTTGTCCGGGTTCAAGTCCTGGTGGGGGAGCTGTACGCGCGGGCCCCGACCTCACGGTCGGGGCCCGCGCTCGTTTCGGGCATAAACGCCCCCGGTATCCTGCGGATGTCCACCACCCGAAGCCGAAGGGCACATCCGTGAGCGCCAACAGCCCGGCAGCCGTCGTCGTCCTCGCAGCGGGTGAGGGCACCCGCATGAAGTCGAAGACCCCCAAGGTCCTGCACGAGATCTCCGGCCGCTCGCTCGTCGGACATGTCGTCGCCGCCTCCCGCGAGCTCGACCCCGAGCACCTCGTCGTCGTGGTCGGCCACGCCGGCGAGCAGGTCACCGCACACCTCTCCGCCGGGGGCACCCCCGTACGGACGGCCTACCAGGCCGAGCAGAACGGCACCGGCCACGCGGTCCGGACGGGCCTGGAGGAGCTCGGCGGCACCGTCGACGGCACCGTGATCGTCGTCTGCGGGGACACCCCGCTGCTCTCCGGCGAGACCCTCTCCGCCCTCGCCACGACCCACGCCGCCGACGCGAACGCCGTCACCGTGCTGACCGCCGAGGTCCCGGACTCGACCGGCTACGGCCGGATCGTCCGAGACGCGGCCACCGGAGCGGTCACCGGGATCGTCGAGCACAAGGACGCCACCGTCGCGCAGCGCGCCATCCGCGAGATCAACTCCGGGGTCTTCGCGTTCGACGGCCGACTGCTCGGCGACGCGCTCGGCAAGGTGCGTACGGACAACAGCCAGGGCGAGGAGTACCTCACCGATGTGCTGTCGATCCTGCGCGAGGCCGGGCACCGGGTGGGCGCCTCGGTAGCCGGCGACCACCGGGAGATCCTGGGTATCAACAACCGGCTCCAGCTGGCCGAGGCCCGCCGCCTGTTCAACGAGCGGCTCCTCCGGCGAGCGATGCTGGCGGGCGTGACGGTCGTGGACCCGGCGTCGACGCTGATCGACGCGACGGTGACGTACGAGCGTGACGCGGTCGTGCACCCGGGAACCCAGCTGCTGGGCTCGACGCACCTCGCGGAAGACGCCGAGGTGGGTCCGAACTCGCGGTTGAAGGACACGGTCGTGCACGCGGGCGCCCGGGTGGACAACACGGTTTCGGACAGCGCCGTGGTGGGCCCCGGCGCGTCCGTGGGGCCCTTCGCGTATCTCCGGCCGGGGACCAGGCTGGGCGCGAAGTCCAAGGCGGGTACGTACGTCGAGATGAAGAACGCGACGATCGGCGAGGGCACGAAGGTGCCGCACCTGAGTTACGTCGGGGACGCGACGATCGGTGACCACACCAACATCGGTGCGGCGAGCGTGTTCGTGAACTACGACGGGGTGGCCAAGCACCACACGACGATCGGGTCGCACTGCCGGACCGGGTCGGACAATATGTTTGTGGCGCCTGTCACGGTCGGGGACGGCGTTTACACCGCTGCCGGTTCGGTCATCACCAAGGACGTACCTGCCGGTTCACTGGCCGTGGCCCGGGGCCAGCAGCGGAATATCGAGGGCTGGGTGGCTCGGAAGCGTCCTGGCAGCGCGGCTGCGCAGGCGGCTCAGGCCGCTGTGCAGGAGCCCGACGGCGAAAGCTGACCGGAAACAGGCGCGCCGGACTCGGCGTACCGTGATAGATGCTCACCCATTTCGGCTGGCTCGTCGCACATCGGGACACATGCGCGCGGTGCCAGATACACGTCTGAGGAGACTGTGCTGTGACCGGGATCAAGACGACCGGCGAGAAGAAGCTGATGCTCTTCTCCGGCCGCGCCCACCCCGAGCTGGCCGAGGAGGTCGCACATCAACTGGGTGTCGGTCTCGTGCCGACGAAGGCCTTCGATTTCGCCAACGGGGAGATCTACGTACGTTTCCAGGAGTCCGCTCGCGGCGCCGACTGCTTCCTGATCCAGAGCCACACGGCTCCGATCAACAAGTGGATCATGGAGCAGCTGATCATGCTGGACGCGCTGAAGCGCGCGTCGGCGCGGTCGATCACGGTGATCGTGCCGTTCTACGGGTATGCCCGTCAGGACAAGAAGCACCGTGGTCGTGAGCCGATCTCCGCGCGTATGGTCGCAGACCTGATGAAGACGGCGGGCGCGGACCGCATCCTCACCGTCGATCTGCACACCGACCAGATCCAGGGCTTCTTCGACGGCCCGGTGGACCACCTGTTCGCGCTGCCGATCCTGGCCGACTACGTCGGTGCGAAGGTCGACCGCTCGAAGCTGACGATCGTCTCTCCGGACGCCGGCCGGGTGCGCGTCGCCGACCGCTGGTGCGACCGTCTGGACGCCCCGCTGGCGATCGTTCACAAGCGCCGCGACAAGGACGTCCCGAACCAGGTCAGTGTCCACGAGGTCGTGGGCAACGTCGAGGGCCGGGTCTGCGTCCTGGTCGACGACATGATCGACACGGGTGGCACCATCTGCGCGGCCGCGGACGCCCTCTTCGCGCACGGTGCCGAAGACGTCATAGTGACGGCGACCCACGGTGTCCTCTCGGGCCCCGCCGCGGACCGTCTGAAGAACTCCAAGGTCAGCGAGTTCGTCTTCACGGACACCCTGCCGACACCGGGTGAGCTGGAGATCGACAAGATCACGGTTCTCTCGATCGCCCCGACCATCGCACGCGCCGTGCGGGAGGTCTTCGAGGACGGTTCGGTGACGAGTCTCTTCGAGGAGCAGGGCGACTGACCGCCTGCGGACCGCCTGCGGGTGATCCACTTTGGGTGCGGCCTCCCCGCCGGGTAGACTGGACAAGTTGCTCGGCGAGGGAGGCCGTTCTCGTGCGCAGGCACGGGGCCGGTGGTCCGTTATCGACGCGCTCTTCGTAGCAGGCCTGTCGTGGGCCGGGTGACCATCGGTTTTTCGTCACCTTACGAGGAGTGCAGCATGGCTGAGATCAAGCTCGACGCAACGGTCCGTACGGAGTTCGGCAAGGGCGCTGCCCGTCGTACCCGCCGTGCCAACCTGGTTCCCGGGGTCGTCTACGGCCACGGTGCTGAGCCGGTGCACATCAACCTGCCGGGCCACGACCTGCTTCTCGCCCTGCGTACCGCCAACGTCCTGATCGGCCTCGAGATCGACGGCAAGGACGCCCTGGTGATCCCGAAGGCCGTGCAGCGCAACGCGATCAAGGGCAACATCGAGCACGTCGACCTCCTCACCGTGAAGCGCGGCGAGAAGGTCGAGGTCGAGATCGCGGTGCACGTCGAGGGCGAGCTGGCCCCGGGCGGCAACCTCCTCGAGTACGTGCAGAACACCCTGCTCGTCGAGGCCGAGGCCACCCACATCCCGGAGTCCGTCACGGTCTCGATCGCGGGTCTGGACGCCGGTGACTCGATCCTGGCCAAGGACGTCCCGCTGCCCTCCGGCTCCGTGCTCGCCGGTGACGAGGACGCCGTCGTGCTCCAGGTCGTCTCCGCGCAGGTCGAGGAGGCCCCCGCCGAGGAGGCTTCCGCCGAGGCCTGATCCTCGCCCCACCTGCTTCACTGACGGGGTGGCGGTTCCCTTCCGGGGAATCCGCCACCCCGTTTCCCTGTCACCACTGGTTCGTACGCGAGGAGACCGAGCGCAGATGTCCGACGTCACCGACCCCTGGCTGATCGTGGGCCTCGGCAATCCCGGCCCTGATCACGCGGCGAACCGGCACAACGTCGGGTTCATGGTCGCCGACCTCCTGGCAGAGCGGATCGGAGGGAAGTTCAAGCGGGCGCAGAAGGCGCAGGCACAGGTGCTGGAGGGGCGGATCGGCCCGCCCGGACCTGGGAGCCGGCGGGTGGTGCTGGCGAAGCCGATGTCGTACATGAATCTGTCCGGTGGGCCCGTCACGGCCTTGCGTGACTTCTACAAGGTGCCCCTGGATCACATCGTGGCGGTGCATGACGAGCTGGACATCGATTTCGGCATGCTGCGGCTGAAGTCAGGCGGTGGCGACAACGGGCACAACGGGTTGAAGTCGATGACGAAGGCGATGGGTCCGGACTATCACCGGGTGCGGTTCGGGATCGGCCGGCCGCCGGGGCGGATGCAGGTCGCGGACTTCGTGCTGAAGGATTTCTCGGGTACGGAGCGCAAGGAGCTTGCGTACCTGGTCGACCGGGCGGCGGATTCGGTGGAGTCGCTGCTGGCGGACGGGCTGGAGCGGGCCCAGTCCTCGTACAACTCCTGACATTCCTGCTGCTTTCTGGGCCATTTCCGGCCACAGGTTGACCGAGGGCAGGACTCTGCCCAAGGATCGGCCCCCATGAAACGGAGTTCGTCCCACCGGCTGCTGGCCCATGGCCGTATGTTCGCCGCGGGCTGTGTCGTCCTGTTGCTGCTGGTCGCGGGCGTGTGGTCGTCGTGGAACAGCGCGCATCACATCGTTCTTGCCAAGGGCCGTGAGCACGGGACGATGGCGGTGACGACGTGCGGTGAGGACGTGTGCACGGGGTCGTTCGCGGCCGACGCGGAGTCGCGGGACCGGTCCGCCGTGACGATCCAGCGGTCCGTGGCGGTGAAGAAGGGGGCCCGTTTCCCCGTCGTGTTGAAGCCCGGCACCGGTGAGGTCGTACGTACCGGAACGCCGGGCTTCCTGCATGCCTGGGTGCCGTTGGGTGGTGCGCTGGTGCTGGCCGCGCTGCTGATCGGCGGCGGCATGCGGCTGACCCGGACGGCGTGGGGTGCGGGGATCGCGGGTGCGGTCCTGCTGACGGCGACGTTCGTCGCCCTCTGACGGGACCGCACCCGGTCACTCCGGTACGGGTCAGCCGGTGTTACGGAGTCCGGCGGCGACGCCGTTGACGGTCAGCAGCAGGGCGCGGGCGAGCAGCGGGTCGGCTTCCTCGCCGCGCTCGGCCGCCTGACGCTGGCGGGAGAGCAGGGACACCTGGAGGTAGGAGATCGGGTCCAGGTAGGCGTCACGGATGGCGAAGGTCTGCTGCAGCACCGGGTTGGTGCCGAGGAGTTCCTTGCCGCCGGTGACCTTGAGGACTTCCTGCACGGTGAGCGCGTGCTCGGCCTGGATGACGTCGAAGACGTGCTTGAGCTCGTCGGGGACGAGAGTGTCGACGTAGTGCCGGGCGATGCGCAGGTCGGTCTTGGCGAGGGTCATCTCGACGTTGGAGAGGAAGTTCTGGAAGAAGTGCCACTGTCCGTGCATTTCTTCCAGCACGGTGTCGAGACCGGCTTCGCGCAGTGCCTTGAGGCCGGAGCCGACGCCGAACCAGCCGGGGACGATCTGGCGTGACTGGGTCCAGCCGAAGACCCACGGGATGGCGCGCAGGCCGTCGAGCGAGACGCCCGAGCCGGGGCGGCGGGAGGGCCGCGAGCCCAGGTGCAGGTCGGCGAGCTGGTCCACCGGGGTGGAGGCGAGGAAGTACGTCGGCAGGTCGGGGTCCTCGACCAGCTTGCGGTAGGCCGCGTGGGCGGCGTCCGAGACGGTGTCCATGGCCGCGTCCCAGCGGGCCAGTGCCTCGTCGGACTGTCGGGGTGCCGTGTGCAGGGCGGAGGCCTGGAGGGTGGCCGCGACGGTCAGCTCCAGGTTCTCCCGTGCCAGCGCCGGGATGAGGTACTTGTCGGAGATGACCTCCCCCTGCTCGGTCACCTTGATCTCGCCTTCGAGCGTTCCCCACGGCTGGGCGAGGATCGCGTCGTGGGAGGGGCCGCCGCCTCGGCCGACGGTGCCGCCGCGGCCGTGGAAGAGGCGCAGGCGCACACCGTAGCGGTGGGCCACGTCCCGGAGCCGGCGCTGGGCTCGGTGGATCTCCCACTGGGAGGTGGTGATGCCGCCGAACTTGGAGGAGTCGGAGTATCCGAGCATGACCTCCTGGACGTCGCCGCGGAGTGAGACGAGGCGGCGGTAGGAGGGGTCGGCGAGCATTTCGTCGAGGATGACGTCGGCCGCGCGGAGCTCGTCGGTGGTCTCGAGGAGCGGGACGATGCCGATCTTGGCCCAGCCGCCGTGGAGGTCGACGAGTCCGGCTTCGCGGGCGAGGACGGCTGCGGCGAAGACGTCGTCGGCGCCCTGGCACATCGAGATGATGTAGGACTCGATGACTTCGGGGCCGAAACGTTCGAAGGCCTGCTTGATGGTGTGGAAGACACCGAGGGTCTTCTCGCCGGCGGCGTCGAGAGGGGCCGGGGTGGGGGCGAGGGGACGGCGGGAGCGGAGTTCCTTGGCGAGGAGCTTCTGCCGGTAGTCGCGGGGCATGTCGGCGTAGCGCCAGGACTCCTCGCCGAGGCGGTCGAAGAGCTGGCCGAGGGCGTGGTGGTGGGCGTCGGCGTGTTCGCGGACGTCCATGGTGGCGAGCTGGAGGCCGAACGCGGAGAGCGTGCGGATGGTGCGGTCCATACGGCCGTCGGCGAAGAGTCCGCCGCGGTGCTCGCGCAGGGAGGCCTGGATCAGGGCCAGGTCGGCGATGAGCTCGGCGGTGCCGAGGTAGTCGCAGCCGGGGCGGTGAGGGGTGCCGGTGGCGAGGCGCTCGCGGGTGTTGACGAGCTTCTGGCGGATGCAGGTGGCCTTGAGCCGGTAGGGCTCTTCGGCGTTCAGCCGCTTGTAGCGGGGGCTGATCTCCGGCAGTCGCTCCAGGTCGGTCTGGAGGGAGGTGAGGAGCTCGTCGGTGGCTCCGGTGTAGCGGATGGAGTTGGAGAGGAGTCCGCGCAGGTAGTCGACGAGTTCGAGGGCGTCGGTGATGCCGTGCTCGTGCTGGAGGATGAGCACGTCCCAGGTGACGGCGGGCGTCACGTTGGGGTTGCCGTCGCGGTCTCCGCCGATCCAGGTGCCGAAAGTGAGGGGCCGGGTGCCGGCGGGGAGTTCGACGCCGACGCGTTCCAGTTCGGCGGCGAGGTCCTCGAGGACGTCGCCGACGGCGTTGGCGTGGAGTTCGTCGAGGTAGTAGATGGCGTTGCGGGCTTCGTCGGCGGGCTCGGGGCGCACGACGCGGAGCTCGTCGGTCTGCCAGATGAGGTCGATGTTCTCGGCGAGCCGGAGGTCGTGGCGCCGGCGGTCGGCCTCGATGACGGGGGTTTCGAGCAGCTCGGCGATGCGGCGGAGCTTGTTGAGCACGGAGCGCCGTGCGGCTTCCGTGGGGTGCGCGGTGAAGACGGGCCGTACGTTGAGGTTCTTGACCGTCTCGCGCAGGTGTTCGGGGTCGGCGTCCTTGAGGCGGTCGGCGGTGCGGGCGAGGAGCCCGCCTTCGGCGGCCCGGCGGTCGCGCATCTCGTGGGCGCGGTGGACCTGCTCGGTGACGTTGGCGAGGTGGAAGTAGGTGGAGAAGGCGCGCACGAGCTGTGCGGCGGTCTCCAGGTCCGTGTCGCCGAGGAGCTCGGCCGCTGCCTCGCCGTCGGTGCGGGTCAGGGCGCGGACTCGTTCGACGAGGTCGAGGAGGTCCTGGCCTTCCTGGCGTACGAGGGTCTCGCCCAGCAGGTCGCCGAGGCGGCGGATGTCGGCCCGCAGTTCGGTGTTGGCGGCAGGGGTCTGGTCGGCACTGCTCACAGTGTGCGGCTCCTTGCAGTGGTTGAGCACGTCTGTCAGGGGGGCCGGGGCGCTCGCGGTGCTGACGGGTCACCCCGGATGTGCAGAGTGCGGACCGCGCTGTCCGACGCTCCCAGGATAGGTGTCCGGGGGTTCGGCGTGCTCGTTGCCCTGCGGGGTGGTCCGGATCCGGGGTAGGCGGGGGGTACGGGCCCCGTCGCGGCGGGGCTGCGGCGGCGGCGCGCGCGTGCCGCGGCCTTCTTCGCTGTCATACTTACGTTGCCGTAGGTTACGGAAGCGTAGCCCGCTCATACCGTCATATTTCCTCACCTCACAGGGGACTCCCCAATGCCCACAAGCCCCGATGTGATCGACGACGGCCTGCCGCCGACGGCAGGCGACCCCGCAACCCCCTCCGCCACGCTCGGCGGCGACAAGAAACGTTCGGTCGAACAGGTCGCGCTGCTGCTGTTCATCGTGGTGCCGTTCGCGGCCCTGGTCGCGGCTGTGCCGCTGGCCTGGGGCCGTGGTGTCAGCTGGCTCGACCTGGGCCTGCTGGTCGCCATGTACTACTGGGGCTGCCACGGCGTGACGATCGGATTCCACCGCTACTTCACGCACGGCTCGTTCAAGGCGAAGCGTCCGCTCCGTGTCGCCCTGGCCGTCGCCGGCTCCATGGCGGTGGAGGGTCCGCTGGTGCGCTGGGTGGCCGACCACCGCAAGCACCACCGGTTCTCCGACGCCGAGGGCGACCCTCATTCGCCGTGGCGGTTCGGTGACGACCTTCCGGCGCTGCTGAAGGGCCTGTGGTGGGCCCACATCGGCTGGATGTTCAACGAGGAGCAGACGCCGCAGCAGAAGTACGCCCCGGACCTGGTCAGAGACCCGGCGATGCGAGCGATCTCGCGTCACTTCCTCAGCTTCACGATCCTCTCGCTGGCGATTCCGCCGCTGGTCGGCGGCCTGGTCACCCTGTCGTGGTGGGGTGCGTTCACCGCCTTCTTCTGGGGTTCGCTGGTCCGTGTCGCACTGCTGCACCACGTGACGTGGTCGATCAACTCGATCTGTCACGCGGTCGGCAAGCGGCCCTTCAAGTCCCGCGACAGGTCCGGGAACGTGTGGTGGCTGGCGGTGCTCTCGTGCGGCGAGTCCTGGCACAACCTGCACCATGCGGACCCGACGAGTGCGCGGCACGGAGTGATGAGGGGGCAGATCGATTCCAGCGCCCGGCTGATCCGCTGGTTCGAGAAGCTGGGCTGGGCCCACGACGTGCGGTGGCCCGATGCCACGCGTATCGCCTCCCGGCGCAAGCCTCCGGCCGCCGACCCTGCATGATTGACGACGTGGCGACCGACGGAAGCACCAGCGGCGAGAAGAGCACGCCTGCCCCCACGCGACGGGCTCGGCGGGTCCGGATGACGGGCAAGGAGCGCCGCGAGCAACTCCTGGACATCGGCCGCGCCCTGTTCGCCGACAAGGGCTTCGAGGGCACCTCGGTGGAGGAGATCGCGGCGCGCGCCGGGGTCTCCAAGCCGGTGGTGTACGAGCACTTCGGCGGCAAGGAGGGTCTGTACGCCGTGGTGGTCGACCGTGAGATGCGCCAGTTGCTGGACCTGGTGACGGGGGCGCTCACGGCGGGTCATCCGCGTGAGCTGCTGGAACAGGCGGCGTTCGCGCTGCTCGACTACATCGAGACGTATACGGACGGTTTCCGGATCCTGGTCCGTGACTCCCCGGTCGCCCAGTCCACGGGCACCTTCGCGTCGCTGATCAGCGACATCGCGACGCAGGTCGAGGACATCCTGGGCCTGGAGTTCAAGGCCCGGGGCTTCGACCCGAAGCTGGCCCCGCTGTACGCGCAGGCCCTGGTCGGGATGGTGGCGCTGACCGGCCAGTGGTGGCTGGACGTGCGAAAGCCGAAGAAGGCCGAGGTCGCGGCCCATCTGGTGAATCTGGCGTGGCACGGGCTGGAGAACCTGGAGTCGAAGCCGCGGCTGATAGGCCACCGGAAGAGCTGATCCCTGCCGCGGTGCGCGCGTGATCACTCGTTGTGATGACGGAGCCGCGAACCGGACCTTACTGTGGTGGGGCAGGACCAGAATCCCGTCCATGGGAGGAACCATGACCGCCGAGCCGATCACCGGGCACAGCAGCGGCTGGCCGGCGCCCCCGCAGGACGGATACACCGTAGACGACCTGTTCACGCTGCCCGATCTCCCGCCGCACACGGAATTGCTCGACGGGAGCCTGGTCTTGGTGGGTCCGCAGCGAGATTTCCACAGCACGATCATCGACCTTCTGACGGCCGGGCTCCGCCGCAGCGCGCCGCCCGAGCTGAAGGCACGCCGTGAAATGACCGTGGTCCTCGACCGGCGCAACGCCCCCGAGCCGGATGTCTGCGTCGTCCGGGCGGAAGCGGTCACCGGGCGGGAGCTCACCCGTTTCGAGGCGGCGGACATGGTTCTCGCCGTCGAGGTGGTCTCACCCGACTCCGAGGCCCGGGACCGCGAGACCAAGCCACACAAGTACGCCATCGCAGGAATCGAGCACTTCTGGCTGGTCGAGATGACCGGCACCGACCGGCACCCGGTGGTGCGGGTCTACGAGCTGGATCCGGTGACGAAGGCGTACGCGCTGACGGGCATCCATCACGACCGGCTCAAGACGGGTGTGCCGTTCCCCGTCGACCTCGACATCTCGGCGGAAGCCCTCGACGCGCTGTGACGCCCCGCCGGGACGTTCACCCCGCGGTCATGGTGACGGCGAAGATCCTGCGGAACGGGAAGACCGTGCCGTGCGGGCCGGCCGGGTAGGCGGTGCGCAGCAGGTCCCGGTATTCGGTGAGGAAGGCCTCCTGGGCCTCCGGGTCCTCGGCGAGGGCGTCGAGGAGGGGGGCGGAGGCCGGTGCCCTTGACCCAGTCGAGGACGGGGTCCTCGCCCTGGAGCAGGTGCAGGTAGGTGCTCTCCCATACGTCGACGGTGCGACCGGGCGCGGTGAGGTGTTCCAGGTAGTCGGCGGGCGTGTGCACGGCGTCGCCGTGGCGCAGGAGGCCGCCGAGGCGGTCGTGCCAGCGGGAGGATCCGGCGAGTTCACGCATGAGGGTGTGGCTGGGGGCGTCGAAGTTGCCGGGGACCTGGAAGGCGAGGGTGCCGCCGGGGGCGAGGGCGCCCAGCCACTGGGGGAAACGGGCGGTGTGGCCGGGGACCCATTGGAGCAGGGCATTGGAGACGATGAGGTCGTACGTCTCGGTGGGTGCCCAGGTGGTGGCGTCGGCTTCGGTGAAGTCGAGGAGAGGTCCGGCGTGGGCGCGGGCGCGTTCGAGCATCCGGGGGGAGCTGTCGTAGCCGGTGATGCGGGCGCCGGGCCAGCGGGCCGCGAGGAGGGTGGTGGCGTTGCCCGCGCCGCAGCCGAGGTCGGCGATCCGGGGTGCGGGTTCGTGCGGCAGGGGTCCGGTCCGGGCCAGGAGGTCGTGGAAGGGGCGGGTGCGGTGGTCCGCGTGGCGGAGGTATTGCCGAGGATCCCAGGTGGGTGCTGTCATGCGGTCAGGATCACCAGCAGGTCTCTCGATGTCAAGACACTTGAATTCAAGAGACTTCATGTCGAGGGACCCTCTACACTGATCGACATGGAGGACGAGGTCGACCGACTGGTCGCTGCATGGCGCCGCGAGCGCCCCGACCTCGACGTGGAACCACTCGAGGTCCTGAGCCGCGTCTCCCGCCTGGCCAGGCATCTGGACCGGGCCCGCAGAATCGCCTTCGCGGAGCACGAGCTGGAGCCCTGGGAATTCGACGTCCTGACGTCCCTGCGCCGCGCCGGTTCCCCGTACCAGCTCTCCCCCGGCCAGCTCCTCACCCAGACCCTGGTCACCTCGGGCACGATGACGAACCGCATCGACCGGCTGACCAAGAAGAACCTGGTGGAGCGGCTGCCCGACCCGAGCGACCGCCGTGGTGTCCTGGTCCGGCTGACCGACCTGGGCCGCGACAAGGCCGACCAGTCGCTGGCCGGGCTGCTCGACCAGGAGCGGGCCATCCTGGGCGAGCTCTCCCGTCAGCAGCGGTCCGAACTCGCCGGGCTGCTACGCCAGCTGACCGCCCCGTTCGACAACGTCCCCGGTTAGCTCGACCGGTCCCACCCCTGCCCGCCGGGCCAGCGCCACGGCCGCCAGGGTCGAGTGCACACCCAGCTTCCCCAGCACGTTCTGCATATGGGTACGCACCGTGTGCGGGGACAGGAAGAGCCGCTCCGCGACCGCCTTGCGGCCCAGGCCCGCCACCATGCAGCGCAACACCTCGCGCTCGCGCGGCGTCAGCGACTCGACGAGCTGCTCGCTCTCGGTGCGGTGCTTGCGGGCCGCGGTCAGCTCCCGCAGGACCCCGGTCAGCAGGGCGGCCGGCAGATGCGTCTCGTCACGCAGCACGCCCCGTATGACCGTCAGCAGCCTCTGCAGTGAACAGTCCTTGGCGACCCAGCCCGACGCCCCGGCCTGCAGGGCCGTCGCGGCCCGGCGCGGGTCGTCCATCTCGGCGAGTACCACCGTGCGCATGTGCGGATGCCCCGCACGCACCCCGGCCACCAGCGAGATGCCGTCCACCGGAGCGCTGTCGGATGCGCCGTCCGGTGCGCCGCGCGGCGCGGGAACGGTCCGGCCGCCGCCCGGGGCGAGAACGCCCAGTTCGGCGTCGACCAGCATCACGTCGTAGCGGCGCCCCTCGGCGTTCGCGCGCTCCAGACACCGCAGCGCGGCGGGGCCACTGCCCGCAGCGGACACGTCGACGTCCGGTTCGGCGGCGAGAGCCGCCGCCAGGGACTCGGCAAAGATGCGGTGGTCGTCGACCACCAGAACCCGGATACGAGCCACAGACACCCCCATGCTGTGTGAGCTCCTGGGGCGCCCGTTCATGGCCGGCCCCGGCGGGGACGGGCCACGGCGGACGCGACGCCCGGAGCTCCGGTGAACCGCCAGCGCACGGCCGCCGCCGTGTGCCGGCCGCCACCCGCTCCGGGCGTCGTATCCGACTGTCTCGTCCCCTGAAACGGCACCGGCCCCCACCGGTGCTGAGCATCAGCGTACGGCGGGCGGTGTGCGCCGGAAGGCTATTCGCAGAACTGACCACCCGAGGTGTTTAGGGTGTTGTACATGTTCCGTCTTGAGACCGAAGTGGACAAGGAACGTCGTATTCTGCTGGGCCGTCGGCTGCACGACGAGAACTGGGACGGATCACCGGAGCTGCGCGCCCTGCACTTGACCTCCGCCGAACACGAAGTCCCGCTGGAGGTCTGGCTCCTGGACGACAGCGGAGAGCTGGCGGGCGGGCTGAGCGGGCGGACCTGGGCCTACTGGCTCCACGTGGACCTGCTCTGGGTGGACACCCCCCACCGCGGCCTCGGCCTCGGCGCGCGGCTGCTCGCCGAGGCCGAACGTCTCGCCCACGACGACCGGGCCTGTACCCGCTCCCGGCTCGAGACCTGGGATTTCCAGGCCCCGGACTTCTACCGGAAGCAGGGGTACGAGGTGGTCGGCGAGGTAGCGGACTACCCGCCCGGCGTCGCGGAGTTCATCCTGGTCAAGCGGCTGGAGCGACCCGCCGGGCCCCCGCCGAAGGAACCGCGGGGAAGATTCCAGGGGTGGCGTGACCGGCGGAGGTGAAGGCTTCCGAAACGGCCTTGGCGACGGTGTCCGCCATCGCTTCCTCCACCAGCACGATCGCCGAGCCGCCGAAGCCGCCTCCCGTCATCCTGGCCCCGAGCGCCCCGGCGGTGTTCGCCGTGGAGACCACGAGGTCCAGCTCCGGGCACGAGACCCGCAGGTCGTCGCGGAGCGAGAGGTGCCCCTGGTTGAGGACCGGGCCCGCCGCGCGCACCTCACCCGCGTCGAGCAGCGAAATGATCTGCTCCACCCGGTGGTTGTCACTCACCACATGGCGGACGTAGCGCACGACCGACTCGTCCTCGCCCGCCGCCGCGAGGGTCTCCAGTGCGGCGCCCAGGCCCTCGTACGGAAGGTCGCGGAGGTTGGGGACACCGAGTGCCCGGGCGCCCGCCTCGCAGCCGGCCCGGCGCTCCGCGTACGCGCCGTCGCCCAGGGAGTGCTTGACCCGGGTGTCGACGACGAGCAGCTGCAGCCCGTGCGCGGGCAGGTCGAAGGGGACCTGGCGCTGGCTGAGGTCGCGGGTGTCGAGGTACAGCGCGTGGCCCTCGGCGCAGCAGGCGGAGGCCATCTGGTCCATGACGCCGCAGGGCACGCCGACGAACAGGTTCTCGGCCCGCTGGCCGAGCACGGCGATCTCCGGTGCGCTCAGGCCCAGTGCGAAGAGGTCGTTCAGGGCGAGCGCGGTGACGACTTCGAGGGCGGCGGACGAGGAGAGTCCGGCGCCCACCGGCACGGTGGAGGTGAGCTGGATGTCCGCCCCGGTGACCGGGTGACCGGCCTCGCGGAGCGCCCAGACGACACCGGCCGGGTAGGCGGCCCAGCCGTGGCCGGAGTGCGGGACCAGCTCGTCGACGCGCAGGGAGACCACGCCGCCCGGTACGTCGGTGGAATGCAGGCGCAGCTGTCCGTCGGTGCGGCGGGCGACGGCCGCGCGGGCTTGGTGCGGGAGGGCCAGCGGCATGACGAAGCCGTCGTTGAAGTCGGTGTACTCACCGATCAGGTTCACTCGTCCGGGTGCTGCCCAGATCCCCTCGGGGGCGGTCCCGTAGAGCTCGGTGAAGGAGACGGTCAGGTCGGTGTTGTCGGTCATGGTGCCGTGGGGTCCTCTCGGCGGGCGAACGTCCACGCGTCGGCGACGATGGCGGCCAGGTCGGCGCGGGACGGCTGCCAGCCGAGCCTCTCCCTGGCGGTGGCGGCGGAGGCGACGAGGACGGCCGGGTCGCCGCCGCGCCGGGGTGCGGCGGTCTCGGGGACCGGGTGGCCGGTGACCTGGCGGACGGTCTCGATGACTTCGCGTACGGAGAAGCCGTTGCCGTTGCCGAGGTTGCAGATGAGGTGTTCGCCCGCGGTGGCCGCTTCGAGGGCCAGCAGGTGGGCCTCGGCGAGGTCGGCGACGTGGATGTAGTCGCGTACGCAGGTGCCGTCCGGGGTCGGGTAGTCGTCGCCGTACACGGAGATCGACTCCCGCCGGCCGAGCGCGACCTGGAGGACCAGCGGGATGAGGTGCGACTCGGGGCTGTGGCGCTCGCCGCAGCTGCCGTAGGCGCCGGCGACGTTGAAGTAGCGCAGGGAGACGGCGGCCAGGCCGTGGGCGGTCGCCTCGCCGCTGATCATGTGGTCGACGGCGAGCTTGGAGGCGCCGTACGGGCTGGTGGGCGCGGTGGGGTCGGTCTCCGTGATGGGGCTGGAGACCGGCTCCCCGTAGGTCGCCGCGGTGGAGGAGAAGACGAGGGTGCGCACCCCCGCCTCACGCATGGCGGCGAGGAGGGCGGTGGTGCCGCCGACGTTGTTGACCCAGTACTTCTCGGGGTCGACGACGGACTCGCCCACCTGGGAGTATGCGGCGAAGTGCAGCACTCCGTCGTAGGAGGGGTCCAGCCACTTGGCGGCGTCCTGAATGCGGCCCTCGATGAACTCGGCGCCCGCGGGGACGCCCTCGCGGAAGCCCGTCGACAGGTCGTCGAGGACGGTCACGGTGTGGCCGGCCTCCAGCAGGTGTGCGGCGACGACACCGCCCACGTATCCCGCGCCGCCCGTCACCAGGTACTTCTTGCCGGTGTTGCTCACTCGCTCGCTACCTCTCGCAGTCGCTGGGCCGCGGCCTCCGGCGGCACGTCGTTGATGAACACGCCCATGCCGGACTCGGAGCCCGCGAGGAACTTCAGCTTGCCAGTGGTCCGCCTGATGGTGAAAAGCTCGAGGTGCAGCCCGAACTCCTCACGGCCGGGGACCCTGAACGGGGCCTGGTGCCAGGCCGAGATGTACGGGGTCGGCGGCTCGCCGGGGCCGAAGATCCGGTCGAATCGCCTCAAGAGTTCCAGATAGATCTGTGGGAACTCCGTGCGGGCTCCCTCGTCGAGCTCCCGCAGGTCGGGAACGCGGCGGCGCGGGTGGAGGTGGACCTCGTAGGGCCAGTGCGCGGCGTACGGCACGAAGGCGACCCAGTGCTCGCCCTCCAGGACGACACGGTCGCCGTCGGCGAGCTCGCGGGCGACGACGTCGTCGAAGAGGTTGCGGCCGGTCTCGGCGCGGTGGGTCTGCGCCGAGCGCATCATCAGCTCGGTGCGAGGCGTGACGAAGGGGTAGCCGTAGATCTGCCCGTGGGGGTGGCCGAGGGTGACGCCGATCTCGGCGCCCCGGTTCTCGAAGCAGAACACCTGGGTGACCTGCGGGAGCTCGGCGAGGTCGGCCGTGCGGTCGGTCCATGCCTCCAGGACCAGGGCGGCCTGGTCGTCGGTGAGGCCGGCGAAGGACACGTCGTGGTCGGAGGTGAAACAGACGACCTCGCAGCGGCCGGAGTCACCGGCGAGGGAGGGGAAACGGTTCTCGAAGACGGCGACGTCGTAGGTGGCGTCGGGGATCTCGCTGAGCCGTCCCTCGCGCGAGGGGCAGAGCGGGCATTCGTCAGCCGGCGGGTGGTACGTACGCCCCTGCCGGTGCGAGGCGATGGCCACCGAGTCGCCGAGCAGCGGGTCGTGGCGGATCTCCGAGTCCCCCTCGGACGCGGAGACGGCATCCAGCGGCCGCAGGTCGACGGCGCCGCGGACGGTGTCGTCCGCGGCGTCGTAGTAGATCAGCTCGCGGCCGTCGGCGAGGGTCGTAACCGTCTTCTTCACCAGGCTCCTCCATGTAACGCCCTCTAAACAGAACCGAACATAACTAATCACAAGTCAACATCATCGTCAATGCCGATGCCCCCGGGATGCTGCGCAAGGGGGCGGCCGGACCTGAACATGTCCACACGCACGATCACGAGCGAACAAAGAACGAACAGGAGACGATCTTCGGCGGGAGGTGCACCGGCGGATGCACGTGGTCGTTCTCGCCGTCGAACTCCCGGCATGTCGTACCGACACCACGTGCGCGTGGAGGGCTAAGGGACCGCCATGGCCAGTACGTGTGTCACGACATTCGGCAGTCGCCGGGTTGACGGTCGGACGGGGCGCCGGACAGGCCGGAGAGCTGACCGGTACGCCGTAGCCGACCGGCATCCCGTGAGGGCCGGACCGTCACGCGAGGCCGTCCGGCCCCTGCGGCGTTCCCGAAGCCGCCCGGTCGAGCAGTCCCGTACGGGCCGCGAGTGCGGCTGCCTCCAGCCGGGAACCGACGCCGAGCTTCATCAGCACCCGCTGCACATGCGTGCGCGCGGTGCTCGGCGCGATCGCCATACCGGCCGCGATCAGCCGGGTGTCCTCACCCTCGGCGACCCGCACCAGCACCTCGACCTCGCGCGGGGTCAGCATCCGCAGCAGCCGCTGCCCCTCGTCGTCCGGCTGGACCGCCGGATGCAGCATCTCGGCGAAGGCGCCTCGCAGCAGCTGCGGGGCGACCGCGGCCTCTCCCGCACGGGCCTTGATCATGGCGCGCTCGACGCCCTCGATGCGTTCGTCGTGGCGGACGTAACCGGCCGCGCCGGCGGCGAAGGCCGCGGCGATCCCGCGCGGGCTCGGCACCGGGCCGAGCACCACCACGGCGACCTGCGGGCGCTCCCGTCCGATCCGTATGATCGGGTCGAACGCCCCGGGTGCGGCGGGCGCCGCCGTGCCGAACAGGCAGACCTCCGGCGTCCTGCTGACGACCAGTTCTGCGGCCCCGGACGTCGGCGCGGCTGCCGCGAGCACCCTGTGCCCCCGCAGTTTGAGCGCCGAGGCGAGTGCCTCGGCGAGCAGGCGGTGGTCATCGACCACCATGAGCCGCACGCCCATCGAGATAGCCCCCATGTGTGCAGCGCCGTACCGCTGCGTAACCCTGAACAGGCCCCCCGGCCCCTCTGACCCGGCAAGTTACACGCTTGTTCGACGCGGCGCGCCCCCTACTGGTCAGAAGCCCCCCAGAATGCCGAATTCTGAGTCATTCGGGGCTACTTGCCCGTCGGAAAACGATCGACCCTGCCGGTCTGATGATCAACCGGCAGGGCCGTCGCTGCCGGCCCAGGAATGGGCCGGGCGGGTCAGACGGTGTTGAAGGACACCGCGAGATACTGCTTGTCGTCCAGCGAACTGGACTTTCTGGGCTCACTGACCATCTTCTCGGAGATGAACAGCCGCCCCTTCTCGTAGATGAACTCGGAGTATGCGGCGGAGAAGCTGGTCTCCGCGTCACGGACCGCCTCGTCGTCCGGGTTGACCATCAGCACGGTCTCCTCGAAGGAGGAGCCGTTGACGGAGACGATCTGGCCACCCTTGTCGTACGGCGGCTGCTTGTACGCGATGACGTTGGAGCCGTCCATGCGCAGCGGGGTGAGCGTGTAGCGGTCACCCGCCTCCGCCTTGCCTCCGACGAGCTTGCCGGTGGTGAGGTCGAAGGCGACGATCTCGTTGGTGTCGCCGTACTCGCCGCCGCCCTCGTGCTCCTCCGTCGGCACATAGAGCCTGTTGTTGCCGACGGCCAGGGAGCTGCACTGCTCGACCTCGGTGGAGCCGCATTCCCCGGCGTACTTGTCCGCGTCGGCCGAGATCCGGACGATGAGCTTGCCGGTGGCCGCGTCGATGGAGAAGAAGTCCGAGATGCTGCTGCCGTCGCCGGCGGTGTCGCCGACGTCGGCCGCGACGACGAGCGGCTTGGTGGAGACGATGGCCGCGTACTCGACGCCGGCCGGCATGGTGTACGAGGAGAGCGGTGCGCCGGTGGCCGGGTTCAGCGCCTGGACGGTCAGCTGCGGATCGTCGTAGCTGCCGCACTTGCGGACCACCGCGAGGGCGTCGCCGCCGCCGTAGCCCACGTCGTAGCAACGGTTGGCGTCGGCCTTCGGCTTCCAGAGCTCGGCGCCGTCCGCGAGGTTGAAGGCGGCGCCGCCGCCGGTTCCGCCCGCGGCGACCGTCGTGCCGCTGAGCGTGACCTCGCCGAACCTGACGGGCTCGTCACCGCTGGCGGCGGAGGTGACGGACTTGCTCCACATGAGCTTGCCGGTGGCCAGGTCGAGCGCGCCGATCTGGGTGCAGGAGGGGTACTTGTCCGCAGCGCTCGGCTTGCCTTCAGCGAAGGCGATGGCCGTCTTGTAGTCCTTGCTCATGTGCCGGGACGCGGCGCAGAGCTGACCGTTCAGCGGGATCGACCAGAGCTTGGTGCCCTTGGCCAGGTCGTAGCCGACGATCTCGTACACGCCGGTCTTCACGTACGCCTTGTCCGTGACCCAGGAGCCTTCGACGGCCGTGGTGTCGGTGACCTTCGGGTGCGGGAGCTGGAAGCCGACCTTGGACTTGGTGTCGGCCGGAGCCTTCTCGGCGCCGCCGCCCAGGCCCGCGTCTTCGCCGCCCTTACCGTCGCCGCCGCTGGTTCCGGCCGAGGACGCCTCGTCCTGCTTGCCGTCGTCGTCACTGCCGCTGGACGCGTAGAAGACTCCGCCGCCGATGATCAGCACCACGGCGACGGCCGCGGCGACGATGATCTGCATCTGGGTGGTGAACTTCTTGCCGCCGCCCGGCTGGGGGCCGGGGTACTGCGGCTGCATGGGTGCGGTCGGGTAGCCGTACCCCTGCTGCGGAGCCATGCCGGGCGGCGGCGCCTGCGGGAAACCGTAGCCGGGCTGAGCGGGCGGCTGCTGCCCGGACGGCGGCGCCTGCGGAAAGCCGTAGCCGGGCTGAGCGGGCGGCTGCTGCCCGGGCGGCGGCGCCTGCGGGAAACCGTAGCCGGGCTGAGCGGGCGGCTGCTGCCCGGGCGGCGGCGCCTGCGGAAAGCCGTAGCCGGGCTGAGCGGGCGGCTGCTGCCCGGGCGGCGGCGCCTGCGGAAAGCCGTAGCCGCCGGCGGGCGGGGTGGTCGGCGCGGCCGGCGGCTGCTTGCCGAACGGATCGGCGGGCGGCGGGGTGGGCGGGCCGAATCCGCCGGGAGGCGGGTCCTGCGGGGCGCCGAATCCGCCCTGGGGCGGTTCGTTGGGCGGCTGGGTCATGGCGTACGTACCTCTACGGGGTCTGAGAAGAAGGGGCGGCGGTTACCGTCGTCTGCCGTCACTTACCGAAGGCCATCATGGTCGTCTGCTCTTTTTCCGCCTCGTCGTTGGTCGCGCTGACGCGGTTGCTGACGACGAAGGAACGGCCGCCCGCGTAGGCGATCGTGGACGAGAAGAAGTTCTCGATCCCGGTCGTCGAGTCCGGGTGCTGCAGCACCACCTTCGGCGCGCCTCCGGTGGGCGCGATCGTCGCGATCGCCCCGCCCTTGTCGTACGAGGGCTCCAGGTAGACCAGGACGTTGCCGCCTTCCATGCGCAGCGGCTTCATGGTGCGCTCGGCGGGGGCCGCGGCCTTCCACTTGGACTTGCCGGTGTTCAGGTCGAACGCGATGACCTTGTTGGTGCGGGCGGAGCCGCTGGTGTCGTCCTCGGTCATCATGTAGAAAGTGTCGGCGTCGGCGGCGAGGCCCTCGCAGCCTTCCAGCTGCCCGCCGAAGATCACGAAGCCGCCTCCGCAGTCGACGGCGGGGTTGTCCCCCTTGTCACTGACCAGCTGGGAGCGGAGCGTTCCGTTCTCCTTGAGCGCGAGGATGCCCCACTTCTTCTCCTCCGGCTGGGTCAGCGAGACGACGAGAGGGCTCACCGAGTAGACCTTGTCGACCTCCCAGCCGAGCTTGGGCTGGTACGTCCACTTGGCCTTCCCGGTGGTCGGGTCCATCTCCTGGATCTGGTGCTGCGGGGCGTCCCCGTAGTCGGTGGGGCAACGGGTCGCCGCGATCAGCTTGGGGCCGCCGGCGAAGGCGAACGGCTTGCAGTCGGCCGACGGGGTGCCGAACAGCTCCTTGCCGTCGCTGACCCGGTAGGCGTTGGAGTTGCTCGTGCGGCCGACAGCCACGGTGTCACCGCTGATAGCGAGACCGATGTCGGACAGCAGGTCGAAGTTGCCGCTCTTCTTGATCTCCTTCTTCCAGCCGGCCTTGCCGGTGTTGAGGTCGATCATCTGCAGCTCGGAGCATGTGGCCTTGTCCGTGGTGCCGTTCTTCACACCGATGACGATCTTGCCGTCGGCCGTGGCCGTTCCGGGTGCCGCGCACATGTCGACGGGCAGCGGAAGGGTCCACTTCGGCTTGCCGTCGGTCACCGAGTAGCCGACGACCGAGCGGTACATGCCCTTGACGAGCGTGTCCCCGACGATCCACGGGCCGTAGACGTCCGCGCCGTTGCGCGGCAGGTCGATGTCGTTCGTCGTCAGCCAGAGGACCTTCGCCTCGCCGTCCTTGCGCCCGGCGTTCAGGTCGTCGTCGGCCTCGCGTCCGTCGCCCTTGCCGTCACCCTGGTCGACGGTGGGCGAGGCGCTCGGATCGGCAGCGCCGTCACTGGACTTGGCGACGGGCTTCTTCTCGTCGTCGCCACTGCTCGTGGCGAGGAAGATGCCGCCGCCGACGACGAGGAGCACAGCGAGCGCCGCACCGATGATGACCGCGGGCTTGCCCTTGAAGGGGCCGCCGCCGGAGCCGCCGGGCGCGGGCGCGCCGGGGTACTGCTGCTGCGGGTAGCCGTAGCCGGGCTGCTGGCCGTACGGGCCGGGCTGCTGGCCGTACGGCCCGGCGGGAGCGCCGTACGGGCCGGGCTGTTGGCCGTACCCCCCAGCGGGGGCGCCGTACGGGCCGGGCTGCTGGGCGTACGGCCCGGGGGCCGCCTGGCCGGGGGCCTGGGGATAGCCGTAGCCGGGCTGCGCCCCGGGGGCCTGCGGGTAGCCGTAACCCGGCTGCGCGGGGGGAGGCGTCTGCGGCGCTCCCGGGGCCGGCGTCTGCGGGGGCACGGGCGGCATCTGCGGTGGAGCCGCAGGTGGCGACTGCGGCTGGGGTGACTGCGGCTGGGGTGACTGAGGAGTGCCCTGCGGCTCCTGCGGAGCCCCGAAGCCCCCCTGCGGCGGTTGCTGGCTGGGCGGCTGAGTCATCAGCACGTCCCCCTTCGTGCGGTCCGGTGCCCGGTCCGGTCTCCCCCGCGATTCCGCTGGGCTCAGAGGATCAGGTGCGAGAAATCTCTGAATTCCCCCCGGAAAGGAGCGAATCGGGCATGGGTTCCGCGGCGTTACGACAGTCGAGCGGGGCTTCTTTGTACCACCCGCCCACCTGGGGCACCGGTTCGGTCCAACCCCTGTTCCCAAGGGAGAACCGGGCCGTGATGCCGTCGTTACGCGCCCGGCGTTCCCCTGCGGGGCCCCCTCCCCCCGACGCTCCGTCAACTCCGTTCCACAGGCGCGGCCTTCACGTTCTGCGCCGCCGGGGCGGGCCACTTCACCGAGGCGCGCGCCCGCTCACTCTCCGAAGGCCATCATGGTCTTCATGTCCGCCTCGGCGTCGTCGTCCTCGGCGGTACCGACCAGCGGCAGGGTGAGGAGGGAACGGCCGTCCGCGTAGTCGACCTCGGCCGCGGTCATGCCGGCCTCGATCGCGGCCGTCGACGCCGGATGGGTCAGCACCGTCCGCGGGGCCCCTCCGGTGGGCGCGAGCGTGGCGATCTCGCCTCCCCGCGTCTCGGTGGCCGCCACGTACAGCAGCAGCTTCCCGTCCTCCATGCGCAGCGGCTCCATCCGGCGTCCCAGCGGGGCGTCGGCCGTCCACTTCTGCTCGCCGGTGTTCAGGTCGAAGGCGACGATCCGGTTGTCGACGTCGAATTCGACGTGCTTCCGCTTGGTCGACACATAGAAGGTGTCCTCGTCCGCCGCGACCCCTTCGCAGTCGTCCCGGTTGCGGGTCACCACCAGATAGCCCCCGCACCTCACCTCGTAGTCGGCGAACCCGAGATCGACGTCCCGGGTGCCCAGTTCGATGTGTGACCGGAGGGTGCCGTTGTCCCGCAGGGCGAGGAGCCGCCACTCGTCGCCCTTCAGCACCGACACGACGAACGGACTGACGGAGTGGACCTGGTCGACGAACCAGTCCTTCTCGATCGTGTACGCCCACTTCTTCCTCCCGGACGCGGGGTCGAACTCCTGGACCTGGTTGCCGTCCTCGCAGTTCGCGACCGCCATCATCCGGGCACCGCTGAGGAACGCGTAGGACCGGCACTCCCGCGGCTGCGTGGCGAACAGCTCCTGCCCGTCACTCACCCGGTAGGTGTGGACGTGGCCGGGGCGCGCGTACGTCACCGTGCCGCCGTTCGCCGCCATGACGACCCGCTTCTCGACCTCGGCGACGGGGACCTTCGGGAAGGTCTTCCTCCAGCCGGTCTCGCCCGTCCGCAGGTCGATCATCTGCAGAACGGTGCAGTCCGTGCCGTTGTCGGACTCCTTCGCCTCGACGGCTACCACGATCCTGCCGTCGTCGGTCGGACGGGTGGGGGCCGCGCAGATGTCGTCCGGCAGCTTCACGCTCCACAGCTGCTTGCCGTCGGCCGCCGAGTAGCCCGACACGGTGCGGTACATGCCCTTGGCGACGACGTCTCCGGCCTCCCAGGGCCCGTAGACGCCCATGGCCTTTCCGGGGAGGTCGGTGCCCAGGCTCTGTAGCCACCGGACCTTCGCCTCACCCGGTTCACGCCGGGCGTCGAGCTGCGCCGCGAGTTCCGCGTCGCTCAGCTTGTCGCCGTTGCCGTCGCCCTGTTCCGCCGCGGGCGAGGCGCCCGACGCGTCGCCGGCGACCGGCTTCTTCCCGTCGTCGCCGCTGAGGGCGAACCAGGCGCCGCCACCGGCGATCAGGGCAAGGGCGAGCGCGGCGCGGACCACCATGCCGGTCCTGCCGTTGAAGCGGCCACCGCCACCGGGCCCGGCCGGCCCGCCCGGTGCCTGAGCCGTCACCGTCGACGGCTGGGGCGGAAAGCCGAAACCGCCCTGCGCCGACTGCCCGTACGGCCCGGGCTGCTGCCCGTACGGCCCCGGCTGCTGTCCGTACGGCCCCGGCTGCGCGGCGTACGGCCCCGGTACCGGGACCGGCCCCGGGGTTCCCGGCGGCGGGTCGTACGGTGCCCCGAAGCCTTCCTGCGGTTGCGGGCCGGAAGGCTGAGTCATCGACGGTGTCCCCTCGTACGGTTATAGCTCCGCAGGGTCACGTCAACCCGAGCGGCGCCTACTTTCTACCACCCGCCCGGGCACCGCCTACGGTCCGGACCTGGCCGCCCCTCAGGCCTGCTCAGGCCTCCTCGGCCAGCTCCAGCCAGCGCATCTCCAGCACATCCCGTTCCGCGACCAGTTCACGCAGCTCGGCGTCGAGCTCGGCGACCTTCTCGAAGTCGGTGGCGTTGTCGGCGATCTGCGCGTGCAGCGTCGTCTCCCTGGTCGACATCTTGTCGAGCTGCCGTTCCACCTTCTGGAGCTCCTTCTTCGCGGCACGCGCGGCCTGCGGCGAGACGGCCTCGGCCGGTGCTGCCTTGGGCGCCGAGGACCCCGCGGCGGAGGCGGGCGTGGCCGTCTCCTCCATGCGCTGCCTGCGCTCGATGTACTCGTCGATGCCACGCGGCAGCATCCGCAGCGCCTGATCGCCGAGGAGCGCCATCACCCGGTCCGTGGTCCGCTCGACGAAGAACCGGTCGTGGGAGATCACGATCATCGAGCCGGGCCAGCCGTCGAGGAGGTCCTCCAGCTGGGTCAGGGTCTCGATGTCCAGGTCGTTGGTGGGCTCGTCGAGGAAGAGGACGTTCGGCTCGTCCATCAGCAGACGCAGGATCTGCAGCCGCCGGCGCTCACCGCCGGACAGGTCACCGACGGGCGTCCACTGCTTCTCCTTGGCGAAGCCGAACTGCTCGCAGAGCTGACCGGCGGTCATCTCGCGTCCCTTGCCGAGGTCGACCCGGTCGCGCACCTGCTGGACGGCTTCGAGCACGCGCAGGCCGGGGTTGAGCTCCGCGACCTCCTGCGAGAGATAGGCGAGCTTCACCGTCCTGCCGACGACGATCTTCCCGGCGGCGGGCTGTACGTCGCCCTGGCTGCGGCACGCCTCGGTGAGCGCCCGCAGCAGCGAGGTCTTACCCGCGCCGTTGACGCCGACCAGGCCGATGCGGTCACCGGGGCCGAGCTGCCAGGTGAGGTGGGTGAGCAGGGTCTTGGGTCCGGCCTGGACGGTCACGTCCTCCAGGTCGAAGACGGTCTTGCCGAGCCGGGCGTTGGCGAACTTCATCAGCTCGCTGGTGTCGCGCGGGGGCGGCACATCGGCGATCAGCTCGTTGGCCGCCTCGATGCGGTAGCGGGGCTTGGACGTACGCGCGGGAGCGCCGCGCCGCAGCCATGCCAGCTCCTTGCGCATCAGGTTCTGCCGCTTGGACTCCTCGGTCGCGGCGATCCGCTCCCGCTCGGCCCGCGCGAAGACGTAGTCGCTGTAGCCGCCTTCGTACTCGTGGACGGCGCCCCGCTGGACGTCCCACATGCGGGTGCAGACCTGGTCCAGGAACCACCGGTCGTGGGTGACGCAGACGAGCGCGGAGCGCCTGGTCCGCAGATGTCCGGCCAGCCAGGAGATGCCCTCGACGTCGAGGTGGTTGGTGGGCTCGTCGAGCACGATCAGGTCCTGCTCGGCGATGAGCAGCTTCGCCAGCGCGATCCGGCGCCGCTCGCCGCCGGAGAGCGGGGCGATGACGGTGTCCAGGCCGTGCTCGAAACCGGGGAGGGCGAGGCCGCCGAAGAGCCCGGTCAGCACATCACGGATCTTGGCGCTGCCGGCCCACTCGTGGTCCTCGAGATCGCCGATCACCTCGTGCCGGATGGTGGCCGTCGGGTCCAGCGAGTCGTGCTGGGTGAGGACGCCGAGGCGCAGCCCACCGTTGTGGGTGACCCGGCCGGTGTCCGCCTCCTCCAGCTTGGCGAGCATCCGGATGAGCGTCGTCTTGCCGTCGCCGTTGCGGCCGACGACGCCGATCCGGTCGCCCTCGGACACCCCGAGGGATACACCGTCGAGCAGGGCACGGGTGCCGTACACCTTGCTGACCTGCTCGACATTGACCAGATTGACGGCCATTTCACTCCTGCCTCGGGGATCCCTGCGTCGGGGACCGCTCGACGTCCCAGAGTAGTCGCCGCGCGGGGTGCGATAGCGTGCGGCGATCGATCATGGGGAGTAACCCCAGGTCGGAGCGGTTCGGAACATCTCTGGGGTGGGGACTTCATGATGCGCTACGGGATACGGACTCTGTTTCCGGCGGTCCTGGCGGCGGCGGTGCTGTCCGGCTGTGCGTCGCCGTCCGACGGCGGTACGGACACGGATGCGGGCCCGGGCAAGAACGGGGACAGCGCCCCCGCGGCGGCAGCGGCGAGCGCGTCGCCGCAGAAGGGCGCCACGCTCGGCGGGAAGGGCTCCGCCTGCGAGCTGCCGGTGACCTTCGAGCTGACGGCGGACTGGAAGCCGCAGGCCGTGGACGTGGATCCCGGTTCCGAGCTCGCGGCAGCGGGGCAGCAGGGCTCAGCCACGATGGTCTGCGAGATCGATGCCAAGCCGGCCGGGAACATCGGCTACCTCCGGGTCTGGCGGGGCAAGGGTTCCGGCACGGCCCCGCGTGCGGCTCTGGAGGACTTCGTGAACGGCGACCCGAACGCGTCCAAGGCCTCGTACAAGGAGACCGAGGCGGGGCCGGTGGCAGCCGCGGAGGTCACCTACACGGTGGACGTCGAACTGCTGGACGAGCAGAAGACGGAGCGGGCCTTCGCCGTCGCCACCCCGGACGGCCCGGTCGTGGTGCACCTGGGCGGGCCGGACTCCGGCGAGCACAAGGCGATGCTCCCGGCGTACGAGCTGGCGAAGAAGAGCCTGAAGCTGCGCTGACGGGCATGATGTCCACAGCTACCGGTCGCGCCGGATCAGCGCGGAACACGGACTCGCCCACCGCGTGATCGAAGACCCGCCCTTGCCGCACCCCGGCAATGCAGGTACGTATCGCCTCGTGCCGGTGGTACCGGCCGTCAGACGACGACGGTGGCGCCCGCCGCCGGTGACGCCGCCACCCGCGCGCTGCGGCAGGTGCCGGACGCCAGCAGGGCGTCCGCCACCTGCCGCGCCGACTCCTCGTCCGCGACCAGGAACGCGGTGGTCGGCCCTGACCCCGAGACCAGTGCGGCCAGGGCGCCCGCAGCGGTGCCCGCCGCGAGGGTGCCGGCCAGCGAGGGACGCAGGGAGAGGGCGGCGGCCTGGAGGTCGTTGCCGAGGGCGCCCGCGAGCGCGGTGGTGTCGCCCTTGCGCAGGGCCGTCAGGAGTGTGGGGGAGGCGGTCGGCCCGGGCACCCGCGTGCCGGCGGTGAGCCGGTCGAACTCGCCGTACACCGCGGGGGTGGAGAGCCCGCCGTCGGCGACGGCGAAGACCCAGTGGAAGGTGCCGCCGACCTCGACGGGGGTCAGCTGCTCACCGCGGCCGACCCCGAGGGCGGCCCCGCCGATCAGGCTGAACGGCACGTCGCTGCCCAGCTCGGCGCAGATCTGCAGGAGTTCCTCCTGGCTCGCGCCGGTGGCCCACAGGGCGTCGCAGGCCAGCAGGGCGGCGGCGCCGTCGGCACTGCCGCCCGCCATGCCGCCGGCGACGGGGATGTCCTTGGCGATGTGTATGTGCACATCCGGGGCGAGGCCGTGCCGGGCCGCCAGGGCGATCGCTGCGCGGGCCGCCAGGTTGGTGGCGTCCAGCGGGACCTGTCCGGCGTCCGGGCCGGAGCAGGTGACGCGCAGGGCGGCGGCGGGGGTGACGGTGACCTCGTCGTACAGGCCGACGGCGAGGAAGACGTTGGCCAGGTCGTGGAAGCCGTCGGGGCGGGGGGCGCCCACCGCGAGCTGCACGTTGACTTTGGCGGGTACGCGGACGGTGACGCTGCGGGTCATGCGGAGGGCTCCGGCTTGTTCTCGGCGATGGCGGCGAACTCCTCGACGGTGAGCGCCTCGCCCCGGGCCTGCGGTGAGATCCCCGCGGCGGTCAGGGCGGCTTCGGCGGCGGGCGCCGAGCCGGCCCAGCCCGCCAGGGCGGCACGCAGCGTCTTGCGGCGCTGGGCGAACGCGGCGTCCACGACGGCGAAGACCTCGGTCCTGCTCGCGGTGGTCCGGATCGGTTCCGTCCGCCGGACCAGGGACACCAGCCCCGAGTCGACGTTGGGCGCGGGCCAGAACACGGTGCGGCCGATCGACCCGGCACGCTTGACGTCGGCGTACCAGTTGGCCTTGACCGAGGGCACGCCGTAGACCTTGTTGCCGGGCCGGGCGGCCAGCCGGTCAGCGACTTCGGCCTGCACCATCACGAGCGTCCGCTCGATGGTGGGGAAGCGCTCCAGCATGGTGAGCAGGACCGGCACAGCGACGTTGTACGGCAGGTTGGCGACGAGCGCGGTCGGCGCCGGGCCGGGCAGCTCGGTGACCAGCATCGCGTCGGAGTGGACCAGGGCGAAGCGGTCGGCGCGCCCCGGCAGCCGGGCGGCAACCGTGGCCGGCAGGGCGCCCGCGAGCACGTCGTCGATCTCCACGGCGACGACCCAATCGGCCGCCTCCAGCAGGGCCAGGGTCAGCGAGCCCAGGCCGGGCCCGACCTCGACCACCACGTCATCGGGCCGTACCTCGGCGGTCCGCACGATCCGGCGGACCGTGTTGGCGTCGATGACGAAGTTCTGACCGCGCTGCTTGGTGGGGCGTACGCCCAGCGCTGCGGCCAGCTCGCGGATGTCTGCGGGGCCCAGGAGGGCGTCGGGCTCTGTGATGCTCACCCGTTAAGCCTACGGCCGCCACGGGGCCCGGGGAGCTCCGCCCGGCACAGGCCCGAAGCCGCGTGCCTCCCGGAGGACGACGACCTCGTCGCCGTCCTCCAGCGCGGTGGCGGGACCGGGGACGACGATGTCGCGGGTGCCGACCGTGACGCCCTCGGCCTCGAGGAGCTCCCCGACGTCGTCCGCGAAGGTGTACAGGGTGCGCGACGCCCCGTCGACGCTGACGCGGACGGCCTTGTCCTGGGCGAGGAACCCGCCGGTGCCGCCGGCCAGAACGGCGAGGATCAGGGCCCGGTGGACGAGCTGACGCAGGGCCTCCGGGCCGCTCCGCAGCCGCCGCCGGGCCGCCCGGTGTCCGGCGGTCTCCGTCCGCGCGGCCGCCTGGCGGGGCACCAGCGGGGTGTCCAGGACGGTCGGGTCATGGACGGGCGGGCGGCCCGGCCACAGTCCGGCGACGATCGTCCGTTGCTCGTGGAGGGAGCGCTGCGGCGGTACCGGGGCGGCGGGGACCCGCGCCGGGGCCTGCCTCGTATGCCGACTGCCGCGCGCTGCACGGTGACTGCCCTGCGAATGGCCCACGTCGCTCCAGAGACTCCGGCTGCCGACCCCGATGCGCGGGCACGATAGCCGAGGTCTCGTCACCGTACAAAGCTGTGCGACTACCCAGAGTGCCGACCGGGCTCCCTCGCGGCCCTCAGAAGTCGAACGCCCGCGCGGTGTTGTCGTAGAGGGCGGCGGCCAGGCTGTCCTCGTCGGTGCCCCGCACCTCGGCCATGGCACGGAGCGTGACCGGAATCAGGTAGGGCGCGTTGGGCCGTCCGCGGTAGGGGGCGGGGGTGAGGAAGGGGGCGTCCGTCTCTACGAGCACGAGCTCGGCGGGGGCGACGGCCAGCGCGTCGCGCAGCGGCTGCGCGTTCTTGAAGGTGACGTTGCCCGCGAAGGACATGAAGTACCCGGCCGCCGCGCAGATCCGGGCCATGTCGGCGTCCCCGGAGTAGCAGTGGAAGACGGTCCGCTCCGGCGCACCGGCGTCGGCGAGGATGCGCAGCACGTCCGCGTGCGCCTCACGGTCATGGATGACCAGGGCCTTGCCGTGTCGCTTGGCGATCTCGATGTGCGCCCGGAAGGACTCCTCCTGGGCAGCCATGCCCTCAGGGCCCGTACGGAAGTAGTCGAGGCCGGTCTCGCCGACCGCGCGTACGTGGCCGAGGGCGGCCAGCGCGTCGATCTCGGCGAGCGCCTCGTCGAGCGCCGCCTTCCCGCCCGGCTCCCGCGCCTCCTGGCGTGACCAGCTGTCCGGGTCCCCGTGCACGATGCGCGGCGCCTCGTTGGGATGCAGGGCGACGGATGCGTGCACGGACGCGTGCGCGGCGGCGGTCTCGGCGGCCCGGTGCGAGCCCTTCACGTCGCAGCCCACCTGGACGACGACGGTCACATTGACGGCCGCGGCCCGGGCGAGGCCCTCCTCGACGGTTCCGTCCTGCATGTCCAGGTGGGTGTGCGAATCGGCGACCGGAACTCTGAGGGGTTCGGGCAGTGGCGGGGCGTCGGTACGGCTCATGCCGACGACTCTACGAGGCCCTGAGCCCTAGCTCAGCGCCGGTGGAAAGGATGCAGCAGATCCGACAGCTGCCAGTGCCGTGGCCCGGGGCCGGGCGTCGGGACGGCGGTGGCCACGGCCATGTCCCCACGGGCCTCGTCCACGCCCGTCACATCCGGTCGTACGGCCTCCTGGGGCCGGAGCAGCTGCTGGACGGTGGAGACCCGGCCGGCGCGCATGATCCGGACCACGTGGCCGCCGCAGTTCGTGCACGTCGGGGTGGACAGCGGCGAGGGCACGCGCCTCCCGTCCGCCTTGTACACCACGAACGCGTTGCCCGAGCCGTCGACGTGGTGCTCTATCGCGTAGGCCTGTTCCCAGCCGTGCCCACACCTCATACAGGCGAAGGCGTACGCCTCGTGCACGGTGGTTGCTGCGCTCTCACTCATGCCTGCTCCTCTTGTCCGTGGACAAGCACTCCGGACAAGCACTCCGGATGGTGCGTTCCACCCTCAAGTGGACGCCTTCACCGGCGGCAAAGCACCAGGCCTGCCGAGTGTTGGGACGCTTTTGGCCGTTCCATGGCTTAGGAAGCCCGGCACGCGACCCGGGCTTTACCTTCAGGTTAGTCCTTTGCCCTGTTCCTGGCCGGTCCGAGCCGCGTTCTTTGCCGCGACCACCGCATCGAACACCTCGCGCTTGGGCAGCCCCGCCTCGGTGGCGACCGCCGCGATGGCCTCCTTGCGCCGCTCCCCCGCCTCTTCGCGCACCTGCACCCTGCGTACCAGCTCCGCAGCGTCCAGGCCTTCGTTCCCGGAGGCCGTGGCGCCCTCGACCACGACGGTGATCTCGCCCCGCACGCCTTCGGCCGCCCAGACCGCCAGCTCGCCCAGCGGGCCGCGCTTCACTTCCTCGTACGTCTTGGTCAGTTCCCGGCACACGGCGGCCCTGCGGTCCGCTCCGAAGACCTCGGCCATCGCGGCCAGGGTGTCGTCCAGCCGGTGCGGGGCCTCGAAGAAGACCATCGTGCGGCGCTCGCCCGCGACCTCGCGGAGCTTCCCGAGCCGCTCCCCCGCCTTGCGCGGCAGGAAGCCCTCGAAGCAGAAGCGGTCCACGGGCAGGGCGGACAGCGCGAGCGCGGTCAGCACGGCCGAGGGGCCCGGTACGGCGGTCACCTTGATGCCCTGCTCCACGGCCGCGGCGACAAGACGGTAGCCGGGGTCGGAGACGGACGGCATCCCGGCATCGGTGACGAGCAGGACGCGCGCCCCGCCGGCCAGCGCCTCGACGAGTTCGGGCGTCCGCGCAGACTCGTTGCCCTCGAAATAGGACACGACACGCCCCGTCGTGTGGATGCCCAGCGCCTGGGTGAGCCGGCGCAGCCGGCGGGTGTCCTCGGCGGCCACGACATCGGCCGTCTCCAGCTCGGCGGCGAGCCGTGGCGGGGCGTCCGCCACGTCGCCGATGGGGGTCCCTGCGAGTACGAGCGTTCCAGTCGTTCCAGTCACATCGCCATCCTCCCAGCACGGGCGGCACCACTCGCACAGATGCGTTCCCTACGATGGCGCGGTGACGAGTACTGCGCCCGAAGCCCAGCAGGGCCACGACGCCGGGGATCACACCGGCGACCAGCCGCCTTCCTGGCAACAGCGGCTGCGCCGCTTCGGCCATTCCCCACGGCCGGAAACCGGGCTGCGCGAGCGCCTGGAACCCCCGTACACCCGCCCCGGACGCCAGTTCTGGGACGTGCTCGCCGTGCCGCCGACCCTGGCGAACCACCTGGTTCGCTGGTCGGCGTGGGGCGGGCCGCTCCTGGTCGCCCTGGTGGCCGGGGTGCTGCGGTTCTGGAACCTGGGCAGCCCGAAGGCGGTGATATTCGACGAGACGTACTACGCCAAGGACGCCTGGGCCCTGATCAACCAGGGCTACGAGGGTTCCTGGCCCAAGGACGTCGACAAGCTGATCCTCAACGACCCGTCCTCGGTGGACATCCCGGTCGAGCCCGGCTACGTCGTGCATCCGCCGGTCGGCAAGTGGATCATCGGCGTCGGCGAGCAGATCTTCGGCTTCACCCCTTTCGGCTGGCGCTTCATGGTGGCGCTGCTCGGCACGATCTCGGTCCTGATGCTGTGCCGGATCGGCCGCCGGCTGTTCCGCTCCACGTTCCTGGGCTGCCTCGCGGGCACGTTGCTGGCCGTGGACGGGCTGCACTTCGTGATGAGCCGCACCGCACTGCTCGACCTGGTGCTGATGTTCTTCGTGCTCGCGGCCTTCGGCTGCTTCCTCATCGACCGTGACTGGTCCCGCCGCAAGCTGGCCGCGGCGCTCCCGGTCGACGAGGAGGGGCTCCTGCGCCCGGACGCCCGCATCGCCGAAACCCTCCGCACCGGGTGGCGCCCGTGGCGGATCGCGGCCGGTCTGCTGCTCGGCCTGGCCTTCGCGACGAAGTGGAACGGGCTCTACATCCTGGCCGCGTTCGGTGTGATGGCGGTGCTCTGGGACGTCGGCGCGAGGCGCACGGCGGGCGCGGTGCAGCCGTACCGTGCGGTGGTCCTCAAGGACCTGCTGCCCGCGTTCGTCTCCACGGTGCCGGTCGCGATCGGCACCTACGTCGTCTCGTGGACCGGCTGGATCGTCACGGACAAGGGCTACTACCGCGACTGGGCGGCCACCGAGGGCAAGGGCGGCAACTGGACCTGGCTCCCGGACTGGCTGCGCAGCCTGTGGCACTACGAGAACCAGGTCTACGACTTCCACGTCGGCCTGACCTCCGGCCACACCTACGAGTCCAACCCGTGGAGCTGGATCGTGCTGGGCCGCCCCGTCTCGTACTTCTACGAGGAGAAGACGGGATGCCTCGAATCCGGGACCGGCAAGTGCGCCCGTGAGGTCCTGGCGCTCGGCACCCCGCTGCTCTGGTGGGCTGCGTGCGGGGCGCTGCTGTACGTGCTGTGGCGCTGGGCCTTCCGCCGCGACTGGCGGGCGGGTGCGATCGCGTGCGGGGTGGCGGCGGGCTGGGTGCCCTGGTTCTTCTACCAGGAGCGGACGATCTTCCTCTTCTACGCGGTCGTGTTCGTTCCCTTCCTGTGCCTGGCGGTCACGATGATGATCGGCGCCCTGCTGGGCCCGGCGGCCGGCACGGGCACCAAGCACCGCCTCGGTATGGACACCGCGGACCCCATGGGCGAGCGCAGACGCACGCTGGGCGCGATCGCGGCGGGTGTCCTGGTGCTGCTGATCGTCTGGAACTTCATCTACTTCTGGCCGATCTACACGGGCACGTCCATCCCGGACGACTCCTGGCGCGACCGGATGTGGCTGGACACCTGGGTGTAGCGACGTACGACTACGTCGTGGGGCCCCCGGTGTTCCGGATCATCTGCTGGAGCACCTTCAGGACGGTGACGTAGTCGGCGTCCTCGACGTCCTGGTGGATGCGGGCGCGGATTGCCGGGGTGTGCTGCTGGAGGCCGACACGGGCCTCTTCTCCCGCCTCGGTGATCCACAGCCGCCCCTCGTCGTCGCGGGTGAGCCAGCCGCGCTCCAGCAGGGCCTCCGACTCGGTCTTCAGGTCGTCCTCGGGCCTGAGGTAGGAGCTCATCGCCCGCCGCAGTTCGGGGACGGTCATCCCGTCGCCGTCGGGCGAGAGGTCGTCCTTCGACAGGTTGCGCAGCAGCCAGAGCTGAGGCTGGGTGAAGCCCAGTTCGGCCTGCCGGGCACGGGTGAACGCGATGAGGGCCTCGTAGGCCACTCCGGTCCAGTAGGCGGCCGGCTGCGCGGCGAGTTCGGCGTCGGAAAGGTGTGTCGTCATGTGCGGTGCTCCCTACGGACGTTGGCCGGTACGAGCAACGTAGGACCTCAAGTCGAGTTGAGATCAAGCCGAGAGCGGACGCATGGCGGGAAGCGCCCTCTCACCGTGCATCGCGGTCCGGTAACAACCGCCTCAGGGTTCACCGGTGTCCCGTAAGGTGCCAGAGGAAAACTCTCTTGAACGCGTTCAAGGGAACTCCTGGGGAGGGGGACTGCACAGATGCGCAGTGGAGCGAAGGTCGCCGTGATCGGCGGAGTGTTCGTGCTCGTGGCCGGAGGACTCGGTTACGGCGCCTACGAAGTGCTGCTCGACGGGGACGAGGCCGGGGCCACCGAGACCGCCTCGGCGTCCGACGAGGTGAAGACCGGACCGCCTGGCGAAGAGGAGATCCAGGAGACCGCCAAGGCATTCCTCGCGGCGTGGGCGTCCGGCGACGCGTCGGCAGCCGCCCTGCTCACGAACAACGAGACCGTCGCCGAGCCCCTGCTGACCGGTTACGCGGACGAGGCCCACGTCACGAAGGCGGTGATCACGCCGGGTACCGCCGTCGGCGCGAAGGTGCCGTACACGGTGAAGGCGACGGTGTCCTACGAGGGGAAGACCAAGCCCTGGTCGTATTCCTCCGAGCTGACCGTGGTGCGCGGCCTGACGACCGGCAAGGCCCTTGTCGACTGGCAGCCCACGGTGATCCACCCGCAGCTGACCGAGGGAACGGCGCTGAAGACCGGCGAATCCTCGGCGGCGGCGATCGAGGCCGTCGACCACAACGGCAAGGTGCTCGACAAGGAGACCTACCCGTCGCTCGGGCCGATCCTGGACAGCCTGCGCGAGAAGTACGGCGACAGCACCGGCGGCTCCCCGGGCATCGAGACCTGGATCGAGCCCGCGGACGAGCAGCTTCCGGACACCACGCTGCTGACGCTCGCCAAGGGCAAGCCCGGCAAGCTGCAGACCACGCTCGACGCGGATGCCCAGGCGGCGGCCGAGACGGCGGTCAAGCAGTTCAGTGGTGCGTCGGTGGTCGCCGTGCAGCCGTCCACGGGTTCCATCCGCGCCGTCGCCAACAACCCGGCGACCGGCTTCAACGCGGCGATGCAGGGCGTACAGGCGCCCGGCTCCACACTGAAGATCATGACCGCCGCGATGCTCCTGGAGAAGGGCCTGGTCACGGCGAACGGCCCGGCGGAGTGCCCCAAGGAAGTCCTCTACCAAGGGCGCACGTTCCACAACCTGGACCACTTCGAGCTTCCCGGCTCCAGCAGCTTCACCACCAGCTTCGCCCGCTCCTGCAACACGGCCTTCATCAAGAAGATCGACGAGGTGGACGACGACGCCGCGCTCGCCAAGGAGGCCCGCGACGTCTTCGGGATCGGCCTCGACTGGAAGACCGGCATCACCTCCGTCGACGGCAAGGTGCCCGAGGAGGCCGGCGGCGAGGCTGCGGCCCAGTACATAGGCCAGGGCACCGTCCAGATGAACGCGCTGAACATCGCGTCCATCACGGCGACCGCCCGCACCGGAACGTTCCGTCAGCCGGTCATCGTCCCGCAGTCCCTGGACGACCGGCAGCTCGCCACCGCCTCGCGCTCGCTGTCGCAGAACGTCACCCGGCAGCTGAACGACATGATGCGGGCCACCGCCTCCTGGGGCACCGGCAAGGCGGCCATGACCTCGGTCGGCGGAGACAAGGGCGCCAAGACGGGCTCGGCCGAGGTCGACGGACAGGCCACGTCCAACAGCTGGTTCACCGGCTTCAGCGACGACCTCGCGGCGGCGGCGGTCGTCCAGTCCGGCGGCCACGGCGGCGACGCGGCGGGCCCGGTGGTGGCGGCGGTGCTGCGCGCGGGTTCGTAGGGGATCGCGGCGTCGGAGGCGGATCACGCCTCCGACACCCTGAAAACGCTGTGGTCCACACCCGACCGTTCAGTAGCGTGCGGGGTATGAGCACTCGCGACACCACCTCCGCCACGACCTCGTCCGACGCCCATCCCCGGTTCGCCGAGGCCCTCCGCGAACTGGGCCTCGACGTCGGCGTAACCCGGTTCCCCGACGCCGTCCGCACGGCGGTCGAGGCCGCCGCGGCGGTCGGGTGCGAACTCAGCCAGATCGTCAAGTCCCTGATCTTCGAGGCGGACGGCGTGCCGGTCCTGGTCCTGATGGACGGTTCGTCCCGGGTGGACGTGGAGCGCGTGCGGGCCGAACTCGGCGCCGACAAGGTCAAGCGTGCGGGAGCCGACGTGGTCCGGGAGACCACCGGATACGCGATCGGCGGCGTACCGCCCTTCGGACACCGTACGAGGACCCGGGTGCTGGCGGACCGGAGGCTGCTCGGCCACACAGTGGTCTGGGCGGCAGCGGGCACCCCGCACACGGTCTTCCCGCTCGACCCGGAGAGCCTGATCTCGCACGCCGGCGGGTCCGTGGTGGACGTACGTGAGCGGACCGCTTGACCCCCGCTGGTGCGCTCCGGTCGCCGCGCTCCGCGAGTCCTCCGCCACCGCCCGCGACCAGTTGGGCCCGGGCACCTATCCGTGGTCGACGGACGGGCTGGACACGCCGTCCGTGCTCGTCTCGCGCGTGACGATTCCCTCGGCGGCCGTCCAGTCCACCATCCGCTCGGCGAGCGGCCCGGCCGAGCCGGCGAGCGGTGGCCGCCCCGACGCCCTGGCCCGCGCCGGTGAGGAGCGTGGCCCACCCGTGGAGGCGAGGAGGAGTCATAGCGCCGAACGTACTGCCCGGACCAGGGCCTGGGCACGGGGATCGGCGGTGACTCCCTTCTGCAGACCGTTCGTCACATAGCCGAGTGCGATGCCCGATTCGGGGTCGGCGAAGCCCAGCGAACCCCCGCGGCCGGGGTGCCCGAACGACCCGGCGCCGAGGAGCGGCGCGGACGGACCGTGCAGCATGTAGCCGAGGCCGAAACGGGTGCTGACGACCAGCACCCGGTCCGGGCCCGCGGACTCCTCGGTGCGGGCCAGGGTGAGGGTGGCGGGCGCGAACAGGCGATGGCCGTCGACCTCGCCGATCATCGCGGCGTAGCAGCGGGCCAGCCCACGCGCGGTGGCGACGCCGTTGGACGCGGGGAGTTCCGCCGCGCGGTAGGCCGGGGCGTTCTCGTCGGGGAAGGGGTCGATCGCCCCGAAGGCGCGGCGGGTGAGGGAGGCCGGGTCGTTGTAGGCATCGATGACGGAGCGCTTGGGGCGCATGCGCAGGGCGCCGCTGTTCTCCGCCGCCGGGGGTTCGACGGGGCCGATCCGTCCGATCCGGTGCGCCTCGTCGTCCGGCAGCCCGAACCAGAAGTCCAGGCCGAGCGGCCGGGCGATCTCCTCGGCGATCCAGCGGCCGATGGTCCGCCCGGTGACCCTGCGCACCAGTTCGCCGACGAGCCAGCTGTAGGTCTGAGCGTGGTACCCGTGGTCGGTTCCTGGGTCCCACTGGGGCCGTTGGGCGGCGACGGCCTGCGGCCCCGACACCCCGTCGGCGGCCTCCTCGGGCGTCAGCGTCGCGTCGAGGGCGGCCAGCCCGGCGCGATGGGCGAGGAGGTGGCGTACGAGGACGCGTTCCTTGCCGTTCGCCTTGAACTCCGGCCAGTACGTGCCGACGGGGGCGTCCAGGTCCACCTGCCCGCGCTGGTGCAGCAGCAGCGGTACGGCGGCGGCGATGCCCTTTCCGGCCGAGCGGACGGTCTGCACGGTGTCCACGGCCCAGGGTTCGGTGCCGTCGACATCGCGCGTACCGGCCCACAGGTCCACGACCTTCCGGCCGTGGTGGTAGAGGGCCACGGCCGCTCCCCGCTCCCCGCGCTGTTCGAAGTTACGGACGAAAGCGTCCCGTACCGCCTCGAATCCCGGTGTCACCGTGCCCCGTACATCCACGCCTGCTCCCGCGCTCCCGCTCATCCCCCCATGGTGCATCGCGCGGCAGGGGGAACGGGTGCCGGGTCACCTTCTGTTCACGCACGCGGTACGGACACGGAACGCGGGTCGAAGCCGAAGGGCAGCTCCAGCCGGTGCCTGCGCATGAGCACGCCGTCGCACAGCAGGTCCTGTGTACGGTCGTCGGCGGCGATCACCCCGTCGCTGAGGATGACGGCTCGCGGGCACAGTTCGAGGGCGTACGGCAGGTCGTGGGTGACCATCAGCACCGTGACGTCCAGGGAGCGCAGGATGTCGGCGAGTTCACGGCGGGAGGCGGGGTCCAGGTTGGAGGAGGGCTCGTCCAGGACGAGGATCTCCGGCTCCATGGCGAGGACGGTGGCGACGGCGACCCGGCGGCGCTGACCGAAGGAGAGATGGTGCGGGGGCCGCGCCGCGTACTCCTCCATACCGACCCGCTTGAGCGCGTCCATGACCCGCTCCTCCAGCTCGGGGCCGCGCATTCCGGCCGCCGCAGGACCGAAGGCGACGTCCTCGCGGACGGTCGGCATGAAGAGCTGGTCGTCGGGGTCCTGGAAGACGATGCCGACCCGGCGGCGGATCTCGGCGAGGTGGCGTTTCTCGACGGGCAGCCCGGCGACCCGGACGCTGCCCGCCCCCGCGTCGAGGATGCCGTTGAGGTGGAGGACGAGAGTGGTCTTGCCCGCGCCGTTGGGGCCGAGGAGCGCCACGCGTTCGCCCCGGGCGACGGTCAGGTCGACGCCGAAGAGGGCTTGGTGGCCGTCGGGGTAGGCGTAAGCGAGGCCGCTGACCTCGAGAGACGGCGCGGGGGCGGTGGGCAGGCTCATACGGTCCATCCCAGCAGACAGACGACGAGGGCGAGCACGGGGAGTACCGCGGCGTGCGCCCACTGGGTGCGGGAGGCGGTCACGTCGTCGATCACCGGCAGGGTGCCGGTGTAGCCGCGGCTGACCATCGCGAGGTGGACACGTTCGCCGCGTTCGTAGGACCGGATGAAGAGGGCCCCGGCCGTCTTGGCGAGGGCGCCCCAGTGCCGTACGCCGCCGGCCTCGAACCCGCGGGAGCGGCGGGCGATCGACATCCGGCGCAGCTCGTCGGTGATGACATCGCCGTAGCGGATCATGAAGGACGCGATCTGGACGAGCATCGGGGGCAGTCTGAGCCGCTGGAGCCCGAGCAGCAGGGAGCGCAGCTCGGTGGTCGTCGCCAGGATCACCGAGGCGGCGACGCCGAGGGTGCCTTTCGCGAGTACGTTCCAGGCGCCCCAGAGGCCGGGGACGCTGACGGAGATGCCGAGCAGCTCGGTCTGTTCGCCGGGCACGACGAAGGGCATGAGCAGCGCGAACGCGACGAACGGCACCTCGATGGCCAGCCGCTTCAGCAGGAACCCCGCGGAGATCCCGGCCACCGCGGCGACGGCGGCGAGCAGCACCGCGTACAGCGCGAAGGCCCAGACGGCCTCGCGCGGGGTGGAGACGACGACCACGACGAAGCAGAGGACGGCGGCGAGCTTGCAGTGCGGGGGCAGGGCGTGGACGGGGGAGCGCCCGTGCCGGTAGAGCTTGTGGGCGTGGCCGGCGCCCATCAGACGGACCCGGTGGTGCGGGGAGCGGGTTCCTCCGGCGTACGGCGTCGGCGTACGGCCCAGAACACTCCGCTGCCGACGGCGACGGTGACGCCGACGCCGATCACTCCGGCGAGGCCTCCGGAGACACGGGCGTTGCCGATGTCCTTGACGCCGTAGTCGGCGAGGGGGGAGTCGGCCGCACCGTGTTCCCGGACCTTCTCGTCGATGCCCTTGTCGGCGGCGACCTTCTCCAGGCCGTCGGGGCTCGCGGAGGCGTAGAAGGAGACGACGCCCGCGAGGACGAGCGTGGCGGCCAGGCCTGCGGCCCAGACCTTGCGCGTGGAGCGGGCGGCGGGGGCGGGCGAAGCGGCCGGTGCGGCCGGTGCGTCGATGAGTTCGCCGTCGACCCGGAGCTTGAGCGGGGCGGCGAGTGACCGGGCGCCGTGCACCAGGTCGGGACGCACCGCGATCACGGCGCCGACGGTCAGCGCGGTGATGGCCGCCTCCCCGATGCCGATCAGGACATGGACGCCGGCCATCGCCGTGAGGACCTTGCCGATGGGTACGTCGGTGGTGCCGCCGATCGCGTAGATCAGGGTGAACGCGACGGCGGCGGCCGGTACGGAGACCAGGGCGGCCACGAAGGCCGCGACGGTCGCCGAGCGGCGGGTGCGGGGCAGCACACGGGTCAGCCCTCGGAAGATCGCGTAGGCGACGACGGTGGTGACGATCCCCATCACGGTGATGTTCACGCCGAGCGCGGTGAGACCGCCGTCGGCGAAGAGGATGCCCTGCATCAGCAGGACGACCGCTATGCAGAGCAGCCCTGTGTACGGACCGACCAGGATCGCCGCCAGCGCCCCGCCCAGGAGGTGGCCGCTGGTGCCCGCCGCGACCGGGAAGTTGAGCATCTGCACGGCGAAGATGAACGCGGCGACGAGCCCGGCAAGCGGGGCCGTCCGCTCTCCCCCGAGTTCACGCCGGGCACCGCGGAGACCGACGGCGACCGCACCGGCGGCGACGACACCTGCGACGGCGGAAACAGGTGCGTCGATGAAACCGTCGGGTACATGCATGGATGGCTCCGCTTCGGGCGTTGCTGTTGGCGGGGTCGGGAAACGCTCCACTATAGGGCCCTGTTGCACATAGTTCGCAAGAGCGCAGAGATGCCAACCAACCCATGCCCCGAAATGCCTAAATGGGAGCATATGGGACATTGGGGGGAGAGATTTCACACAGGAGGAGCCGGCCATGTCCCTCGCGATCCAAGAACACGCCCGCGCCCGGCTCATCACCGACGGCCCCGACCCCCGTCCGGTCCCCGTCGAACTGCGCTACGACCCGGAGAAGCCGCAGACCGTCCGTGTCCGGCTCCCCGGAGGTGCCGAGTGGGCCTTCGGCCTCGACCTCCTGGAGCGCGGACTGCGCTCCCCCGCCACCCGCGGCAACATATCGATATGGCCGTGCGGCCGGGCCCAGCTGGTCCTGGAACTGCACGCGACGGACGGAGTCGCCGTGTTCCAGTTCGACAACGCACCCCTCATCCGTTTCCTGTCGCGGATTCTCGCGAGGACGGCGAAGCGCCCGCCGGCAACCACCGCCACCGCCACCGCCACCGCCACCGCCGGCAGCACCTGAACGGAGCAGAGAGCCCTCGTGCCGCGTGCCCGAGGGCTCTGTCGCCCCGGCCCCGGTCCCCACAGGTGACGGCCGTCATGATCACCGCGGCTGCCGTGACCACCCGGGCCCCGTGCCGGAATCCGGTGACGATCGCCTGGGCTTGCGCCTCCCCGTGTACGTACGCCTCAGGCATCCGGCTGACCAGGAAGACCTCGTGGTCCTTCGCGAGACCGAAGGCCGCGACGACCGGGAGCAGGGAGACCGGCCAGCACCTCCGCAACGGCGCACCCTTGAGTCCCCTGCTGAGCGAAACGAGACAGTTTCGTTTGTGTCCTGCACCACAAGTTGCCGCGGGCCCTTCACACGGAAAGCATTGGAGGGTGAGTGACGACGTCGCGTATCTCCGTTTCCCGCACCTCCACAAGGACTTGCTCTGCTTCGCGGCGGAGGACGACCTCTGGGTCTCCCCTCTCGCCCCGGCGGGGCAGCGGCCCGGCCGGGCGTGGCGGCTGACTGTCGACCGGACCAGGGTCGGTCATCCGCGCTTCTCGCCCGACGGCAGCCGTATCGCCTACACGACCTGGCGCACGCTCGATCCAGAGATCCACCTCGCCCCCGTCGACGGCGGCCCCGCCCGCAGACTCACCTACTGGGGCTCCACCGACGCCCGGGTCTGCGGCTGGAGTCCCGACCCCGGGGACGCGTCCCAGATCCTCGCCGTCTCCTCGCACAACCAGCCGTTCTCGTACTTCTCCTGGGCGTACAGCGTCCCCACCGACGGCAGCCCCGGCGGCAAGCTCCCCTGGGGGCCCGTCTCCGACATCGCCGTCGCCGACATCGACGGTGAACGCCGCACCCTGCTGCTCACCGGAAAGCCACCGCACGAGCCGGCCGCATGGAAGCGGTACCGGGGCGGGGCCACCGGCCGGCTGTGGCTGCACGGAGAGCGACTGCTGCCGGACATCGGCGGGCATCTGGACGCACCGATGTTCGTGGGGCGCCGGATCGCCTTCCTCTCCGACCACGAGGGCGTCGGCAATCTGTACTCCTGCCTGATGGACGGCACCGATCTCCGCCGGCACACGGACCACGACGCCTTCTACGCCCGGCACGCCTCCAGCGACGGCCGCAGAGTGGTCTACCAGTGCGGCGGCGATCTGTGGCTGGTCGAGGATCTGGAGCTGCCGGACGCGACGCCCCGGAAGCTGGAGGTGCGGCTCGGGGGGCCCCGGACGGGCCGGCGTACGTACCAGGTACCGGCGTCCAGCCATGTCGACTCGCTGGCCGTCGACGAGACGGGCCGCGCGAGCGCCGTCTCCGTGCGCGGCAGCCTGTACTGGCTCACCCACCGTGACGGCCCCGCCCGTACGATCGCCGGCACCCCGGGGGTGCGGGTCCGGCTGCCGGTGATGCTCGGCAGCAGCGGCCAGGTCGCCTATGTCACCGACGCGGAGGGCGACGACGCGATCGAGATCGCCTCCCTCCCCCGGGCCAGCGGCGACCGCCCGCCCCGCCGGCTGGCCGCCGGGCAGCTGGGCAGGGTCCACGAGATCGTCTCCGACCCGGAGGGCGAGCGGCTGGCCATCGCGTCGAACGACGGCCGTCTGCTGCTCCTGGACGCGGCGGAGGAACAGGAGCCCCTGGGCCTGGACGGGGACTCCCCGGAGGCGGCAGGGGCGGAATCCGCCGTCCCGCCGGAGCCCTCCGGGGCGGCCGAGGCCGTCGCCCCGCCGAGGACCGTCGCCCCGCTGGGTGTCCTCGCCGGGCCGGATACCGACGACGGCGGCGTCCACGAGCTCATCCGCTCCGTGAACGGCCCGGTCGGCGATATGGCGTTCTCCCCGGACGGCCACTGGCTGACCTGGTCCCACCCCGGCGTCGGCCGGGCGCTGCGGCAGATCAAGCTGGCCCGGATCACCGGCCCCGACGCCCCGGTGATAGTCGATGTCACCAACGGCCGTTTCGAGGACGAGAACCCCGTCTTCACGGGCGACGGCCGCTATCTCGCCTTCCTCTCCTGGCGCGGGTTCGACCCCGTGTACGACGTCCACACCGGCGACCTCTCCTTCCCCCTGGGCTGCCGCCCGTATCTGGTCCCCCTCACCTCGGCCACTCCCTCCCCCTTCGCCCTGCTCCCGGACGGCAGGCCCGCGGCGGGCGGCCTGGACCCGGTGGACATCCCCGAAGGCACGGTCGAGGGGCCGACGGTCATGGTGGAGTTCGAGGGTCTGGAGAACAGGGTGACCCCGTTCCCGGTCTCCGCGTCGAAGTACTCGGCGCTCCATCCGGTCAGCGGCGGCGGCCTCGTCTGGCTGCGCTGGCCGATCTCCGGCGCGCTGGGCGAGACGTTCGCCAACCCGGCGGACATGTCGGGCCGGCCCACACTGGAGCACTTCAACATCACCAAGGCCCGCAGGACCGAACTGGTCGGCCACCTCGACTGGTTCGCGGTGAGCGGGGACGCGACCCGGCTGGTCGTCATGGACGACGGCGAACTGCGCGCCGTACCGTCCAACGAGCCCGGCGACAACGACACGACGGTCTTCCTCGACCTGCGCCGCATCCTGCACGACGTCGACCCGGCGGCCGAATGGCGCCAGGCGTACGGGGAGGCGGGGCGCATCATCCGGTCCTACTTCTGGGAACCGGACATGTGCGGGATCGACTGGAACGGCGTACTGGAGCAGTACCGCCCGCTGGTCGAACGGATCGCTTCCCCGGACGAGTTCGCCGATCTGCTGCGCGAGGTGCTCGGTGAGCTGGGCACCTCCCACGCGTACGTCTCGCCCGCCCGCCGCAACGAGGGCCCTCCGCACTACCAGCGTGCGATCGGGATGCTGGGCGCCAACCTCGTGTGCCGGGACGGCGACTGGATGGTGCGGCGCATCCTGCCGGGCGACTCCTCCGACTCCAAGGCCCGTTCGCCGCTCGCCGGTACGGGGATCCGGGAGGGGGCCGTCCTCACTCATGTCGACGGCCGGCCAGTCGACCCGGTCGCGGGGCCGTACCCGCTGCTGACGGCGGCGGGCGGCACCACGGTGGAGCTCACGTTCCGCCCGGCCGTGGGCGAGTGCGGGGCCCGGTCCCGGCGTATCGCCATCGCCCCCCTGATCGACGAACGGCCACTGCGCTACCAGGACTGGGTGGCCAAACGCCGGGAAGTCGTACGGGAGTTGAGTCATGGCAAGTGCGGATATCTGCACATCCCCGACATGGGGGGATCCGGATGGGCCCAGTTCAACCGGGACCTGCGGCTCGAGGTGTCGCGCCCGGCACTGATCGTGGACGTACGGGGCAACGCGGGCGGCCACATCAGCGAGCTGGTCGTCGAGAAGCTCACCCGCACGATCCTCGGCTGGGACCTGACCCGCAACGCCCAGGCGGTCAGTTACGCGTCCAACGCACCCCGGGGGCCGGTCGTCGCCCTCGCCGACGAGGCGACGTCCTCCGACGGGGACATGATCACGGCGGCGTTCAGGCTGCTGAAGCTGGGGCCGGTGGTGGGCCAGCGCACCTGGGGGGGCGTGGTCGGCATGACCGGGCGGCACCGGCTCGGTGACGGCACGGTGATCACGGTGCCGATGAACGCGGCCTGGTTCGACACGTACGGCTGGTCCGTCGAGAACCACGGGGTCGAACCCGACCTGGAGGCGCTGCGCACCCCGCTGGACTGGGCGGAGGGCCGCCACGCGGTGCTGGACGACGCGGTGAGGGTGGCCCTGGACCTCCTGGCCGCCCACCCGGCGACCACACCCCCCACATACGAAACGGCCCCGAACCTACGGCGGCCCCCACTCCCCCCGAGGTAAACGGCCCTGACCACATCGAACCCGTCCGCCACATGAATCCCGGTCCAGCCGGATCAAGCCTCTCCGGCGATCGAGGAGCGGGATCCGGGGCGGAGCCCCGAAGACCCGCACCGCGCACACGCACCCCGCACTTCGCACCCGCACAAGAAGGGGCGTACCCGGAACCCGGGGACGCCCCTTCCGACCGCAGACGCTCAGCCGCACCGCACGTCAGCGCTCGAAGCGCTCACGCGCCTCGTCCGTCACGCCCGGCGCGCGGTCCCGCGCGCCGGGCCGACGGTCCGACGCCTGGTCCGGGTCGCGGTCCGGACGGCCGGCGGAACGCTCACGCGCCTCGTCCCGCTTGCCGCCCGCCTTCTTCTGCTCGGCCTGATCGGCAAGCTCCTGCGCCTTGTCCTTGAACTGGTCTGCGATGCCCATGCCGTTCACTCCAATGTGGGTGCGTGGGGGGTGGCCCCGGTGGGACCTCGCTCAGACTTACACACCCGGACATTCGCCGCATTTCGATCATCCGCGCGGGGCTCGCGCCTCTCTGTCCGCCTGCCCGCCGGCCCCCACGAGCCCCTTGCTGACACCGTCCAGCCGCGACCCGAAGCGCTTCATCTCGCGCTGCCCGACGGCCCCTATGACCGCCGGGAGATACCCCCGGATCGACTGCATCCCACGCAGCCACCGCTGGGCGTACACATGGGGGGAACGCCGTTCGATCCCGGCCACGATCCGGTCGACCGCCGGGCCCAGCGGGTACGTGCGGTTCGCCGGCCACGGCAGCCGCTGCCGCAACTCCCGCATGACGTCGTCCTGGTCGGCCCCGCGCACCATGTCCGTATCGGTCCAGGACAGATAGCCGACCCCGACCTTCACGCCGCGGTGGCTGACCTCTCCGCGCAGGCAGTGCGCGAACGCCTCCACGCCCGACTTGGACGCGCAGTAGGCGCTCATCATCGGCGCCGGTGTGATCGCCGCCAGCGACGCTATCTGAAGGAAGTAGCCTCGGCTCTCCATCAGCACCGGCAGGAACGCCCGCGCCGTCACCGCGCCGCCTATCAGGTTCACTTCGATGACCCGCCGCCACGCCTCCGGGTCGGAGTCCACGAGCGGGCCACCGGTGGCGACGCCTGCGTTCGCGACGACGACGTCGATCTTGCCGAAGCGTGCCTTGACCTCCTCGGCGACCCGGCCCATCGCCTCGTGGTCGGTGACGTCCGCGTACCAGTGGTCGCTCTCCGAGTGCAGACGCTCCGAGACCTTCTTCAGCTCGTCCGGCTCCAGGCCGACCAGCGCCACCGTGGCACCCCGCGCCGACAGCTTGCGCGCCAGCAGCTCGCCCACCCCGCGCGCCGCGCCCGTGACGACGACGACCTGTCCTGCCAGACTCCGCCTGCCGCTCATGCGACCTCCTCCTCCCGCACGGCGTCCACCGCGCTGCCCGCACCTTCCACAGTGACGTACGAGGCCACCAGCTCGCGCAGCTTCGCCGTGACCGCCTCGGGTGCCTCGACCGGCGTCATGTGGCCCATGCCCGCCAGCTCGGTGAGCCCGAGGCTCTGCGGCAGCGCCGCCTCGATGGCCCGCGCGTGCACGGGCGGCGTCAGCCGGTCCTCCGCGCCCGCGATCACCGCGGCCGGCAGACGCAGCTCCCGCAGACGTGCCTCGAGGTCGAGCTCCGCGAGTACGTGCCCCCAGGCGACGCGCGCCCCGCGAGGACACGCGTGCACGATCCTGGCACAGGCGTCGACCCTGTCCGGGGCCGAGCCACGGCCCATCGTCGCGTATTTGAGGATTTTCTTGGAAATGGCCGTGACCGGCCCGAGTGGCGCGCGCGCCCCGAGGACCGCCGCCGTCATCCGGGTGCGGAGGGCTCCTGCCCGAAGCGGCAGCACCAGCGACTCGGCCGTCAGTCGCGAGCTGCCGGTGCTGCACAGCAGCACGGCCGCCCCGTGCTCCCGCAGAGCGTCGCGGCCTGCCGCCGCCATCAGCGTCATCCCGCCCATGGAGTGTCCGCCGAGCACGGCCTTCTGCCCCGGCGCGAGCGTGGCCTTCAGCACCGCCTCCAGGTCGTCGGCCAGTGCCCGGGTGCTGTATCCGCCGGGGCCGGCCTCGGGTGAACGGCCGTGACCCCGCTGGTCGTAGACGACGACCCGGTGGTCCACCGCGAGGTCACGCACCTGGGCGTCCCAGAAGCGGGTGTTGCAGGTCCATCCGTGCGCCAGGACCACCGCGGGGGCGTCCTCGGGGCCGTGCAGTTCGACGTGGACGCGCGCGCCGTCGGCGGAGACGACGCTCAGTTCGCGTACGGGCACCGGCGGGGTGTGGGCCGTCTGCGTCGGTCGGCTCATCGTGCGGCCTCCTCGGTCACGGCCTGCGCCGCGGAGTGGGTGACGGGGGGACGGATGACGTCGTACTCGCCCAGGTCGACCGAGCGGGTGGCCCGCCGGAACTCAGCCGTCGTGCCCGGCCAGACCGTGGTGTTGCGCCCGTTGGCGTCGAGGTACCAGCTGGTGCAGCCGCCGGTGTTCCAGACGGTCCGCTGCATGCGGTCCTGGACCCGCCGGTTCCAGTCGCCGACGGCGGCGGGCCTCGCGTCGAGTGCGGCGCGCCCGCCCAGGACGTCCAGCTGGCGCATGAAGTCGGCCATGTAGTTCAGCTGGGACTCGATCATCAGGATCATGGAGGAGTTACCGAGCCCCGTGTTGGGGCCGATGATCGTCATCCAGTTGGGGAATCCGGCCGCCGTCGCACCCCGCAGCGCCTGCGTCTCGTCCTTCCAGGACTCGGCGAGGGTGATGCCGTCCGCGCCGACGACCCGGGTGGCGATCGGCATGTCCGTCACGTGGAAGCCGGTGCCGAGGATGATCACGTCGGCCTCGGTCTCCGTACCGTCCGCCCCGACCAGGGTGGACCCCCGAACCTCGGACAGCCCGGAGGCGACCACGTCCACATTCGGCTGCGCGAGCGCCGGGTAATAGGCGTTGGAGAGCAGGATGCGCTTGCAGCCGATGCGGTACGAGGGAGTCAGCTTGGCCCGCAGCGCCGGGTCCTTGATCGCCCGCGCCATGTTCGACTTGGCTATGGACTCCACGAGCCCGAGCTGGTTGGGGTGCTTGGTGAAAGCGCCCACCTGCAACTCCCGGATGCTCCACAGGAGTCCGCGCCGCGCGGTGGCCGTGAACGGCAGCCTGCGGTGCAGCCACTTCTCGGCCCCGCTGATGGCGCGGTCCATGCGGGGCATCACCCACGGCGGGGTGCGCTGGAAGAGGGTGAGACGGCCGGCCCTGGGCTGGATCTCCGGGACGACCTGGATCGCGGAGGCGCCGGTGCCGATCACCGCGACGCGCTTGCCGTTCAGGTCGTAGCCGTGGTCCCACCGGGCGGAGTGGAAGACCTTGCCGGGGAATTCGGCGAGCCCCGGGATGTCCGGCAGCTTGGGGTCGGACAGCGGTCCGGTGGCGGAGACGACCGCGTCGGCGGTGAGAGTGGCGCCGTTCGCCGTCTCGATCACCCAGTGCAGCTCGTCGTTGTCCCAGCGCATGACCGAGACTTCGTGGTTCAGCCTGATGTGCGGGCGCAGACCGAAGGTGTCGGCGACGTGCTCCAGGTAGGCGCGGATGTGCTGCTGTCCCGAGAAGGTGCGCGGCCAGTCGGGGTTGGGCGCGAAAGAGAACGAGTACAGGTGGGACGGTACGTCGCAGGCGCAGCCCGGGTAGCTGTTGTCCCGCCAGGTTCCGCCGACGGCGCCGGCCCGTTCGAGGACCAGGAAGTCGGTGATGCCTTCGCGGCGGAGCCGGACAGCGGCCCCGAGGCCCCCGAATCCGGATCCGATCACCGCCACTCGTACGTGCTCGTGCTGGGCCATGCTGCCGCCTCCCCGCGGTACGTGCCACGACTCTGCCAGCAATCACTGGCATTGTTGGGAGAGTAGAGCAGCTCCGTACCGATGGGTAGGGGGCGGAGCAAGGAAAGTTACCGGCGGTACAACATAGGGTGCGGGTGTGGCTGACGGACGCGAGCACCGTGAATACCGCATGGAGGAGCTGGCCGTGGAGGCCGGTATCACCGTGCGCACCCTGCGCTTCTACCGGGAGCGCGGCCTGATCCAGCCACCCCGCCGCGAGGGCCGCATCGCCTGGTACGACGACCACCACCTGGCCCGGCTGCGCACCATCACCGGCCTGCTGGAGCGGGGCCACACCCTCAACGGCATCGCCGACCTCGCCAGCACCTTCGACAGCGGCCGCGATGTCGCCGAGGTGCTGGGCCTGGGCGAACCGACCGCGGAGACCCCGGTCCGGCTCACCCCGGAGCAGCTCGCCGACTACTTCCAGGACCAGGCCACGGCGGAGAACCTCGCCGCGGCCATGGAGCTGGGCTATCTCGGCGTCGACGGCGACGAGATCGTCCACATCAGCCGCCGCCTGCTGGAGGCGTCGTCCGAGCTGGTGCGGGCCGGGGTCCCGCTCGATGCCGTACTCGCCTCGGGCCGCCAGGTCCGCGAGCATGCCGACGCCCTCGCCGACCTCTTCGTACGCGTCCTGCGCACCCACACCGCGCGCACCGAGCCGGAGCAACTGCGCTCGCTCGCCCAGGCGGTGGTGGACGCCGAGCTCTCCATGGCCCTGGGCCGGCGGTTGCGCGAGGACGACTAGAGCCCTCCGTCCGGAACGGGCCCGCAGCCTCACCCCTGGGGCCCGGCCGCCTGCTCCGCCGCCACGATGCGCTCGACCGCCGCCGTCACCAGCTGTTCCCGCTCCACGTCCGTGAAGACGTCCGGCAGGGTGAGCTGCTCGACGATCAGCCAGTTCAGAGCCAGGATGAGCAACTTGACGGCCATGGCGTCACCTGGGAGGCCGGAGGCCTCGTGGTAGGCGACGTTGGCGTCGACGTCGCTTCGACACCGTCGTCATGGGCCTCGGTGCCTATCGGCCTGGCTTCGACCACGGGTTCCCCAGCCCGTACGCACACCTGCGCCAGTACGTGGTCTCCAGCACGCTCGAGCCCGACGTCGATCCGGCCGTCACCGTCGTCCCGGGTGGCCCACTCGCACTCGTCCGCGAACTCAAGCGAGAGGAGGACACCGGCCTGGACGTATGACTCTGCGGCGGCGGCAAGCTACGGGCAGCAGGTCAGTGGCGCCCAGTTCGCCACCGCTCTCGAGATCCGCAACCGGATCGCCCGAAGCCTGGCGCGCTACTTCGACACTCACGACCTACCGCTCACCCCGACCGCGCCGGAGCTTTCCTCGCCCTTGGGCACTCATGCGGAGGGTGTGGAGGCACTGGACGGCCTTGGCTGGCTTCGCCGCCTCTTTGACCTCTCGCCTTTCAGCGCGGCGTTCAATGTGGCGGGCACGCCCGCCATGTCCGTACCTGTGACTGCCGAGGCGGAGACGGGGCTCCCGATCGGTACGCGGTCGCCCCGGCACCTCACCGAGCGAGATCCAGCTCCGACCACGGCACGACGAAGACCCGCCCTCCGCGAACTTCCGCGGAGCGGCACTAGCGTTCGTAGGTGACCGTCACCGGCGCGTGGTCGCTCCACCGCTCACCGTGCGTGGCGGCGCGCTCCACCCATGCCTTCACGGCACGGCCGGCGAGGCCGGGGGTCGCCACCTGATAGTCGATGCGCCAGCCGGCGTCGTTGTCGAAGGCCCGGCCGCGGTAGGACCACCAGGAGTACGGCCCCTCCTCGTCCGGGTGCAGAGCGCGGACCACGTCCACGTACGCCGCCTCGTCGAACACCCGGGTCAGCCACTCCCGCTCCTCGGGGAGGAAGCCGGAGTTCTTCTTGTTGGACTTCCAGTTCTTGAGGTCCGCCTCACGGTGGGCGATGTTCCAGTCACCGCACACGACCACCTCGCGCCCCTCCGCCGCCGCCCGCTCCTTCAGCCCCCGGAGATACGGGAGGAAGGCCGCCATGAAGCGCTCCTTCTCCTCCTGCCTCTCCGTACCGACCTCACCGGAGGGCAGGTACAGACTGGCGACCGTCACACCCGGGAGGTCCACCTCGGCGTAGCGGCCGGCGGTGTCGAATTCCTCGCCCCCCGGTACGCCGAACCCGCCGAACCCGATCTGGACGCGCTCCGGCGCGTGCCGCGTGTAGACGGCGACCCCCGCCCGCCCCTTGGCCGCGGCCGGGGCGTACACGACGTGCCAGCCCTCGGGCTCACGCACCTCTTCGGGGAGCTGCTGCGCTTCGGCGCGGACTTCCTGGAGGCAGATCACATCGGCCTCGGTCCGACCCAGCCACTCGACGAAGCCCTTCTTCGCGGCGGCACGGAGCCCGTTCACGTTCACGGTGGTAACAGTCAGCATCCCGGTACAGTACCTACGAACACGTTGCGCATACATGTACCATAACTCGCATGAATATCCAGCCCCGGCCTTTCGACCACCCTGACGCCGTGAAACTCAACGACCTGGTGCAGCTCGAATACGCCGAGCGCTACGGCGACGAGGGTGACGTCACACCGCTCGACGCCACCATGTTCGATCCGCCTCGCGGGCTGTACCTGCTCGCCTACGACGAGCAGGACCGCCCCCTGGCCACCGGCGGCTGGCGAAGCCAGGACCGGAACGCCGAGGGCTACTCCGACGGCGACGCCGAGATCAAGCGGATGTTCGTGATCGCCGAAGGCCGCGGCCGTGGCCTCGCACGCCGCATCCTCGCCGCCCTGGAGGCCGACGCCCGTGCGGCCGGACGCACCCGCATGGTCCTGGAGACGGGCGACAAGCAGCCCGAGGCGATCGCGCTGTACACGTCGAACGGCTACAGGCCCTGCGCGAAGTTCGGCCACTACCGCATGTACGACAGCAGCATCTGCATGGCCAAGCCGCTGGAGCTGCCCTCTCGTTAGACGGCACTCCAAGAGGCCCCGGCCGACGGACTCGTATCCTGCAGCGGCCTTACGGAGCTCGGCCGACACCGCCACGCTTTCGGGCGCCGAGATACTTCGACAGGTTACCGACACGAATTCGCCAGCGCTCCGGCCGGGGAGACGAGTTCCGGAATGGCAAGGCCCACACCTCGGCCGAACCTCCCCCATTGCACGGCGACTGGGCTGTGGACACGAGCCGCGCGCGGGGTCCGGACACGCTGGGCGACGGCTGCGGCGGGCGCGACGACGGGTACCCTGCCCCTGATCCTCTTCACATGCTGATCGGCCCGGCGGTGCTGCCGGCGATCGGCGGGCTCGGGGGCCTGCTGGACCGGCCCCGGGCAGGGCGGCTGTCGGTGGCGGCCGTCGGGCTGCCCCTGCTGGCAGTTCCGCAGATCGGCCTGATCGGACTCTCCCTGTTCAAGCCGCTGTACGTGGACCGGTACATACTCTTCGGCCTGCTCGGTCCGGCGCTACTGATCGGTGTGGTCATCGGCACGGCGGTGCGAGGGGTCGCCCAGCGGTTACCGAAAGCGTCGACGTGGGTCCTCCCCGCGGCGGTCGCCGTCGCGACGGTCGCGCTGTTGCCGCAGTCGCTGGTTAAGAGGTCCCAGGCGAGCCGGGTGGACGACGTCCTCGCGGCTGCCGCACAGATACGGCAGCTGAAGCAGGACGGAGACGGGGTGCTGTTCATACCCCCGCCACGACGGGACACCAAGCTGGTATCCCCCGACGCCTTCACCGGCCTGCTGGACATCGCCCTGGCGGAGACGCCCGAGGAGTCCGGGACGCTGAAGGGCGTGGAGGCGAGCTCCGCACGGGTCCGGACGGCGATGCTCGCCCAGCGACGGATCGTCCTGGTCACGGACGCGACGCGAGTGGCGAGGCCGACAAGGGGAGAGCGGGACCGGACGAAGATCGAGGTGCTGAACGAGTACTTCACTCCGGTCTCCGACGCACAGGTCCGCGGCCGGCGAGTGACGGTGTACGAGCAGCTCGTGCCTGCTCCGTGACCCGCGCCGGCACGGGGTGGCTGCGGACTCTCGGCCGTTCTCAGGGGACCCGCGCCACCCCGACGTAGAACCCGCTCCGCTCGTACACCGGTGCGAACTCGTCCCGGTACCACTCCGGCGCCGTGACCAGCCCCGGCTCCACGAGCTCCAGCCCCTCGAAGAAGGGCTCGACCTCCTCACGCGTACGCATGCGCAGCGCGATGGCGCCCTCCCTGTACGCGGATTCCGTCTCCTGTTTGAGCTCCGGGTGCTGATCGGCGGTTCCGTGCGACAACACCAGGTAGCTCCCCGAAGGCAGCGCCCCGACCAGCGTGCGGGTGATGCCGTACGGATCCTGATCGTCCGGCAGGAAGTGCATCAGGGCGATGAGGGACAGCGCGACGGGCCTCCCGAAGTCCAGCGACCGCGCCGCCTGTTCGAGGATCGCCTCGGGCTCCCGCACATCCGCGTGGATGTATTCGGTCGCGCCCTCGGGACGGCTCACCAGCAGCGCTTCCGCATGCCGCAACACGACGGGGTCGTTGTCGGCATAGACGATCCTGGCCCGCGGGGTGACGTCCTGGACGATCTGATGGAGGTTCGGCGCAGTGGGGATACCGGTACCGATGTCCAGGAACTGATCGACCCCCTGCCCGGCGAGCCAGGCGGAGGCCCGGTGCATGAACGCCCGGTTCCGCGCCGCATTGGCCCGCGCCTCGGCGGGCAGCTTCTCCGCGACCTCCTGATCGACCGGGTAGTTGTCCTTCCCTCCGAGCAGCCAGTCGTAGACCCGTGCCGGGTGCGGCTTGCTGGTGTCGATGCGGGAACTGGGTATACCGGCTGTCACAGTGCGCCCTCCATACGGAACCACTAACAGGCAACCCCGCACCTGACCTGAGCGGCCGTCAACAGCGGTCACCAAAAGGGCGGGTGAGCGAGGACGTCCCAGGTTACCGGGTGGTCACACCGGCGGAGAGGCCCCGCCCGCGCGGAGGCGGCTCCGGGGCCCGCCGGTCACTCCTGTACGCCCGCCGGCTCCACGGCCCTGCGGCGCAGGGAGAGGCCGGCCGCCACGACCGACGAGATCACGGCGAGCACCGCGCAGGCACCCACGGTCCACCGAGCGCCGCCCACGGGACCTCGACAACTGCCGGGCCGTGCTTCACCACCCTTTCCGGGTGGCCCTTCAGCTCCAGCAGGTTCAGGCCGCCAGCCACAGCGATCAGCAGATCACACTCGTCGACCCGCCCTGAAGCACCGGGAACTCTGGCAGCGCAGCGGATCCGCTGTCCCCCTGTCGGTGCACCCCGCGCAGGTTTTCTCAGGCTGCCCGGCCCCGCGCCCTCGACCGCACCCTAGTGGGTATGAACCACCAGGTCCGGTCCGCTCGCAGCGCTGGTCCCGCTGCCTCGGCGGTCAGCCGACCGGCGACCTTCGGCACCCCGGCCGCCACCACAACCGCGCGCTTTCCACCGACGTGAAGACGGCGCCGACCCATCCCCGTAGGCACTGCCGTCGCACCGACATGCAGCTACTTCGACGCTGCCAAATCGCCGCGGGCATGCGCAAGAAGCGCCGCCAGGCCATGACCACACAAGATCGAAGGCAGTCGCACTTCGCTACTCCAGGACACCAAAGAGCCCCTACCGACTTTCCCCGGTAGGGGCTCTGAGCTGCGGTGGGGTGTTCACGAGTGGGTCTGACCAGTAGCGGAGAAGCAGCCTGAAGATCACTTCCCAGATCGTCAGAGATCGTTTCCCAGCCAACAGCCTCGCTGAGAAAGCTGTCGACCTCCATTAGCTGGTGACGTCATCGGTGTCCCGGTCCTCGACGCGATCTGATTCTCCCAGGGCGGGGGCTGCTACCTGTGTCCGCCCGCGGCTACCAAGGAGGCAGCCGACCGCGGCGGTGGCCGCTGCGGCCCCGGCAACGAGTAGCAGGACGCGGTAGTCCACGAGCACAAGCAGACCCGCTCCGGCAGCCAGGGCAACGGCGTTGGGGGCGTAGAGGAGGGTGTTGGCGGTGGCCGCCACTCTGCCCAGGAGAGTGTCCGGGGACTCGCGCTGGACGGCCGTCAGAGCTGCGATCAGCACGCAGGGCGGCCCCGCGCCGATCATCGCGCTGGCAAGCAGGACAACTGGCACCGAGGGGATGACGCGCAGGGCGACGCCCAGCGCGAAAAGCATGATGCCGGCTGCGGCGAAGACTCGTTCGGGCATCCGCCGAAGCAGAGCACCGGCGAACAGCCCGATGGCTACCGAGCCGATGCCCTGCACGGCGTAGAGGACCCCGGCGAAGGCGGGCGGACGGTGAAGACCAGCATCGACCACCGCATAGACCGACGCTCCGTTCAGCCCGGCCACGCCCATAGTTGCGGCCCCGGCCAGCACCAGCCGCCACAGAACCGGGTGGTGTCGCAGATAGCGGATTCCCTCGGCGGCCTGGGCGCTCCATCGTTGGGCTTGAGCCGGGCGGGGCGCGGGTTCTGACACGCGTATGAGGGCGAAAGCTATCGCGGCAAGCACGAAGGTGACCGCGTCCAGCAGGGCCACTGCTGTGCCGCCGAACTGGACGAATAGAAGCGCGCCCAGAAGCGGGGCGACGAGTTTCATGCCCTCGTTCGCCGTCATCCGAAGGCCGTTGAAGTCGCCGCGTAGTGTTTCCGGTACAGCGGTCGTTACCAGTGCGGCCTCCGCCGCATCCAGCAGTACCGAGCTGGTGCCGTACACGATCAGTACAGCAAACAGAATCCAGATCTGGTCGCTGGAACGTACGGCGAGAAGCGGCAGCAGTACCGCGGCCATGCCGAGATTGGTCCAGATCAGCAATGGACGCCGGCGCGCCCGGTCAGCCAGTGTGCCGATCAGCGGGCCGAACAGAATGGGCGCCCATACGCAGAAGGTCGTCAGGGCAGCCAGACTGTCCGACCCGGTGAGCGACTTGGTCCACACACCGGCTGCCAGGGCCATAGCAGAGCTACCGAAGCCCGAGACCACCACACCGCTCAGGTAGAACACCACATTGCGGTCGCGTAAGACCCGCCCTCCGCCCCAGCCCATCCCCTTGCCCCTTCCACCGCCACGAAGACCCAGGCGCACCCCCACCCGGCGTACGGAAAGCATTCTGCCCGCAAGCACCAGGGCGGAGGCAGGTCGTGCCCGTGGCGGAGCCTTTGACCGAGCATGAGGCCGGCTGTGGTGGGCGGGAGTTGTCTATCTGCGGTTCGCTGCGGGCTCAAGGCGATCGCGGGCGGTCGATTGGGGGCATCTGCGGTCACCTTCTGCGATCTTGCTATGGCCGCCCCTACGTTTGGCTGGGGCTCGGAGTGCCATCGAGCTCGGGGATCGGCAAGCGAAGGCGGGGCCGGGATGACGCCACTGTTCGAGCGTCTGGATCAGGAAGAGACGGTTGTTCGTGGCGAGTTGGCCGCGCTGCGCGAGAAGGTCGCGGTGGCCGAGGAGCGGCTGGCTCACCTGACGATCACGCGCGAGACGCTGCTGTCCCTGGGCGGCGAGGACTGCGTCAACCAGGATGACGCCACGCAGCAGGCTCCGGAGAGGCGCGCAGTCGAGCCGATGCCGAATGACCTTGCCCCTGATCCCCAACCTGCCGATGCGGAAGTACCTGCCGGTGGGCCGGCCTCGGTCGGCCCGTTGGAGTGGGAAGTGGCGCGAGAGCGGATGTTGGTGCTGCTGGCGGGAGCGGGTCGGGCGATGAAGGTGCAGGACATCGCTGCGGCGATCGGCGAGGACGTCTCGGCCATGTCGAAGGGGCGGCGGGTGGAGACGACCAGGTCCCGGCTGAAGCGTCTGGCGAAGGAGGGCCGCGTGGCTGAAGGTCCAACTGCCTGGTTCACGATCTCTCCTGTCGACGCCGGTAAACCGCGGCAGGAGGATCCTCGGGAGTGAACCGGGGCCGCGAGCGCGCGGCAGGAGAGGTTGGCACCGCCGAGGGATTACCCGTCGACTCGGCGGTGCCGGGTGCGTGAGCGCCGTCTGACAGGTGGCTCCCGCGTTTTCGAGGGTAGTTGAGGCAGTCTCCTCTCGATGCGCGGAGCCACGAACTTCGTCATGCCCGGTCGCTGTTAGGCGTCTTTGGGCGTGGATCGAGGCTCAATGCGTTCTCTTTCGATCGATGTTGGTGCTGGCCGGCCACAGGGTGGTGCCGGTGAAGTGGGCGAGGCGGGCAACGGTGGCCACGTCCGGCCAGGACCGTCCCGCAACGAGGTCGGCAATGGCCTGCCTGTTCACTCCAGAGCCGACGGCGGTCGCGCGCAGGCTCAGGCCCTGGTCGTTCAGGACCAGGGCGAGAGTGCGTGCGATGAGGCGGACCGCTTCGGCGGCCACGTCGGCGCTCGGCTGCTCGGGCCAGGCTTTCGGATCGTCGGTCAGCTCCCGGGGGGAGCGTGCGCGGGCGCGTCCGCCGACCATGCGCGCACCATCCTGTCCGTTGAAGTTGATCAGCTGTGGAATGGCTGCTTGTCCAGCCGGTATGTATGGACCGTGGTCCTTGATCCCGCTACGTCCGTGAAGATCACTCGCTATCGGCCCAGGAAGGCTCCACCTGCCTGGGCCGAGGTCGCTCCGCTGGTGCGGTCGGTCGTTGCCGCAGCTGTGACGGCCGTTCCCTATGACGTGGAGCGGGTGCTGCATGTGGTCGGCAGGCTAGCGTTGTGGGCCGAGGCGGCAGGCCTCGAACGATCCGCGGACGCATGGTTGCGCAATGAGGTGATCGACGCGTTCGTGCTCTCGCGGGTGGGGGAGATCGAGGGATCGTCGGTACGGACGTACCGGACGTGGCTTCTGCGCGTCCGTGATGCCCTCGCCTGGAGTGAGCGCGGGGAAGCGCCCCCGGCACGGATGCACGCGGACGCAAGCCCGCATCAGCCTTACTGCGCGGCCGAGTTGGCGGGGCTGCGGCACTGGGCCACTCGTCTGCCCCGTCAGCAGAGGACCGACGCGCTCGCGTTGCTGGGGCTGGGTGCCGGTCTGGGGCTGATGCCGAAGGAGGTGGCGGCCAGCCGAGGTCTCGATCTGTGCCGTCCGAGCCGGGGCGGACCGCTGCTGCACCGGGGCGTCGAGCGGCTGGTCCCGCTGGTGGCCAGGGCTGCCTGGGACACGGTTCTGGGGGAGCTGGCAGAAACGGCGGGCGGCGGCTACCTGTTCCGGCCGAAGCGGACCGTCGAGTACGCGAAGAACCTGATCGGCTCCTGGTCCCTGATCCACCGGCCTCCGCAGGAGCTGCCCACAGTGTCGGTCGGCCGGCTGCGGGCGACGTGGATCGTTGAGCTGATGCGCGCGCATATCGATCACCAGCTGATCGCCCAGGCGGCCGGGCTCTCTTCCGCCGCGTCTCTGGCCCGCTGGCAGCACCTGGTCCCACCCGTGGACGAGCTGACTGCGGCCAGGCTCTTGCGAGGCCCGGAGGCGAGGTGACTAAACCCCGGGCCTGGCGAAGCCCGGAGAAGATCAAGCAGTGCCGGCCTCGACCGGTCACCGACGCGCCCATGGAGATCCCTGACTCCAAGGTCGGACAACTCGATGCGCTCCTGCGCGAGTGCGGAGTCCTCCATCTGATCAACACCGAGCTGGGAAATCGGCCAGGCCCGAAAGGGCTCCCGGTGCGGACCGTGCTGGTGGGATTGTTGCTGTCCCTGCACTATCACCAGAGCGCCAGCCTCGCGGTTGTCTCCCGGGTGCTCCTCGATGAGCTTCGGGCCCCTGCGCGCTCCTGGCTCGGCGTTCCGGAGGGCAGTCGTGTCGATGACCACGCCAGGATCGCGTTCTCCCGTCGTATCTACCGTTCCTTCGACCGGCTGACCACAGTCCTCGACCCTCATCGCTGCGACCGGCGCAGCCGCCTGCCGGCCGAAGAGGCGAGAACTGTCGCTGCCGCCTGGGAAGATGCGGACGTCGAGCGCACGCGTCGGCGGGAGCTGTTGCAGGAGATCAGTGACCGTCTGGTGCTGGTCACCGTCCGCGCCGCCCACCGCCGGGGCCTGCTCAAGGGCTGGCGGGGCGATATCGGCGCCGACACCACTCCGGTTCCTGCCTGGCACCAGCCGCCCCGCGAACGGCGGGGCCTCGCATCCGTCGAGCTCACCGCCGGCTGGCACTACTGCGGGGGCGCTGAGGAAGGAATCTTCGGACACTCCGCCAGTCTTCTGGTCGCTGCCAGCCGACGACATCGCGCTGGTCACCCGCAGGCCGGTGAGCGCGTCAGCCGCCACCCGCAACTGGCGCTCGGCCTTGTCCTGGACACCCCGGGCAAGCGCGTCGGCCCGAATGCGGTCCACTCCCTGGCCCAGCTTGCCCCGTTCGGCTTCCCGACAGGGCTGCTGGCCGCCGACCGGGCCTACACCGACCAGATCACCGAGCATTTCGCCCAGCCGGTCCGCACCCTGGGCTACCAACTGGTTCTCGACTACAAACAGCAACACCGAGGCATCCAGGGCACCCACCAAGGCGCCCTTCTCGTTGACGGATCCCTCGCCTGCCCCGCCATGCCGCACGCACTGGCCCACGCGACCACGGGGCTCAACGACAAGGCCGTACGCGACCTCGATGACGGCACCGAGCTCAGCGAGCGGATCGCGAGCCGGGAACCGTACTACCTCAAGCTCAAAGAGACCGCCGACGAGCGGGGCGCGATCAGGCTCCAGTGCCCGGCCAGCGGACCCTCGCCCGCCGTGGTGTGTCCCCGCTTCAACCAAGTCCACCGCGTCCCAGCACCACGGCCGGCCGTGGTCGACCTCACCGACAAGCGGGCCACCGCCGCACACACTGCGGCCAAACCCACCGTCCCGATCCCTCAAGGTGAACGGCTGCGGCTCCTGCCCCAGGACGAGCTGCCGCGGATCTGCCAGAAGCCCACGATCACCGTCCGCCCCGGCGCCCTCGGCAAGCTCGACAAATTCCGCCAGGACCGGCACTACCTCCATCCCACCTGGCAGGACGCCTACCGGCCCGAGCGAGCGAACATCGAAGGACTCAACGGAAGGGCCAAGAGCCACGGCATCGACATCTCCGACCCCACGAAGCGACTCGCCCACGGACGGGTCGCGCAGACCATCCTGCTCGCGCTGATGATCTGCAGCATCAACCTGCACATCCTCTTCAGCTGGGACCAGACCACCCGAACACAAACGACCGGCACCTCCCACGGAGTCACCGCGTTCGCTGGATCGGCATCCACGCCCCCCGCCGCGGCCGGGCTGCCGCCGCCCACAGGGCCGGAGTTCCGCGAGACCATCTGAGACCCCAGCACCACACGCCGGGATCACGCACGCCCGCGTACAGCCTAGAAACGCCTCACGCACCCGAACCACCCCGAAAGATCAGGTCGACGACCGCCAGGCACCCGCCTCCGGCACCGATCGCGTTCGGATAGCTCCTCGAACAGACCCCGGAAACGCCAAGATCCCGCCCGATCAATCAGATCGGACGGGATCTTGTGAACTCTTCCTGAGCTAACTCAAGAACAGTCGGCGGTGGACCTGTGGGGATTTGAACCCCAGACCCCCTCGATGCGAACGAGGTGCGCTACCAGACTGCGCCACAGGCCCTTGCAACGAGTGAAACTCTAGCACCCTCGTCGGGGTGCTCGGAAATCCGTATCCCGGCAGGTCACCGAGTCGGGTTCGCCGGCAGTCTCACTCGTTGGCCGCGCGCGGCCGGTCCTCGTCGTCGTACTGGTCGAAGAGGGGCGTCCGGCCTCGGTCACGGGTGCGGCGGGGCGCGTTGCCGCGGCGGCGGGGGGCCGGGTCGGCAGCGGGCGCGGCGGACTCCGCGACATCGTGGGTGCCCGTGCGGGTGGGCTCGGCCGGGCTGGAGCGGGCCGCGCTCCAGGTCTCCGGGTCGCCGACCTCCACCCTGCCCGTAGCGCGCGGGGCGACGGGGGCGGTGACGTAGGTCGGCAGGGGGACCGGGACCGGCTCCCAGCTGTCGCCCTGGGCCGGCCCGCGCTCACGCTGCTGGTCGACCCACTCCGCGTGGTCCGTCTGCTCGACGAGAGCGCGTCTGCCCGCTTCCTGCGGCGAGACCGTGGGTGCGGGCGCGGGCACCCCTCCGGGCTCCTCGTCGGGCTCGGCCGGGGCCGAGGGCGCGGGCTGGTGCCTGCGGGGGCGGTTCTCGCGCAGCCGCTGCGCGGCCACCTCGGCACGGCGCCGGTCCATGGTGAAGACGAAGCGACGGCGCTCCTGGGTGCGCAGATGCACGATGTACGTGCTCAGCAGCACGGCCGGCACGGCCGGTGCCCACAGGAACCGCAGTCCGCCCACTGCCGCGACGACCGCGCCGAGCGTGAACGCCACGAACAGGAGCGTGGTGGTACGCCGTCGGCGCGCCAAGACCTGCAAGCGCCGTCGGCGCTCGCGCTCCGACTCCGCACCGGACGGCCGTCGGCTCTCCCGCCGGGCGGGCACCGGGCGGGCTGCCCGCTCCTGCGGACGCTCCTGGTCCGGACGGGCGGTCACGGGGTCGGTCAACCGCGCTTCCGTATGTGCCGGAGGCGCGGAAAAGGCCCGGACGTCGACGGACCTCAATCGGTCCGTGACGGCATCCGGGTCGACGTCGCCAGGCGCCTGCTCGGCATCCCGCTCCCGCAGCTCCTTGGCGTAACGGCGCTCCATGGCCGCCCGTCCGGACAGCAGCCGGATGGCGGTGCTGAAGCGTTCCGTCGGACGGGCTTCGTTGAGCTCGTCCTGCCTGCGGAGCCACATCGGCACCAAGTAGGCGGCCCAGGCCCCGACGATGACTGCGTAGATGAGGCCGCTGCTGCTCACGCTCACACCGTAGAGGGGTTTGCACGGCAGCATCCGCCAATTGGCCCGGTGTGTCGCACGATCAGGCTGATATCGCGGACTTTTTTGCGCTCGTTCGGGCCGGCAGCGGCCGAAAGTGAGGCTGATTACATTCAGAGAGCGATCAAATTCGAACACTTATTTTATTTATCCGGGAGGCCGCGGCGATCCCGACGTACCCGGCCGCATCCTGTGCCAACGCCGCAGCAGCCCGTCGGGCACCTCCTCCGCGGTGAGGGCGAAGATCAGATGGTCCCGCCACGCACCGTCGATGTGGAGATAACGTGGACGAAGTCCTTCCGCGCGGAATCCGAGTTTCTCCACGACCCTTCGGCTGGGGCCGTTCTCGGGGCGAATGCACACCTCGATCCGGTGCAGTCCGACCGTACGGAAACAGTGGTCGACGGCGAGCGCCACCGCGGTCGGCATGACGCCACGGCCCGCCACGCTCCGGTCGACCCAGTAACCGACGTGGCCCGAGCACATCGAGCCCCAGGTGATGCCCGCCACCGTCAACTGGCCGACGAGCCGGCCCTCGTACTCGATGGCGAACGGCAGCATCCGGCCGGCGTTCGCCTCGGCCCGCAGATGGCGGATCATCTGACGGTAGGTGGGGCGCTGGGCCACCGGGCCGCCGGGGGCAGGCGGCGGGACAGTCGCCTCCCAGGGGCGCAGCCAGTCACGGTTACGCCGGTTGACCTCGCGCCACATGCTCTGGTCGCGCAGCTTTATCGGGCGGAGGGTGACGGCGCCGTCGGTGAGGATCACCGGCCAGGTCCGGACGTTCAGCTCGGGCTCCCCGGTCGGGGGTGGTCTCCGCCGCGCAGTTGGTCGACGGCGTGCACCAGAAGCCCGCTCAGGACCGTGAGTCCGTCGCGTACGCCACCGGTCGAGCCGGGCAGGTTCACGATGAGGGTGCGGTCCGCGATGCCCGCGAGGCCACGGGAGAGCGCGGCGGTGGGGACCTTGTCCCGGCCCTCGGCCCGGATCGCCTCGGCGATGCCCGGGATCTCCCGGTCCAGGACGCGGCGGGTGGCCTCGGGGGTGCGGTCGGTGGGTGAGATGCCCGTACCGCCGGTGGTGACGATCACGTCGTAGCCGGCGGCCGCTCCGGCCCGCAGGGCAGCCTCCACCGGATCGCCGTCGGGCACGACCTGCGGGCCCTCGACGGTGAATCCGAGACCGGCGAGGGCCTCCGCGATGACGGGGCCGCCCTTGTCGGCGTACACACCGGCGGAAGCACGGTTGGACGCGGTCACGACGAGCGCGCGGTATCCGCCGTTGGCGGGGGAGCTGCCGGGCGCGGTCATGCGTCCGCCCCCTCCGGTGCGGGGCGCCGGTAGTCGCCGGACGTGCCGCCGGATTTCGCCTCGACGCGCACGTCCGTGATCACGGCGCTCTTGTCGACCGCCTTGATCATGTCGATCACCGTGAGGGCGGCGACCGACACGGCGGTCAGGGCCTCCATCTCGACTCCCGTACGGTCCGTGGTCTTCACGGTGGCCGTGATCTCCACCGCGTCGTCGGCGACGCTCAGGTCGACCTTCACACCGGAGACGGCGAGCGGGTGGCAGAGCGGAATCAGGTCCGGGGTGCGCTTGGCCCCCATGATCCCGGCGATGCGCGCGGTGGCCAGGGCGTCGCCCTTGGGGACACCCTCGCCCCTGAGGAGTTCGACGACACGCGGTGATACGAGGACCCGGCCGCTCGCCCGGGCGACACGTGCCGTGACGTCCTTCTCGGACACGTCGACCATGCGGGCGGCACCCGCCTCGTCGATGTGCGTCAGCCTGTGTTGCGTACTCAACTCACTCCGCCTAGCGGTAGGGCGCCGGATGCCCGCCCGCCCCGCGCCGAGGCGCGGACCGAGGGGCCCGGGGGTTCCCCCGGTAAGGCACAGCGCCAGATACCGTACCGCCACAGCGCCCGAGTCAGCGGAGGAGGATCACCTCGGCCTCCGCGCCGGGCTCGGCGCAGGTGACGTCCTCGGGCAGCACGATCAGCGCGTCCGCCTGGGCGAGGGCCGCGATCAGATGCGATCCGGGCCCCCCGACGGGAGTCACGGTGCCCGCCTCGGCGTCGTAGGTCCCGCGCAGGAACTGGCGTTTTCCGGACGGCGAGGCGAGCGCCTCCTCGGTGCTGAGCGTGGCCCGCACCTTCGGACGGTGGACGTCCTGAAGACCCATCAGTGTCAGGATCGCCGGCCGGACGAACAGCTCGAAGGAGACGTACGAGGAGACCGGATTGCCGGGCAGCGCCATCAGCGGCGTGTGATCGGGGCCGATCGAACCGAAGCCCTGCGGCTTGCCCGGCTGCATGGCGAGCTTACGGAAGTCGACGCCGCCGCCCTCGGCGCCGACGGACTCGTCGCCCACGGAGGACAGGGCCTCCTTGACCACGTCGTACGCACCGACGCTCACGCCACCCGTGGTGACGACGATGTCGGCGCGGATCAGCTGGTCCTCGATCGTGGTCCGCAGCGTCTCGGCGTCGTCGGCGACCGCGGGGACGCGATAGGCGATGGCCCCGGCGTCCCGGGCGGCGGCCGTCAGAGCGAAGCTGTTCGAGTCGTAGATCCGGCCGCCTGTCAGCTCCTCGCCCGGCTGCGCCAGCTCGCTGCCGGTCGACAGGACCACCACGCGCGGACGGGGCCGCACCCGCACCGTCGAACGGCCGATCGCGGCGAGCAGGCCGATCTGCGGCGGCCCGACGACCGCACCCGCGCGCAGCGCCATGTCACCGGGCTGCACATCGCTGCCCCTGGCCCGGACATGGGCGCGCGGCTTGACCGGACGGTGGATGCGAACCTCGCCGCTCGCCCCCTCCGGGGCGTCGCTGTGGGCCCGCATAGCGGCAGCGGGTCCGCCGCCCGTGCCGCCGTCGGTCCACTCGACCGGAACGACCGCCTCGGCGCCCGCGGGCAGCGGAGCACCGGTCATGATGCGGGCGGCCTCGCCCGGGCCGACGGACCGGCCGTCGGCCAGGCCTCCGTCGCCCGCGGCGACGTCGCCGACGACGGTGAGGACTGCGGGGAACTCCTCGCTGGCGCCCTCGACATCCGAGATCCGGACGGCGTATCCGTCCATCGAGCTGTTGTCGAAGGGCGGCAGGGCGACCTCCACCACGACGTCCTCGACCAGGACACAGCCCTGGGCGTCGAGCAGTTGCAGCTCGATGGGTTCGAGCGGCTGCACCGCGGCGAGGATGTCGTCCAGGTGTTCGTCCACCGACCAGATCGTGCTGCTCAAGCTGTTACAACTCCTCGGTGACGTAACTGCGCAGCCAGGCCCGGAAGTCCGGGCCCAGGTCTTCACGTTCGCACGCGAGCCTGACAATGGCACGCAGATAGTCGCCGCGGTCGCCGGTGTCATAGCGGCGTCCCTTGAAGACGACCCCGTGCACCGGGCCGCCGATCGTCTCGTCCTCGGCCAGTAGCTGGAGGGCGTCGGTGAGCTGGATCTCGCCACCGCGGCCGGGCGCGGTCCTGCGCAGTATGCCGAAGATGGCGGGATCCAGGACATAGCGGCCGATGACGGCGAGATTGCTGGGCGCCTCGCTCGGCTCGGGCTTCTCGACGAGCCCGGTGACCCGGACGACGTCACTGTCTGCGGTCACCTCGGTGGCCGCGCAGCCGTACATGTGGATCTGCGCGGGATCGACCTCCATCAACGCGACGACGCTGCCGCCCTCGCGCTCCTGGATCTCGACCATCCGGGCGAGAAGGAGGTCGCGCGGGTCGATGAGGTCGTCGCCGAGAAGGACGGCGAACGGCTGGTCGCCGACGTGCGGCGCGGCACAGAGGACGGCGTGGCCGAGGCCGCGCGGGTCCCCCTGGCGTACGTAGTGCATGGTGGCCAGGTCGCTGGACTCCTGAACCTTGGAGAGCCGTTCGGCGTCTCCCTTGCGGGTCAGCGCGGACTCCAACTCGTAGTTCCGGTCGAAGTGGTCCTCCAGGGGACGCTTGTTGCGACCGGTGATCATCAGCACGTCGGAGAGTCCCGCGGCGACCGCTTCCTCGACGACATACTGGATGGCGGGCTTGTCGACGACAGGCAGCATCTCTTTGGGAGTGGCCTTGGTGGCCGGCAGGAACCGGGTGCCGAGACCTGCAGCTGGAATGACAGCTTTGCTGATCCTGGGGCGCGACTGAGTCATGCGCAGAACTGTAACCGGTGCCTATGAGCGGAAGATGAGTGTCCGGTTAACTTCGTTCTCGTACATCCACATAAAAGAACTATGTGAGCACCTGTTGAATGATGACATGTCAGGAAAGGCGGCGATGCGACGTAGCCTGCTCGCCGCGCGACGGCTCCTCTCCATGGAAGACGTCGGTAGGGCCGCCGCGGTTCTCGCCTCGTCCGCCTCGGATCTCCCCGAGCTGACCGGCGCCCGCACCGTGGCGGCTTATGTGTCCGTGGGGCGCGAGCCGGGAACCCACGCGCTCCTGGACGCTCTACGGGCGCGGGGCGTACGCGTTCTGCTGCCGGTGCTCCTGGCGGACAACGACCTGGACTGGGCGGTGTTCGAGGGTGCGGAGCACCTCGTGCCCGCCGGCCGGGGCCTGCTGGAGCCGGACGGCACGCGCCTCGGGCCGGAGGCGGTCCTCGACGCGGACGCGGTTCTGCTGCCCGGGCTCGCCGTGGACGAGCGCGGGATGCGTCTGGGACGCGGCGGGGGCAGCTACGACCGGGTGCTGGACCGGCTCGCGTCGGCCGGGGCGCACCCGGCCCTGGTCGTCCTGCTGTACGACGACGAGGTGGTCGCGCGGGTTCCCGAGGAACCGCACGACCACCCCGTGGATGCCGTGATCACGCCTGCCGGAGCACGGCGCTTCCCGCCCGGGGGCAGTAGGGCTAGGGTTTCTTGAGCGTCAGGGTGTCGACCGTGGACCGGTCCACGGCGTTCTCCTCGAAGGACCAGTCGAGCAGGTCGCCCTCGACCCACTTGTCCGTCTGATCGGTGTAGTGCGCGCTGAACGCGTGCCCGGACGCCCCGGTGAGGTTGATCCACCGGGACTTGTCCCAGTCCCCCACGTTGACGACCATCCGCATCGACGGGACCCAGATGACCTCGTAGCCGCCCGCCGCGTTCCAGCCGGAGGCGTTGACCGCCGCCTCGCCGCCGCCGAGGTCCCAGGGGCCCCGGTTGAGCGCCCGCTGCAGAAGATCCGGGCCGTCGGTGCCGAGCGTCTGGTTGCGCAGGGTCAGCTGGTGCAGCCGGCCCCAGCTCCAGGTGGTCATGTCCTTGCCCAGCTCGGCGGTCAGCTCCCAGCGCGCGTCCTTCATGGCACGGGCGAAGAGCTCGTCACGGCTGTCGATGGCCTCTTCGCGCCCCTGGGCAGGGACCTTCCACCACTGGTTGTCCTGGTCGTCCAGGATGCTCTCGACCACCTCGTACCAGCGGTCGCCGCCGTCCGGCTGCGCCGCTTCCGGGGCGCGCTGTCCGCATTCCCGTACGAGCTTGTCCTGCTCGTCCACCGGTCCGGTGCCGGCGACCGGTTCCACATAGATGCAGTCGCCCTTGGCCCGCATCTCCTTGGGGAGCTTGTTGCCGAAGGCCAGCTTGAGGATGTTGCGCCAGACGCCGTTGAAGTACGCGGCGGCGGCCGAATCGGGCTCCTGGGTGTAGTCCCAGCCCTCCAGCAGCTTCTGGGCCTCACGGACGTCCTTGTCCGAGATGCCGATCTTCTTCAGTTCGGGCACCAGCTTCGCCGCGATCGCGCTCTGGTTGTCCATCTGCATCGTCTGCATGTCGTCGGTGGAGATCTTCTCGCCGCCGTCGATCTTCTTCTTGATCAGGTCGTTGATCCGCTGACTGCGGGCGCCGTAGCCCCAGTCCTTCGTGAGCATGTGCTCGTAACCGTCACCGATGACCGCCTGGTTGGCGGTGACGATGTAGCCCCGGTCCGGGTTGTACTCGTACGGCAGCTCGTCGAACGGGACGGGGTCCTCTTCCCAGCCGTACTCGGCGGACCAGCCGGGGCTCGGCAGCGTGCCGTCACCCTTGAGCCGGACAGGGATCCTGCCGGGCGCCTGGTAGCCGATGTTGCCCTCGGTGTCGGCGTAGATGAGGTTCTGGGACGGCACCTCGAAGTGCTCGGCCGCCTTCCGGAAGCTCGTGAAGTTTTTGGCCCGGTTGAGCTCGAACACCGCGTCCATGGACTTGCCGGGCTCCAGCGCCGTCCACTTCAGGGAGACCCCGTAGCCGTCACCGCGGTCGGGTGCGGAGGTGGTGACGGGAGCCTTCTTGCCGACCTTCTCCAGCTCGCCGTCGCGGTCGGAGACCAGCGGGCCGTTGTTGGTCTCGCGGACGGTGATCTTTCTGGTCCTGCCTCCCGCGACCTTGATGGTCTCCTCGCGGGTGACGAAGGGCTCGGTCTTGCCGTCGTACTGGTAGCCGTCGGCGGAGACCTTCTCCAGGAAGAGGTCGGTGACGTCGGCTCCGAGGTTCGTGAAACCCCATGCGATGTCCTGGTTGTGACCGATTATCACGCCGGGCATCCCGGAGAACGTGTAGCCGGCCGTGTCGTACCGGCACGACTCGGAGAGCTGACGGCAGTGCAGCCCCATCTGGTACCAGAGCGAGGGGAGCTGGGGCGCCAGGTGCGGGTCGTTGGCCAGCAGCGGTTTGCCGGTCGTCGTGTGGTCGCGGGAGACGACCCATGAGTTGGATCCGATGCCGTTGCCGTTGGGGCCGAGCAGCGCCGGGATCTCGTCCAGGGTGTCACTGAGTGCGGAGAGCTGGGTGTTCAAGCCCTCGGTCGCGCCCTCGACGGTCTCGGAGCCGATGCTGTCCGACGGCTCGGCGTCCGGGTCGAACTTCCCGGTGAGCTGGGAGATCCCGCCCTGGTCGACGATCGGCTCGTTCTTCTCGTACGGGTAGTCCGGGTAGAGATCCTTGATCTGCTTCTCGTTGAGCCTGCTGGTCATCAGCGAGCGGTCGATCTCGTCCTGCATGTTGCCGCGCAGGTCCCAGGCCATCGCCTTCAGCCAGGCGACCGAGTCGACCGGGGTCCACTCGGTGGGCTTGTAGTCGTTGGTCAGGCCGAGCGCCGCGTACTCGACGGAGATGTCCTTGCCGTCCCTGCCGTCCAGATACGCGTTCACCCCCTCCGCGTACGCCTGGAGGTTCTTCTTGGTGTCCTTGTCCAGGACCTCGTCGTACTCCTTCTGCGCGACCTTGCGCCAGCCGAGCGTGCGCAGGAAGGAGTCGGTCTCGACCTGGCCGGCGCCGAACATCTCGGAGAGGCGTCCGGACGTCATGTGACGGCGTACGTCCATCTCCCAGAAGCGGTCCTGGGCCTGGACGAAGCCCTGGGCGCGGAAGAGGTCGCTGTCGGTGTCCGCGTAGATCTGCGGGATCCCGTAGTCGTCGCGTTTGACGTCGACGTCGCCGGAAAGACCCTTGAGTTCGATCGAGCCGGTGGTCTGCGGGTACGAGGCCCGGACCGTGGAAACGGACCAGTACGCGCCGTATCCGACACCCGCGACAAGCGCCAGCACCAGGACGATCACGAACAGGCGGGCGCGTCGCCCCTTCTTCCTGCCGGTCTTCTTCGCATCGGAAGACCCGGAAGGGGCGGTTGTGTTGGCGGGCATCGCTGTCCTTCGAGGGGCAGGGTGGTCCTGGGAGTGCAGGAGCAACCATAGGCGCCCCGCCGAAGCCACTCGGACGCGGTATGGGGATGCAACCATTTGCGCCCCGGTTCGCACGGACACTCGAAGGCGTCAAGAAAACGTTAAAGATTAGGTAAGGTAACGAAGTACTTGCCGCCGGAAGCCGATCCGGAAGGCGTACGCAGGGAAGGAACGGACCCTGACTGTCCACGCGCTCAACGAACTTCTGCTCGTCTGCTCGGTCGTCCTGCTGGTCGCCGTGGCGGCCGTCCGCATCTCGTCCCGCAGCGGGCTCCCCAGCCTGCTCCTGTACCTCGGCATCGGGATCGCCATGGGGCAGGACGGCATTTTCGACGTCAAGTTCGACAATGCCGAGTTGACCCAGGTGATCGGCTACGCCGCCCTGGTCGTCATCCTGGCCGAAGGCGGACTGGGCACGAAGTGGAAAGAAGTGAAACCCGCACTGCCCGCGGCGGCCGTCCTGTCGACCGTCGGCGTAGGCATCAGCGTGGGCGTCACCGCGAGCGCGGCGCACTACCTCGTCGGCCTGGACTGGCGACAGGCCCTGATCATCGGCGCCGTCGTCTCGTCCACCGACGCCGCCGCTGTCTTCTCCGTCCTGCGCAAGGTCCCCCTCCCCTCCCGGATCACCGGTGTCCTGGAGGCCGAATCCGGCTTCAACGACGCCCCCGTGGTCATCCTGGTGGTCGCGTTCTCCGCTGTCGGCCCCGTGGAGCACTGGTACCTGCTGGTCGGCGAGATAGCACTGGAGCTGACCATCGGCGCGGCCATCGGCCTCGCGGTGGGCTGGCTCGGCTCTCTCGGGATCCGCCACGTGGCACTGCCCGCCTCCGGGCTCTACCCGATCGCCGTGATGGCCATCGCGGTGTCCGCGTACGCGGCGGGCGCCATGGCCCACGGCAGCGGGTTCCTGGCCGTCTACCTGGCCGCGATGGTCCTCGGCAACTCCAAGCTTCCGCACTGGCCGGCCACCCGGGGCTTCGCCGACGGACTCGGCTGGCTGGCGCAGATCGGCATGTTCGTCCTGCTCGGACTGCTGGTCACCCCGCACGACCTGATCGACGACTTCTGGCCCGCCGTGGTCGTGGGACTGGTCCTCACCGCAGTCGCCCGGCCGTTGTCGGTCTTTCTCAGCCTCGCGCCGTTCCGCCTGCCCAAACGCGAGATGGCGTTGATGTCCTGGGCCGGGCTGCGCGGTGCCGTCCCCATCATCCTGGCGACGATCCCCATGGTGTCCGGCATCGAGGGCAGCACCCGGGTCTTCAACATCGTCTTCGTGCTCGTCATCGTCTACACGCTGATCCAGGGACCGACGCTGCCCTGGCTGGCGAAGGCCCTGAAGATCTCCGACGACCGGTCGGAGACGTCGGACCTCGGCATCGAGTCGGCCCCCCTGGAACGGCTGCGCGGCCATCTGCTGTCCGTCGCGATCCCCGGCACGTCCAAGATGCACGGCGTGGAGGTGGCGGAACTCCGGCTGCCCGCCGGAGCCGCGGTCACCCTCGTCGTACGGGACGACAAGAGCTTCGTCCCCGCGCCGTCGACCGTGCTGCGCCACGGGGACGAGCTACTGGTCGTCGCGACCGATCCGGTGCGCGACGCCACGGAGGCACGGCTACGAGCGGTCGGCGAGGGCGGCAAGCTGGCCGGCTGGCTGGGCACGGGCGGGGCGGAACGACGAAGCGCCGGGACGGCGAACCTCCCGCACGTCGCAAGACTGGCCAAGAAGCTGGGCAAGAGCTCCGACGCCCGTCCGGGAGACAGGACGGGCGGCAGACGAACCCACCACTGAGCGGAGGCGGCGCACGAGCGACCGCGCACATCCGCAGGTGCACCAGGGCCGGAACCTGTAAGATGAAGGACTCAATCTCCTGATCCACTCGATGTGAATCTGATCGACCAACTCTGCCTGATGCAGAGCTGGCGCGACCGTATGGCGGTCGTGGCGTCCTTTCGCCTCTGTCGTGGCGTCTTTCGCCTCTGGAGCGAGCGCCCGGCATCTACCGCAGTCCCGCGCGAAGAGGACAGCTCTCGGCAGCTCCCGCCCGGCCCCCGCACCCCGGTGCGGGACGCCCCGGGAGCACGGCCACCAGGCGGCAGAAAGGCATGGACCGTGGCGTCCACGGTCTCCGACCGCCCCGGTTACGGGCAGTTGCTGCGCACCCCGGGTGCGTGGACCTTCCTCCTCCCGGGCTTCGCGGCCCGGCAGCCCTTCGCGATGCTGACCATCGGCATCGTGCTCCTGGTCCAGCACACCACCGGCTCGTACGGCAGTGCGGGCGCCGTGGCCGCCTTCTCCGGCGTCTCCATGGCCCTGTTCGCGCCGCAGAGCGGCAGGCTCGCCGACCGGTTCGGCCAGCGCGCCGTGCTCCTGCCCGGCGTCCTGCTGCACGCCGCCTCCGTATGCGCCCTCACGGCGCTGGCCCTGGCGGACGCTCCCCTGTGGGCGCTGGCCTTGGCCGCGGTGCCCACAGGCGCCTCCGTCCCGCAGATCGGGCCGATGGTGCGGGCCCGATGGGCCTCCCGGCTCGGCTCCGCCCCGGGACGCCCGGCCTCCCCGCTGATGACCACGGCCGCCGCCTTCGAGTCCGTGACGGACGAATTCACCTTCGTCGTCGGACCCGTGCTCGCGACGGCGCTGTGCACCGGCGTGCACCCGGCGGCCGGACTGATCGCCGAGGCCGCTCTGACGCTCGTCGGCGGCCTCCTGTTCGCTGCCCGGCGCGGCACCCAGCCCGCCACCCGGAGCGCCGCGACCGCCGCCGAGCCGCACCGCTCGGCACTCTCCGTACCGGGCGTCCGCGTCCTCGCGATCACCTTCCTGGGCATCGGCGCCGTCTTCGGCGGCATGCAGGTGTCCCTGACCGCCTTCTCCGAGGAGATCGGCCGGCCGGGCGTGAACGGACTCCTGTACGGGGTCTTCGCCGCCGGCAACATGCTGGCCGGTATCGCCTGCGGGGCCATCGCCTGGAAGAGCAGCCCGCGCCGTCGGCTGATCGTCGGGTACGTGGCCCTGACATTGACCGCGTCCGGGCTCTGGGCCGTGCACTCCGTACCGCTGCTGGCAGGACTGGGCCTGCTGGTCGGGCTCTGCATCGCTCCCGCCCTGATCAGCGGCTACACCCTGGTCGACGCGTTGGTACCGCCATCCGCGAGGACCGAGGCCTTCACCTGGCTCACGGGCGCCGTGGCACTCGGCCAGGCGGCCGCCGTCACGGTGGCCGGACAGCTCGCGGACACCCATGGCGCGAGCACCGGTTTCGTGGTCCCTCTGGCCGGTACGGCGCTGGCGCTGGCGACCCTGCTGGCCCTGCGTTCACGGCTGACACCGCAGCCCCAGGGCCGGACGGTGGCACGTGGGATCGGTCACCGCGAGCCGCTCACGGTGGACTGATCGCTCGGAATACGTCAGTATGGAGCGTCGTTAGCACTCATTGAGTGAGAGTGCCAGGAGGAGCAAGTGCCGACTTATCAGTACCAGTGCACCGAATGCGGCGAGGGCCTCGAAGCGGTGCAGAAGTTCACCGATGACGCTCTGACCGTGTGCCCGAACTGCGAGGGACGCCTGAAGAAGGTGTTCTCGGCCGTCGGCATCGTCTTCAAGGGATCCGGCTTCTACCGGAACGACAGCCGTGGCTCCTCGTCGAGCAGCACGCCGGCCACGTCGTCGTCCAAGGCGTCCGACTCGTCCGCCGGGTCGTCCTCGTCGGAGGCGAAGTCGGAGGCGAAGTCGGAGGCGAAGTCGGAGGCGAAGCCGGCTGCTTCGGCTGCGTCCTCTGCTTCTTCGGCGTCTTCCACGTCGTCGAGCAGTACGTCGGCCGCCTGAGGCCACCCGCGTACGCCACACGTTTCACCCGGACCCCGCTGATCGACTCAGCGGGGTCCGGGTCGTGCGTGGCCCCGTTAGTGTGACCGCATGGCGAACGCAGAAACGGTTACAGCGGAAATCGGTGTCATCGGCGGATCGGGCTTCTACTCCTTCCTTGAGGACGTGACCGAGGTCCGAGTGGACACCCCGTACGGGGCACCGAGCGACTCCCTCTTCCTGGGTGAGCTCGCGGGCCGACGGGTGGCTTTCCTCCCCCGCCACGGCCGCGGCCACCATCTCCCGCCGCACCGGATCAACTACCGCGCCAACCTGTGGGCCCTGCGTTCCGTCGGCGTACGGCAGGTGCTCGGACCGTGCGCGGTCGGCGGCCTGCGTCCGGAGTACGGACCCGGCACCCTGCTCGTACCGGACCAGATGGTCGACCGCACCAAGGCCCGCACGCAGACGTTCTACGACGGTGAGCCCCGAACCGACGGGGCCGAACCGAACGTGGTGCACCTCGGCTTCGCCGACCCGTACTGCCCCGAAGGACGCAAGGCGGCCCTGGCGGCGGCGCGCGGACGTGACTGGGAACCGGTGGACGGCGGAACCCTGGTCGTGGTCGAGGGCCCGCGCTTCTCGACCCGGGCGGAGTCGCGCTGGCACGCGGCGATGGGCTGGTCGGTCGTCGGGATGACGGGCCACCCGGAAGCGGTACTCGCGCGTGAACTGAACCTCTGCTATACGGCGCTGACTCTGGTGACCGACCTCGACGCGGGGGCCGAGGCAGGCGAGGGCGTCAACCACACGGAGGTGCTGGAGGTGTTCGCGGCCAACGTGGACCGGCTGCGGTCGGTGCTCTTCGACGCGGTGGCCGCACTGCCCGCGCACGAGGACCGCGACTGCGTCTGCGCGCACGCGCTGGACGGGATCGACACGGGGATCAAGCTGCCGTAGCCCGCACCTCGGGGCCTTGAGCTCGCGGCCTGCCTCCGCCCGCCCCCGCCTCCGACTCGTACGGGTGGCCGGGTTTCTCACATCGTGTGGGTTGTCCACAGGGCGGAGCGGAATCTCCGCGGTGGGTGGATCGTGAGGGGAGTCCGGCGGGAATCCCGCGGGGCTCCCTTCACGGCAGGTGGTGTCAGCCATGTCCTCTTCGGTGCCCGATACACGTCCCGCCCCTCCCGCACCCTGCGGGGTCCCGCACTTCGGGCCCCTGCGTGTGCGGGGCGGCGGCGGGCGACGACTCCGGCGTGCGCTGCGCGGACAGCGCCGGGCGCTGGCCGCGGGGTTCGCGCTGGCCTCCGCCGTGATCGCGGTGTCGGGGCCGGGCGGGGAGAGAGGGGCGGCCGCCCTTCCCGGGGGCGCACCACCAGGGCCCGAGCAGCGGGCCGTTCGCCTGGTGTCCGCTCCGGTGCGGATCGCTGACGCTGCGACGGTCGGGCTGCTGCGGCCGGGTGACCGTGTCGATGTGATCGCCGCGGTCGACGGGGACGCCGAGGCCAAGGTGGTGGTCCGCGACGCACGGGTGGCGGAGGTTCCGCGCCGGGCGGGCGGCGGGGAGGGGCTGTTCCCGGAGGCCGACGGCGGGGCGGGCGCGGGGAGCGGCGCCCTGGTGGTCCTGTCCGTGGAGCGGGACACCGCGGCGGCCCTGGCGGGGGCCGGCGCCTCGGGGCGGCTCGCAGTGGCGGTGTCCCATGCCGAATAGAACTGCTATCGCGTCAACGCACGCGATGAACTGCCCCGCCACATACGGCCGCCCAGGCGGCGAAGGAGGACGTGCGGGAGCGGCTGGAGGTGTTGACGGAGATCCGGGACGCACTGGCCGTCCAGCGGGGCCAGGGGTGGTCAGCCGCGCAGTCGGCCGGAACCCTCACCAAGAACTGGCGTCAGATGTGGTGGGGCGGCTTCTCGTCGAGGAAGTGCGCCAGGTCGGCCGCGCCGCCGGCCGGAGCCCGCTCGCCCCATCCCTGATCCGTGTCGTCCGAGGACTGCCGGTCCATCGGATCGTCGAAGATCAGAGCCGGCGGCTTGGGCCTGGACTCCTGCGGCGGCCGCTGCGACTGCTGCGGCTTCGATTCTCGCGGTCCGGGGGTGGGGGCGGTACTCATACGTCCAGAGTACGGCCGGGCTCAGCGATCCTTCGGATCGAGCAGCCACAGCTACAGCACGACGAGAAAGGGCAGACGGTGGCGCACAGGGGGCGAGCCCGCAGGCGGTGCGGTCGTAGCACAGGTCGCACGTCATCCATAACTTCGCCCGCAGGTCGATCTACGGAACACCGAAGGGGCACCTCGGGAAGGAGGTCGGCCTTCTGACCGTGTTCGCGGCCCCCTGGCGTTTCCCTGGCCGGTGTGATCGTGTCACAGAGGTGCCCCGCGCTCCGAGGGCCCGCGAGGCGCGACCGCTCCCCGGTCGCCGTCTGTACGTTCGCCCAGACACGGCACCACCGCACCTACGAGGAGCTGAACTCGCCCATGACCGAAGAACTGCCCGCCCCGGGCCCGATGGACGCGCTGACGGATGTGGCCGGGATCCGCGTCGGGCACGCCCGGGTGCCGGGCCGGGGCGCCCTGAGCGGGACCACCGTCATCCTGGCCCCCGAGGGCGGAGCCGTGGCGGCCGTCGATGTGCGCGGAGGCGGCCCCGGCACCAGGGAGACGGACGCGCTCGATCCGCGCAACCTGGTGCAGCGAATAGACGCGGTCGTCCTCACCGGCGGCAGCGCGTACGGGCTCGACGCCGCGTCCGGCGTGATGGCCTGGCTGGAGGAGCAGGGGCGTGGCGTCCGGGTCGGGCCGGACCCTTCACAGGTGGTGCCGGTGGTGCCGGCGGCCTGCCTCTTCGATCTGGGCCGGGGCGGTGACTGGCGGGCTCGCCCCGACGCGTCGACCGGCCGTGCCGCCGTGGAGGCGGCCGCCGCTTCCGAGCCGGACGCACGGGTCGCGGAGGGCACGGTGGGTGCCGGTACGGGGGCGGTGGCCGGGCAGCTCAAGGGCGGCGTCGGTACGGCCAGCGTGCGCCTGTCCTCCGGGACGACGGTTGCCGCACTGGCCGTCGTCAACGCGGCGGGTTCCGTCGTCGATCCGCGGACCGGGGTGCTGTACGGGGAGTACGGCGCGGGAGATCCGCCTGTGCACCCAGCGCCCTCGGTGCACGCAGCCGCGCGCAGGCGGCTGGCGGAGATCAGCGCGCGGGAGGGCGGCGCACACGGGAGCGGCGTCTTCAACACCACGCTCGCCGTCGTCGCCACCGACACCGCCCTCACCCGCGCCCAGGCCCAGAAGCTCGCGGGCACGGCACACGACGGGCTGGCGCGCGCCGTCCGGCCGGTCCACCTGCTCAGCGACGGGGACACCGTCTTCGCCCTCTCCACCAGCCGGCTGCCGTTGCCTCCGGAGCCCACCGCCGCGCTCAACGACATCCTGGCGGCGGGGGCCGACGCTCTGGCCCGCGCCATCGTGAAGGCCGTCGGAGCAGCCCGGGGTGCCGACGGCCCAGGGGGGACGTTCCCCTCGTACAGCGAGCTCTACTGCACATCCTGAGGAGGCCGGAAACCTCTTACGCAATGTCTCGAACACGTTGGGAACTTTCTGCGTGCACGGTACGTTTTTTGCGAACCCCGGTCACGATGTCGGACCCAGGGACTACGTTATGCACGCATCAGGTAACACGCGGCGACGGCCTGGAGACAGCACCTTGAGCGATCCGTACGAGACAACCGAGCAGCACCTCGAGCGACTCCTGCGATGCGCCCTCAACTCCTTCGACCTCTCCGATGCCACGGTCGACCGGCTAGGGACGGCACTGGCGCACAGCAGCGCCCTGCACTCGTCCCACCACAGTGCCGTCCTGCACCGCGAGACCTACCGGCACAGCTACCTCCTCTCCGACGGCACCACGCTCACCCTGTGGGAGCTGGTGCACGGCGGCGGCAGGGACGCCCCGGCCCCCTTCCGACACGAGCTGTACGACGACGAGGGCGACGCGCAGATCGCCGCCGCGCGTCTCGTCGGCAGCTTCTGGGACACCCCCGCCCTCGGTGACGACAGCGTGCGGGAGGACCTGGAGGCGTTCACCCTGCTCCTGAGCGTCCCCCCGGCCCCCCTGCCCCGCATGTACGCCCCGGACAATTCGGCGGACCACGCCCGCCGTGTACTCCGTCGCGCGGAGAACGGCGACAGGCCGGGCGCCGGGACGGCCGGGCGGCTCCGGGCGGCGTTCGCCCACCACATCACCCAGGTCTTCGGCCGCCAGTACCGTGTCGGCGGGCGCGACGCCGGTTTCACGCTCTACGAGCACGCCTTCCTCCTCCTGGACGGCAGCGAGACAAGCCTCTGGGAGGTCGAGCACACGGCCACGCCCGACGGACGCCACATGTGCGAGGTCTACGACGACGAGCAGAGCGCACGCCTGGCCATGGAGAACCGCACCCGGATCTGCTGACCGTCACCGGCGCCGTACGCACAACGTCCGGCGGGCACGGCCCGGAAGTTCCAGGGCCGTGCCCGCCGGGCGCCGGTGGCGGTCCGCAGCGACCGCCGACCGTTCAAGTAGTCAGCGCGGGCTCCTTCGAGAGCACGTCGCCCTGAGCCTGGGCGGGCGACAGGTCGTCCTCGCCACCCTCCAGATGCACCTGGGGCCTGGCGGGCAGGGCGAACATCACGATGAAGATCACCGCGAGTACCCCGGCCACCCACCACAGCGACTGCTGGAACGCGTCCACGAACGCCACTCCCCTCGCTTCCGGCGCCAGATGGTCGCTGATCGAGCCGAAGAAGACGACCGAGACGAGGCCGAGTCCCAGCGCCGTGCCCATCTGCTGCACGGTGTTGATCAGCCCGGAAGCCGATCCGGAGTGCTCCTTCGGCACCCCCGAGAGCACCGCGTCCGTCAGTGGAGCCACGATCAGCCCCATGCCCACGCCCATGACCACCAGCGGGAGTGCCATCTGCCAGGGGCTGATGTCCAGTCCGTAGCGCCCGGCCTCCCAGATGTAGAGCAGCAGCCCGGCGATCATCAGCAGCGCCCCGGCCTGCAGCACCTTGCGGCCGAAGCGGGGCACCAGCTTCTGTACGGAGACCCCGGCGGCACACGAGACGGCGATCGAGAACGGGATCCCCGTCGAACCGGCCCGCAGGGCGCTCCAGCCCAGCCCCATCTGCAGGTAGAGGGTCCAGACCAGGAAGAAGATGCCGAGGGCGACACCGAAGGTCAGCTGCACCGCGGTGCCCGCCGCGAAGCTCTTGACCCGGAACAGCGACAGTTCGATCAGCGGCGAGCCGTCCCTGCTCGCCTTCCGGCGCTCGAACACCACGAGCGCCGCGAACACCAGCAGACTGGCGGCCATCGACGCATGGCCCCACAGCGGCCAGCCCAGCTCGCGTCCCCGGGTCAGCGGGTAGAGCAGCATGAGGAGGCCGAGCGTCACCAGGGCCACGCCGGCCAGGTCCAGCCGGAGTGCCTTCGGTGCCTTGGACTCGCTGATGAATTTGTGCCCCAGCACCAGTCCGGCGATGCCGACCGGCAGGTTGATCAGGAAGATCGGCCGCCACTCGAGACCGAAGAAGTTCCACTCGGTGAGCAGGGCGCCCAGCAGGGGCCCGGACACCGCGCCCAGCCCCACGATCGCGCCGAAGAGCCCGAAGACCTTGCCGCGTTCGTGCGCCGGGAAGGTGGCGTGCACGATCGACAGCACCTGCGGCACCATCAGCGCGGCCATACCGCCCTGCAGGATGCGCGAGGCGACCAGCATCTCCGGATTCACGGCGAAGCCGCAGAGGGCTGAGGCGATCGTGAAGCCGCCGATGCCCAGCAGGAAAAGCCGCTTGCGGCCGTAGATGTCACCGAGCCTGCCGCCGGTGATCAGACCGGCAGCGAACGCCAGCGCGTATCCGGCGGTGATCCACTGGATCGACGTGAAGGAGGCGCCCGTATCCCGCGTGATGCTCGGGATGGCGATGTTGACGATCGTGACGTCGACCAGGTCCATGAAGGCCGCGGTCATCACGATCGCGAGCGCGCACCAGCGACGTCGGTCCGCCGGGTCTGTCGGGTGCGACGTGGCCGACCTTGTGGACGCCGTGCGGACGGCTGCCGTGGCCGGCAGGGATTCGGAAGAAGGCATGGGAAGAAGGTAGAGGCCTTACAGGTCAGGTAATGACCTAATGGGCGGCCATCCTGTACCCCATGACCGACACCCCGGCACGACTGCTGAATCTGCTGTCGCTCCTCCAGACACCGCGCGAGTGGCCGGGCAGCGAGCTGGCCGCGCGGCTCGATGTCACCCCGCGCACCATCCGCCGCGACATCGACCGGCTGCGCGACCTCGGTTATCCGGTCGAGGCGACGCGCGGCTCGATCGGCGGCTACCGCCTGGTCGCGGGCACCGCCATGCCCCCGCTCCTGCTGGACGACGAGGAGGCGGTGGCCATCGCGGTGGGGCTGCGGGCCGGAGCCGGGCATGCCATCGAAGGCGTCGACGAGGCGTCCGTACGGGCCCTGGCCAAGCTGGAGCAGGTCCTGCCGTCACGGCTGCGGCACCGGGTCTCCTCCCTGCAGAACGCCACGGTCCCTCTCACCCGCGGCGACGGCGCGACCATCGATCCGCGAACGCTCACGATGATCGCCTCGGCCGTCACCGCGCGCGAACGGCTTCGCTTCGGCTACCGGGCGAGGGACGGTGCGGCGTCGAATCGGCAGGCCGAGCCGTACAGGCTGGTGAGCACCGGCAGCCGCTGGTATCTCGTCGCGTACGACCTCGACCGCGAGGACTGGCGCACCTTCCGGGTGGACCGGGTGAGCGAGCCGTTCGCCACCGGATCCCGGTTCACCCCGCGCGAGCTGCCCACCGGCAGCGGGGACGCGGCGCAGTTCTTCGCCCGGTCGATGGCGCGTACGCAGCCCGAGCTGCGCATCGATGTGACGTTCGAGGCGTCGGCCGGTGCCGTGGCGGCCCGGCTGCCCGCGGAGCTCGGCGCGCTGGAGCCGAGCGGCGAACACCGCTGCCGGCTGCGCACGAGCTCCCGGAGCTCGCTGGAGTGGGTGGCCCTGCGGCTCGCCCTGGTGGACTGCGAGTTCGTGGCGCACGGCCCGCCGGAGCTGGTGGAACACCTCGGCGCCCTGGGCGCGCGCCTCTCCCGCGCCGCGTCACCCCGCCCGGCAGCGGGGCCGGCATGAACAACCGGCGGGCGTGACCAGGCGGGACGTGCACCTGCGGGACCGGACGCGCACAAGCGGCGGACATGAATGAGCCCCGGCGCCGGGGGGGGTGGGCGCCGGGACTCAGCTCAGGGGACCGGAAGGAGACCGGTCGTCGGGCCGGTGCGAACCGGCTTGATGGGAGATTACGGGTTATCGGCTCACGCCGCAGCGTCAAAGCCCGTGTCGTGAGCCATTCGCTTCAATTCGAGCAATGCGTGCTTCTCGATCTGGCGGATCCGCTCCCGCGTCAGACCGTGCTGCTTGCCCACCTCGGTGAGGGTCCGCTCACGGCCGTCCTCGATCCCGTAACGCATCTTGATGATGGAGGCGGTGCGGTTGTCGAGCTTGCCGATCAGGCCCTCGAGCTCCTCGCTGCGCAGCAGCGTCATCACGGACTGCTCGGGCGACACGGCGGAGGTGTCCTCCAGCAGGTCCCCGAACTGCGTATCGCCGTCATCGTCCACGGACATGTTCAGGCTGACCGGGTCACGCGCCCAGTCCAGAACGTTGCCGACACGCTCGGCGTTGGAGTCGAGCTCGGCGGCGATCTCCGCGTGCTCCGGGTCCCGCCCGTGCTCACGGTTGAATTCGCGCTGCACGCGCCGGATCCTGCCGAGCTCCTCCACGAGGTGGACGGGAAGCCGGATCGTTCGGGACTGGTCGGCGATGGAACGGGTGATGGCCTGCCGGATCCACCACGTGGCGTACGTCGAGAACTTGAAGCCCTTGGCGTAGTCGAACTTCTCGACCGCGCGAACCAGGCCCGCGTTCCCCTCCTGGATCAGGTCGAGCAGGGGCAGACCCGCCCTCGGGTAGCGCCTGGCCACGGCAACGACGAGCCGGAGGTTGGAACGGATGAATATGTCCTTGGCGCGCTCGCTCTCGGCGACCAGCGCCTCCAGCTCCTCACGCTTCGCTCCGCCGGCTTCGCTCTCCACCACTCCGTCGAGGATCTGCTCGGCGAAGACGCCCGCCTCGATCGTCTGGGAGAGCTCGACCTCCTTGGCGGCGTCGAGCAGCGGTGTGCGGGCGATCTCGTCCAGGTACATGCCGACCAGGTCGCGATCGGCGATCTCCCCGCCCACGGCGCGAACACTGCTTGCCCGGTTGGTCCCGCCGGTGCTGGCGGACGAACGACGGGCGACGGCACGGGTTGCCATGCGTGCTCCCTTGCTGAGTAGGTCGCGACACCCTCCCGGGTGCCCTGCATCCGATGGAAACAACGACTGGAATCCGGACAGAATTCCCACGACGCCCATTGGCTTTCGAGATCATGCAGTACCCTGTCCGGCCCCAGAAGAGGACAGATACCGCAGATACCCGCAGAAGTGCAGGTCAGGCCCGGAGTGGAGGCCCGGATTGCGGGCACCCACGGACATCTGCCGCCATGACGCCCTCGATGCCGCGCTCACATTCGACACGGCCGCCTTCACTCCGCAGGAACGTCTGCCGTGCTTGCGCTCCCACCCGGAAGACGGCCCCCACGGACTGCTGGTTGCTTCGGACCCGCATACCCTGCACAACACGCCGCATGTCCTCGGCCATGCCACCGCAGCCCATACCGCCCTATGGCGGCTACGCCGCGATCCGCGCAGCCGAACGAGCCTCGGTCCGACTGCACGGCACCTTCGCCCTCCGCCCGTCTGCACGCACACGGGGGTGGGCCGGAAGTCCAGCCGGTACCGGGACGCGTCCTGCTGGTACGAGAAGGCGCTGCTCAGCCGAACTGGAGCGAGCGCTTCGCCAGACCCAGCCAGAAGCCGTCGATGACGCTGCGCCCCTGATCGAGCTCGCCCTCGGCCGCCCCGAGGGTGACGAAAAGCGGCGCGAAGTGCTCGGTGCGGGGATGGGCCAGCCTGCCCGCGGGCGAGGCGTGCTCGAAGTCCAGCAGGGAATCGATGTCCTGCGCCTGGAGCGCCCGGCGCCCCCAGTCGTCGAACTCCGCGGACCAGCCGGGGGTGCCGCCGCCGGGGTGCCGCAGCGCCGCCAGGTTGTGCGTGAAGAAGCCGCTTCCGATGATCAGCACCCCCTCGTCGCGCAACGGTGCGAGCTTGCGCCCGATGGCCATCAGCTTCTGCGGGTCGAGCGTCGGCATCGAGATCTGGAGAACGGGGATGTCGGCAGCGGGAAACATCTCGACGAGCGGCACGTACGCCCCATGGTCGAGGCCGCGGTCGGGGATGTCCTGGACCGGCGTCCCGGCGCCGCGGAGCAGCTTGCGGACGTCGTCGGCGAGCCGTGGGGCCCCGGGGGCGGCGTACCGCACCTGGTAGTAGTGCTCGGGAAAGCCCCAGAAGTCGTAGACCAGCGGCACGGCCTCGGTGGCCCCGAGGGCGAGCGGGGCCTCCTCCCAGTGCGCGGAGACCATCAGGACCGCCTTGGGGCGCGGCAACCCGGCCGACCAGGCGGCCAGCTCTCCGGGCCAGACCGGGTCATCGGCGAGCGGCGGGGCGCCGTGTGAGAGGTAGAGAGCGGGCATGCGCTCCGCGGTGACTGTCATGACACTCCCATTCCTCTGCCGATCAGGGTATGTGTGTTCCCTACAGGTACCGGGAACGAACTACAGCGCGAGCTCCGGGGATTCGGCAGGTCGGTTTTGCGGGACCAGGTCTTTGAACCTTCAAGTTCAAACTACCGGAGACCTTAGCTCTATCTAGTTCAACTTTCAAGAAAAGGTCGTACAGTGGAGTACATGACCACGACATCCCCCGGCGGGCCCCGGTGGCTCACCGACGAAGAGCAGAGCGTGTGGCGCGCCTATCTCCACGCCACCACGCTCATGGAGGACCACCTCGACCGCCAGTTGCAGCGCGACGCCGGCATGCCGCACATCTACTACGGACTGCTCGTCCAGCTCTCGCAGGCTCCTCGCCGGCAGAAGCGCATGACCCAGCTCGCCAAGGACGCCAAGATCACCCGCTCCCGTCTCTCGCACGCCGTGGCACGACTGGAGAAGAACGGCTGGGTCCGCCGCGAGGAGTGCCCGTCGGACAAACGCGGCCAGAACGCGATCCTCACCGACGAGGGATACATGATGCTGAGCCGGTCCGCGCCGGGGCATGTCGAAGCCGTGCGACAGGCGATGTTCGACCGGCTCAGCCCCCAGCAGGTGCAGAGCCTCGGCGAGATCATGCAGGTCATCGCCACGGGCCTGCAGCCGGAGGGTACGGACGCGGATCTGCCCTGGCTCCGCTGAGCGGAGCCAGGGCAGACCGGCGGCTCGGCGCCTCGCTCAGTGCGCGACGACCGGGATCCTGAACTCTTCCCCGGCTCCGTCCGAGAGACTCCCCGAGCTGTCGGCCGCGCCGGTACCCGTACCCGGGCGCCCGGTGTTGATCATGGCCACCGCGATCGCCGAGGCGGCGACCAGGATGCCGACCGCCCACCAGATGGCGCTGGAGAAGCCGGTGACCATGGCCTGCAGCTCGAGCAGCTTCGGGTCGCTCGCACCGGCCGCGTGATCGGCGATGTACGCGGTGGTGGCACCGGCGGCGATGGTGTTGAGCAGGGCCGTACCGATGGCGCCGCCGACCTGCTGCGAGGTGTTCACCATCGCGGAGGCCACCCCCGCGTCACGCGGTTCGATGCCGTGCGTGGCGAGCGACATGGCCGGCATGAACGCCGTACCCATACCCAGGCCGAGCAGCAACTGGCCCGGCAGGATGACGGCCGAGTAGGAGGTGTTGATGTCCAGCTGGGTCAGCAGCAGCATGCCGATGGCCGCCACCAGGAACCCGGGGCCCATCAGCAGCCTCGGCGGGACCCGGGTCATCAGCCGGGCACCGATCTGTGTCGAACCGGTGATCATGCCGACGATCATCGGCATGAACGCGAAGCCGGTCTTGACCGGCGAGTAGCCCTGGACCACCTGCAGGTAGTACGTCAGGAAGAGGAAGAGCCCGAACATCCCGATGACGGCGAGTCCGAGCGAGAGGTAGACCCCTCCACGGTTGCGTTCGGTCAGGACGCGCAGCGGCAGCAGCGGCGACTTCACGCGCGACTCGGTGACGACGAAGGCCACCAGCAGCACCACGGCCGCGACGAACATGCCGATGGTCAGCGAGTCCGACCAGCCGGCAGACTCGGCGCGGGTGAAGCCGTACACCAGCGCGACCAGGCCCAGCGTGGACAGGGCGACGCCGGGGATGTCGAGCGGCGAACGGTTACGGCTGCCGGCCGGCTCACGGATGACGAAGTAGGCACCGGCGGCGGCGATGATCGCGAACGGGATGTTGACGAAGAAGGTCCAGCGCCAGTTCAGGTACTCGGTCAGGAATCCGCCCAGGATCAGGCCGACCGCGCCACCACCACCGGCGATGGCGCCGTATATACCGAACGCCTTGGCCCGCTCCTTGGCGTCCGTGAACATCACGGCGAGCAGGGAGAGGGCCGCCGGGGCGAGCAGTGCGCCGAAGACACCCTGCAGGGCCCGGGAGCCGAACATCATCGCCTCGCCCTGGGCCGCGCCGCCGAGCGCGGAGGCCGCGGCGAAGCCGAGCAGACCCACGACGAAGGTGCGCTTACGGCCCCAGAGGTCGGCGATGCGTCCGCCGAAGAGCAGGAGTCCGCCGAAGGCGAGAGCGTAGGCCGTGATGACCCACTGCTTGTTGCCCTCGGAAATGCCCAGGTCGGTCTGGGCCGAGGGCAGGGCGATGTTCACGATCGTCGCGTCGAGCACGACCATCAGCTGGGCGAGGGCGATGAAGGCCAGCGCTTTCCAGCGACTGGGATCCGGAAGGGTTCCGGCTGTTTTCGACATGGGAGTAGCCACCTAAGGGCACGAAGAGTTACGGAGTCGGCGTACGGGCCGCGAACGGACCCGCGCACGAACTCGAAAAAGGGCGAGCGGTACCAGGGCCGGACCTGCGCGTCAGGTCCGGCCGGGCTTCATAGGGCTGATGTGGGCCGCTGAGGGGCTGAGAGTCGGTTCTCCTGTGCGCGGGCGTCAGCGCCCGCCGCGAAGGTCCTCCAAGGTCGCCGCCGATCCGGGCAGTTCGGAGCGAGCCGGGAATTCCAGACCGTCCAGAAAGAGCTGCAGATGGCGGTGGGTGAACCGGTCGATGTCCGGGCAGGCGACGCCGGGCAGCGGCCGGGTGAGCTGGGAGAGGGCGACGAGCACGTCACCGACGGCGATGTCGGTGCGCAGCCTCCCTGCGGTCATGGCACGCTCCACGAGCCCCTCGACGGCCTCTTCGAGGCGGCGGCGCTCGGTGAGCAGTTCGGGGTGGGCGTTGTCGAAGCCGCCGGACAGCATCGGGCACAGGGCGCCGATCCGTTCGTCGGCCGCCGCGTGCACGAAGCGGCTGAGCGCGGCGAAGGGGTCGGACTCGGCCGCGACGGCCTCCTCCACCCGGTCGATGGTCCGTGAGGTGACGGCGAGGACGACCTCATGGATCAAGGCAGCCCGGTCGGGGAAGTTCCGGTAGAGCGTGGCGTTGCCGACCCCGGCCCGTCGTGCGACCTCGTCGAGCGGCACATCCGGCCCGAACTCGACGAACATCTCACGCGCGGCCGTCACGATCCGCTCCCTGTTGCGCAGCGCGTCCGCCCGCGGACGGGGCATGTGGCGCCGTACAGCACAGGAGGCGGGCTGGGCGACGGATTCCACAGCCACGGCCCTTCCCTTCGATGTGTGCGGCGACCCTCCGGCGCAACCGGGGGCCGTGTCCCCGTTTCGCGAGGACACAAGTTCAAACGGGGAAAGTGTCCCCGGTTATTTCCCGCCCAAAGGTGACCTGAGTCACATGCCGTATTCCGGCAACAACCCTCCATCGGCGCACCCAGCGAGCGGTCCCCCACGACCGGGATGAGGCTGATCGCCAGAGCGCAGCCAGGGCCGGCCGGCTGCCGCGGACCCCGAAGGCGCCGCCCCATGCAGCAGCCCCGCCACCGGATACGCGAATGCCGCCGCCCCCTCGCGCTCGCCGGAGCGACGGCCCTGCTCATCTCGACGATGGCGTCGGCCAGCTCCCCCCTCCCCGTCCTCGGCCGCGCGGCCGCCGGGCCGGTCGCCGCACCGCGCGGAACCGGCCTCGTGCCGTGCCGAATACCCACCGCCATGGGCGTACAGATGTCGGAGGGCATGCCGACACTGCCCGGATACGCACGCTCCACCGGCCGGATCAAAGCCCTCAACCTCATGATCGACTTCTCGGACGCGCGGGCGACGGAACCGGCCGTGGACCGGCTCGCGGAATTCTTCCCGCAGACGTCCGACTGGTTCCGCACCAGCTCCTACGGCCGGCTCACCTACGAACCCGAAGCGCCGGTGAAGGACTGGCTGCGCATGCCGCTGCCGTTCGCGGAGTACGGCATAGAGCGCGGCTCACCGTACGAACCGGGCTACCACAAGTTCGTCAAGGACCTCGTGGCTGTCGCCGATCCGAAGGTCGACTTCTCGGCGTACGACCTGATCAACGTGCTGGTCACCCCGAACGCCGGCCCTTCCGCGCTTGACACCGTCCTGTCGGTGACCTTCTCCGGCAACGACGATGCCCCGACCGCCGACGGCATCCCGCTCGCCAACACGTCCTTCGTCTACAGCCGCCAGGACGACGGCTCGGGCTCCTACGCGGAGAACGGCTACCGGGTCCTGCCCCACGAGAACGGCCATGTCTTCGGGCTGCCCGACCTCTACACGATGGAGGGCGGCGGCTCCGTGGGGCACTGGGACATCATGTCCGAGGACTGGGGGGCCAACAACGACCTCCTGGGCTGGCACAAGTGGAAGCTCGGCTGGCTGGACGACGATCAGGTCAGCTGCGCCGCCATGCCCGGCACCAGCGAACACGTCCTCGGACCGCTGGCCACGACGGGCGGCCCGAAACTGGCCTTCGTACCGATGAGCGCGCAGTCCGGCTACGCCGTGGAGGTACGGACCGCGAAGGGGAACGACGAAGCGGTCTGCCGGCCCGGCGCCCTCATCTACAAGGTGAGCTCCGACGTGGACACCGGCCAGGGCCCGGTCTCCGTCGAGGACAGCACCGAGGACAGCGGCGGCTGCACCCGGCGGCCGAACGTCCACGCCGAGCTCTCCGACGCCCCGTTCGAACCGGGTGAGACGTTCACCGACCGGGCCAACGGCATACGCATATCAGTGACGGAGAAGGACCCCTACGGAAACTACCGGGTCCGCATCACCCGGCCGTGAACCCGGTTCCCCGCGCGGATCACCCGGCCGTGAGCCCTGGGCCCCCGCTCTCGCGCGCGTACTCCTGCACAGCGTCGCGCAGTTCCCGCTTGAGGACCTTACCCGTGGCGTTACGCGGCAGCGGCTCCCGTGTGACCAGCACATGGGCCGGGACCTTGAACCCTGCCAGACTCCGGCCCACGTGGGCCCGCAGCCCGTCCGCCGTGACGCCGGAGCCCTCGCCCACCCGCACGACCGCCGCGACCTCCTCGCCCAGCACCGGATGCGGAACGCCGAGCACCGCCGCGTCCTCGACGTCGGGATGGTCGTGCAGAGCGGCCTCGACCTCCACGCAGTACACGTTCTCGCCGCCCCGGATCACCAGGTCCTTGATCCGGTCGACGACGGCCACCCGTCCGTCCCGGACGACGGCGATATCCCCCGTACGGAACCACCCTCCGGTGAACGCCTCGGCCGTCGCCGCCTCGTCGCGCCAGTAGCCACGCACCAGGGACTGCCCGCGCAGCCACAGCTCGCCGGCCTCGCCCTCCGGGAGCGCCTCGCCCGCAGGACCGGCGATGCTCACCTCGGTGACCGGCGTCGGAGTGCCGACGGAGTCCGGGTGCGCCCGGTACGCGGCGCCGAAGTTGGCCAGCACCCCGCCGCTGGTCTCGGTCAGGCCGTAACCGTTGCGGGGTTCGATCCGCTCCCCGTACCGGGCTGTGAGCCGGGCGACCAGGCCCGGCGGAGCCGCCGCACCGCCGGTGCTCAGCCCCTTCAGGCTCTCCAGACCGTCGCCCGCGCGGTCCGCCGCCGCGAGCAGCTGGAGCGCGTTTGCCGGAACGCCCGCGTAGTGGGTGGCTCCGTGCCGGCGGATCAGCCGGAGGGCCTCGGCGGCGTCCCACCTGGGCATCAGGACGAGGGAGCCGCCCGAAGCCATCGCGGCGTACAGGCTGGTGAAGGCGGCGACATGGAAGAACGGGAACGTCATCAGGGTGACCGGCGGCGGCCCCTGCCCCGGGATGACTCCACGGCCCAGTGCCGAGACCGCCGCCTGGTAGCGCGGGTTGAGGGCCGCGCCCGCCTGCGCGAGGTGGGTGGCCACGGCGCCCTTGGGCCGCCCGGTGGTGCCGGAGGTGTAGATGATCGTGGAGTCGTCCTCGGGCCGGATCTCCACGGCGGGGGGTGCGGCCAGGGGATCGGGCTCGGGAAGGTCCGCGTACCGCTCGGCTGCCACCCCGGCCGGCAGCTCCCCCTCGCCGTGGAAGACGACGAAGCGCGCCCCTGCTTTCCGGCCCCAGCCCGCGACCTTCGGCAGCTGCTCCGTGTCGACCAGCAGCACCTTCGGCTCACAGTCGTCGAGGGCGTAGGCGAACTCCCCTTCGGTCCACCAGGTGTTGAACGGGACGGCGACGAGACCGGCCAGCTGGGCCGCCCAGAACGCGATCTGCCACTCAGGGTGATTACGCATCGCCACCGCCGCCCGATCACCGCAGCGCAGCCCGTACGTATCGGTGAAACGCCGAGCCAAGGCGGACGCCGCAGCGAAGAACTCCGCGTACGTACACGTCCGTTCACCCGAGATCAGGAACGGCTGATCCCCGAAGGCCCAGGTGGTCTCCACGAACTCGTGGAGCGTACGGGGCCCGTTCGCGTAGACGAGCGGACCCTGCTCGCTTCGCACCACGGCGAACGGAGCACCCGGGGCGCTGAGCGCCTCCTCGCTCCTGGCACGAGCCGCGGCCTGATCACCGACGGGACCGGAGGACGGGGCGGGCGTGGGGTCGGTGTGCGGCACGAACGACCTCTCCAAGCGCTGTCTCAGCTGTCCGGCGACGCTATGCCCGCACCCCGCCCCCGTCAAGAATCCGCAGCCCCGCCCCATCAGGCCTTGCTCTCGCCCCCCGGAAGCTCCCTCATCGAGTCGACGACCGCTCGCTCCGTGATGGCCGTGTGTCCGGTCACCGTGCCGGCCATGACCCCTTCCGTGTCACGCATCCGTCCGGGCTATGGCGATGACGCCCGGAATCTTCGCAGCGGCGTGGGGGTGCAGAGGACGCCCCCCGACGACGAGGCGCAGCCGACCAAGTGGACGTTCAGCGTCGGGGGCCCCGGACTCGAGGCCGATCTCACGGTCTCCCTGACCTCCGACAGCTGACCGGCTCGGCATCCCCCATATGCCCCGCTCCACGCGACAGCACCTCCCGTGTCCGCGAGTGTTTCGGACATGCGCGAAAACCAGCAGTACGAGCGGTACATCGGCGGCAGTCCGGAGGCCGAGCGTCTGATCTTCGAGCGGCTCGCCGCCGACCTGCTGCGCGTGCAGCTGAAGGCGAAGAAGCGCAGCGGCTCCGCCGCCCTCCAGCGGACGTTCCACGCCAAGGCAGTCCTCGGCGTGGAGAACGCCCGGCTGAGGTTCCACGACGACCTGCCCGCCGAACTGAGCTCGGGTTTCGCCAGGCCCGGAGCCGATTATCCGGTCACGGTCCGGCTGTCCAACGCAGGCGGTGTCCGCCAGCCCGACCACGCACCCGACCTGCGGGGTGCGGCGCTGCGCGTCGAAGTCGGTCCCGACGAGATCCACGATCTGCTGATGACGAACTTCCCGGTCTCGCATGCCCGCGACGCGCGCGAGTTCGTCCTTTTCGCGAAGGCCATGTCAGGCGCGGACACCCGGCTCCGCAAGGCGTTCGCGTTCTTCGTGAAGCTGCCCCTGTCCGTCGGCTGGTCCACGGCGACGCGTATGCGACGCAACGTTTCGGCTGGGGCCCGGCGTCCGGTGCGGAGCCTGGCACTGGAGACGTACTGGAGCCGTGGCGCGATCCTGTGGGGCGATGCCGGACCGGTGCGCTATCAGCTGCGCCCCGCCGCCGGCGCCCCCGAGGCCCCGGATCCGTCCCGCACCGACCCCGACTACCTGCGCCATGAGCTCGCGCGTCGGCTGCATCGGGCGGACATCGTCCTCGACGTGTGCGTACAGCGCTACAAGGACGGCAGACGCACGCCCATCGAGGACGGCGCCGTCGAGTGGCGGGAAGAGGATGCGCCCGCCGTGCCGGTGGCCACCCTGACGATCCCGCGCCAGGAGCTGGACACCGCCGCGGCACGTGCCGTCGGCTCACGCATCGACCAGCTGGCGTTCAACCCGTGGAACACCACCGGCGCCTTCCGCCCCCTGGGCAACCTCAACCGGGCACGCAAGGCGGCGTACGAGGCGAACAGCGCCCACCGCCTGGGCCTGCGCTTCGTCACGGTCGAACCGCGGCGCAACACCCTGCTCGGCTACCCGCTGCGAGCCTTCTTCCACGCCGTCAACCGCGTCGTCCCGTGGCACCGGCTGCCCACCGGGCCCGGATTGCTCAACCTCATGGCGTTCCGGCAGATGCTGCGCCGTCACAACCTCATCGACACCGAACCCCACGAGGCCCCGCCCGCCGCCCGGCCCGCACCGGTCCCGGTCGACGAGGACGTGCGGACCCGGCGCAGCTACGACGGCTCCTGGAACGACCTCTCCGCACCGGCGATGGGCGCCGTCGGCGCCACCTTCGGCCGCAACATGCCGCCGGTCCACCGGCCGGACCTGTTCGACACGCCCAACCCGGTCACCGTCAGCAAAAACCTGCTGCACCGCGACGGGTTCATTGCCGCGACGTCCCTGAACATCCTGGCGGCCGCGTGGATCCAGTTCCAGGTGCACGACTGGGTCGACCACAAGCGCCACCCCGTCGGCGAGAAGTCGGTCGAGGTGCCCCTGCCTCCCGGCATGACCTGGCACAACACCCCCAGCGGTCCACCGGAGAAGGTGATGCGCTTCGCCGAGAACGAGGCCCTGTACCAGCCCGGCGGCGGACAGCCGCCGACCTTCGCCAGTGCCGTCTCGCACTGGTGGGACGGCTCGGAGATCTACGGCGGCACCGCCTCGGTCGCGAAGTCCCTGCGCGAGCCCGACGGCCGCGCCGAACTGCGGCTGGAGGAGGGGCACCTCCCGCTCGGCAACGGCCTTCCGGTCACCGGCTTCCGCGACAGCTGGTGGCTCGGCCTCAGCGCGATGACGACCTTGTTCGCCCGTGAGCACAACGCCGTCTGCCGGGCGCTGCGCGACGAGTATCCGCACATGGACGAGGACCGCATCCACCACACGGCACGCCTCGTCGTGGCGGCGCTGATCGCCAAGATCCACACGGTCGAGTGGACGCCGGCGATCCTCGCCACCAAGGCGATCGACATCGCTCTGAAGACCAACTGGCAGGGCCCGCCCAAGACCTGGCTCGACCAACTGGGCACCTGGCTGTTCGAGGCGCACGACCTCGGCGGAATTCCCCGCACTCTGCCCGACCACCACGGTGCGCCGTACTCCCTCACGGAGGAGTTCACCACCGTCTACCGGCTGCACCCGCTCATCCCGGACGACTACGAGATCGTCGACCACAGGTTCGGCCACCGCCTCGACACCCTGACGTTCAACGACATCCAGGGCGCCGCCACGGAGCCGCTCATCCGCAAGACCGGTCTGGCGGACACGCTGTACTCCCTGGGCATCGCCCATCCCGGGGCGATCACCCTGAACAACTTCCCCCGCTCCCTGCAGACGTTCGAGCGCGACGGAGAGGTAATCGACCTGTCGGTCGTCGACCTGGTGCGCACCCGGCGCCGTGGCGTCCCGCGCTACAACGACTTCCTGGCAGGCCTGCACAAGCCGCGCATCCGGCGGTTCGAGGACCTCTCCTCCGACCCGGAGACGGCCGCCCGGCTGAAGGACGTGTACCGCTCGGTCGACGAGATCGACACCATGGTGGGGCTCTTCGCCGAGAACCCGCCCACCGGCTTCGGATTCAGCGACACCGCCTTCCGCGTCTTCATCCTGATGGCCAGCCGCCGCCTGCAGAGCGACCGCTTCCTCACCGTCGACTTCAGGCCCGAGGTCTACACCCCGCTGGGCATGGACTGGATCGAGCGCAGTGGCATGACGAGCGTCATCCAGCGGCACTGCCCCGAGCTGGCGAGCCTCCTGCCGCGCACGGCCAGCGCGTTCGCGCCGTGGCGTGCCGTCCAGCCCGTGCGCAACCACGGCGACGCGGACCACGACTGACCGGGAGAAGGAATGTCGGTACAGCAGCGAGCCACGCACACCGGCCTCGAAGACCTCCTGGCCCGGCCCCTGTGGGAGAGCGTCTTCCGGCGGCGCACCCACCGGGTCAGCAGGGGCGCGTCCGTCGCGGCCAGGTCGATGAGCTATGAATCCCCCCACGAGCCGCAGCCCCTGGGCGAGCTGGAGGAGGCCGTACTCATCGCCCTCACCGGATGCTCCGGCCTCAGCATGCCCGACCGGCCTTTCGAGGACCCGCGCGACCACAAGCCCGTCATGGCCAAGCCGAACCTGAACATGGTGGGGCGTACGGCGGGCAGCCCCGACAACGCCCAGGGCACCCACTTCTTCATGATCAACGACAGCGGGACGTACTACCTGAGGAAGCTGCCCCCGTCGCCCGGGGCGGGATTCGACCCCGACACACTGCTCGAACGGGCCGGCCGGGCGAAGGTGAAGGTGCTGGACCGCCGCCTGGACGTGGCCGAGGGCATGCGCGACTTCCCCGCCTACCTCGACTCCAACCGCTTCCTGTCCAACCTCGCGGGCACCACGGTCTTCCTTCCGGTCGTCGACCTCTCCCACCAGTACATCAACGCGCTGATGTACCTGCTGACCCAGCCCGACGGAGCCCGGCCCACGTTCGTCGACGACCGCAACCTCTACCGCCCGGCCGGGGTGCGCAAGTGGGTGCGCAACGGCTTCCTCAACCCCGACCTCAAGCTGCCGCTCGGCGCCCTGGGGCCGATGCGCACCCAGGTGGAAGCCGACCTGCTGCTGCAGAACATGATGCTGGTCGCCGACGCCATGGGACTCGGCGCCTGGATCCACGCGTCGATCAACCCCCAGATCATGCTGGGCGACCCGAAGTTCTCCCGTACCTACGGCCGCATGCTCGGCTTCGACTTCGTCACCCCGCGCTTCAAGCCCGCCGACCTCCTGCGCTGGCAGGTGCCGCTGCCGAAGTACGCGACCCTGCGCGCCCACCCGGTGGGACTGCGGGCCGCCGGCGAACACCTCATCAAAGGCGCCTGCCCGCCCAACTACCCCTCGATGGAAGCCGCCGTGGACGCGGTGGTGCAGAGCAAGTTCGGCAAGGGCGGCATCTACGAGGACACCGATGTCTTCAGCCGCATCTACAAGGACGGGTACGCGCCCCGCTACCTCGAAGAGGCGGGTGCGTACGACCAGCGGGTGATCGATTGCGCACGCGACGTCTGCGTGTACATCCACGCCACCCACGGGCGCTTCCCGGCCCACACCGACGCCATCCACGTGCCCGGCATCTGGCTGCAGACGCACCACGTCGAAACCGAGTACTACGAGCGGTTCTTCCGGAACGGCCTGACCGACGCCCACCACGCCCACGCCGCACGCTGGAAGGAGTAGCCGACACACGTGGTCCCCGGAAGCACGCACCGAAGAAAGCGCCTAGCAGGTGGGGCTGGAATTCCAGAACCCCGACTTCGCGATGTACGCGAAGGCCTGCGGTGCCGACGGCTACCACATGGAGACGCTCGACGAGATCGAGGCCGCGTTCCGGGCCGCCCTCACCACGAACAGATGGACCGTGATCGACGTCAAGATCACCCGACGGGCGCTGCCCCACTCCAGCACATCACCGGAAGGCGTCGTCCCCGGCATGTGGGAGGCGCTCGAGGACCGGCTCCGCCAGGACGGACGGGCCGCGCGATGAGGGAGAAAGTGATGAGAGTCTACGAGGCCATCGTCAAGGGGCTGGAAGGCGTCGGCGTGCGGGCCGCGTTCGGCGGCGCGGGGGAGAACGCCGCCGGTCTGATGCTGGCGCTGAAGCATTCCCGGCAGATCCGGCCGATTATCGCGCGGCACGAGCAGGCGGCGTCCTTCATGGCCTGCGGCTACGCCATGTACACCAACCGGCTGGGCTTCTGCTTCGCGACCGCCGGGCCCGGCGCGTTCAACCTGTTCTCCGGGCTGGCGGTGGCGATGTCCGACTCCTACCCGGTCCTCGCCGTCTCCGGGTACGCGTCACGGGAGTGGCAGGGATGGGGGTCGCTCAACGAAACGTCGGGCTTGAACCGCACGCCGGACTCCCGGGCGATGTTCGCGGCCACCACCAAGAAGTCCTTCCTGCTCACCGACGCTGACGACACCTGCGACGTCCTCGAGGAAGCGGTCGACATCGCCTTCGAGGGTCGGCCCGGGCCCGTACACATCCACGTCCCCGAGGACCTCACCCACCCTGGTGTCGAGGTCACGAACTTCCGGCCGATCCGGCTCGACGTCGCCCCGGTCCTGCCCGACCCGGCGCGCGTGGACGAGATCGCGTCGGTGCTGGCCGACGCCCTGGCCCAGCGGAAACGGATCGTGGCCCTTGCCGGCTTCGGCGCGATCCGCAGCGGGGCGGGACCGCAGGTCAAGCGACTGATCGAGCGGTTCCAGATCCCCTTGCTCACCACGCTGGACGGCAAGGGCATCGTGTCCGAGGGACATCCGCTCGCCGTGGGCGTCTTCGCGGACAGCGGCCACTCCAGTGCCTGGAAGGCCTTCCGCGAGGCCGACATCGTGCTGTGCATCGGGAACTCCCTCAACCAGCACGCGACGTTCAACTACCGCGAGGAGCTGTTCAAGGACAAGCTCCTCATCCACGTGAACATCTCCGAGACGGAGTTTCACAAGGCATACCCGCCCGACCACGCGTTGCTGAGCGACGCCCGCCCGGCGGTGGAGGCCCTCGTCGACGCGCTGGAGACGAAGGTGCCCGGCGATGTGCCGGCGGCCGACGTCACGGGCCGGGACTACGAGGCCCGGCACATCACCCACCTCACCGGGAAGATCCACCCCGGTCAGCTCGCGCAGTCGATCGGCCGGATGCTGCCGCCGCACGCCGTCCTCCTCGCCGACGCGGGCGCCCATCTGGCCTGGCTCGGCTACTACGTCGAGCTGGAGGAGGGACAGAACTTCCGCAAGGTCGGCTCCTTCGGGCCGATGGCCGGGCACGTCAACGGCGCCATCGGCCTGAAGGTCGCGCTCCCGGAACGGACCGTCGTCGTCGGCTGCGGCGACGGCTGTTACTCCCTGGCCGGGTTCGAGCTGATGACCGCCGTCGAGAACGACATCCCCGTCATCTGGGTCATCTTCGACGACGAGGAGTTCAAGCTGATCAAACTCTTCCAGCTCGCCACCTACCGGGAGAGCGCCCTGGTCGAGTTCCAGAACCCGGATTTCGCGGCGTACGCGCGCGCGTGCGGCGCCGACGGCTACCGTGTGGAGACGCTCGACGAGTTCGAGGATGCCTTCCGCACGGCCATCGCCTCCGGCCGGCCCACCGTCATCGACGCAAAGATCACCCGCTGGGCCATCCCCCACTACAGCCCCTCACCCGACGGCGTGATCGACGCCCTCGTGGAAGCCGTCGAAAAACGCCTCCGCGACTGATCGACCGCGCCCCGGCACCGTCTCACCCAGGCCCCCCGGCCGGCACGGGCGGCGTCCGCGCCCTCCGTTTGCGCACCGACTACCCGGCCGAACACCGGCCGGGCCGGCGCCACCCTCGTCGCCAGCGACGCAACCTGCAGGTTGAGCGGGCCCTGGCGCACGGCATGTTCTGCGAAACCAGCAAAGGATCCAGCCGCGTCCGCCTCGAGCGCCAGCAGATCCTCCACGGCGACGCCAACGCCGCAAGACCTCCCTCCGGGCACCCGAACACGAGACGGTCGACAAGACCACCGGCCAAATCCGCCGGCGCCGCGTGGACGAAGACGCCGGCATCTGCATCGAAGGCGGCGGCAAGCAGGTCTACGGCAACAAGTTCCTCACCACCGCCGTACGCCTGACCGACACCCTCACAGCCGCGTGATCCTCGCCCTCTACGTCGCCGAGGGCAGAGTGTGCGAGCGCCGCTTCATCAACGGCAACGAGACGCTCTACACGCCTCTACCCGTCGAAGAGCTCGAGTGCCGTGACGGAAAGAACAGCACCCGCTTCCACCACCGCATCGCCATCCCCTGCCCCACCAAGACACACCAGCTCCGGATCCGCGTCGACGAGACCGACGAGGACAGGCAGGCCGACCCGAAACGAAGAAGCAGCGCTTCAACCGCACCGAGCATCTCCGCCAGGTACCCCCCAGCACCCCCCGCCGGCCGTCGACCGCAGCCTGAAAGGCTTCCGCCAGGACAGCGAGTCCATCCACTCCCGCTTCGACCAGGACAATCCCCATGAGCTACGCCTGGCTGAACAACTCGATCACCCGAGCACTCAACGCACTCCCCTCCCGACACCCTCCGCAGGCCACCCCACCCCAGCACCCGGCCCAAGCACCCGGCCCCCGTACATCGAGCACGCCACCCGCTACACTGGCGTCGGCGAGCAGACCCTCACAGGTCGATCACCAACCTGTCCAAAACATGTCAGGAATCGGCTCCGTGCGTTGCGTCGTTTCAGACACATTTTGTACAGATCCCGGCCTTCGTAGCTCAGGGGATAGAGCACCGCTCTCCTAAAGCGGGTGTCGCAGGTTCGAATCCTGCCGGGGGCACAACGCGTCACGGCGCTGACCTGAGGTTTCTCCCCCAGGGCGCTCTGTTCGGCCTCGGACTCCTCGTCCGGGGCCGTTTGCGTGAGCGGACGGGGAGTCTCGCCCCGATCCGTCCCCACGGATCAGCATCATCCGGCACCGAGTCGTCGGTCTCATCGGGCTCGGAACCCGCCCCGGGCCGGGCCTCCTCGGCAGTGGCGCGCGCTCGCGGCACGAGCCGGGCCGCAGCCTCGGCAATCGCCAGATCCGCCTCGGGAAGCAGGCTCGTGTACGTGTCCGACGTGATGGTGATCGAAGAGTGGCCGAGCACCCCCGGATTTGCTTCAGGCCGGCACCTGCCGCATGCGCCAGGGGCGCGGCACGGCCGTGTCGGAGTCGAGGGCGATGGTGCGCGCTCCGGCGTCCGGTCTTGGGATCGTCCTCGTACACCTCCCAGCCGTTGGCACGTTCGCCTGTCCTGACGAGCCTGGAAAACCCCGCCGGAAACGTGGAATTCGGCGCCCACCCGACGCGACAGCCGGGCCACTGGCCTACCCACACGCCCCAACACCGCCACTACGGACGAAGAAGAGCCCGTCAGCAGACCGACGGGCTCCCGCGAAAGAACGAGGCAGTGGCAGCCGGTTTTCCACAGGCGGGCGCAGCGGCGTAAGGGTCTCGTCAAGGACGCACCAAGGGCCGTAAGGAATGTGTCAACGGAAGGCACAAGCACTCGTTCTGGGGCTTTGCTCAAGGTGTCCGAGTGTCCAAATCTCACCTAGGAGCACACGATGGCCGACGTGGCCTTCGTCGTCACCACGATCGCGGTCTTCGCGCTGGTGGCTCTTGTGGCCAGAGGGGTGTCCAAGCTATGACCGCCGAAAACGTCGTCGGCCTGGTCGTGGCCGTTGCTCTGCTGGGCTACCTCGTCCTCTCCCTTCTTTATCCAGAGAGGTTCTGAGCCCGATATGAGCCCCGTCCTCGCTGGTGTGCTCCAGGTACTCGCGCTCGTCTTGGCGCTGGGTCTGGCGTACCGCCCGCTCGGTGACTACATGGCCGGCGTCTATTCCTCTCCCAAGCATTTGCGGTTGGAGAAGTGGATCTACAAGGTAATCGGCGCCGATCCGAACACGGAGATGCGCTGGCCCGCGTATCTGCGTGGTGTCCTAGCCTTCTCCGCCGCGAGCGTCCTTTTCCTCTATCTGCTGCAGCGACTCCAGGGCTCCCTGCCCGGTTCGCTCGGCTTCTCCTCTATCGACCCCGACCAGGCGTTCAACACGGCGGCCTCGTTCGTCGCCAACACGAACTGGCAGTCGTACTACGGCGAGCAGGCCATGGGCCACGTCGTGCAGACCGGCGGCCTCGCGGTGCAGAACTTCGTCTCGGCCGCCGTCGGTATCGCCGTCGCCGTGGCCCTGGTACGTGGCTTCGCCCGGTCCCGCACGGGTGAGCTCGGCAACTTCTGGTCCGATCTGGTGCGCGGCACGGTGCGGATCCTGATGCCGATATCCGTGATCGGGGCCCTCGTACTGGTGGCGACCGGTGCGATCCAGAACTTCTCCGGCATCCATGAGGTCGGCCAGTTCATGGGCGGCACCCAGGAGTGGAACGGGGGTGCGGTCGCCTCACAGGAGGTGATCAAGGAACTGGGTACGAACGGTGGCGGGTACTTCAACGCCAACTCGGCCCATCCTTTCGAGAACCCCAACGGGCTCTCGAACCTCTTCGAGATCTTCCTGATCCTCGTCATCCCGTTCGCCCTGACCCGCACGTTCGGCCGAATGGTCGGCTCCCTGAAGCAGGGCTACGCGATTCTGGCGACCATGGGGGTCATCTGGCTCGGATTCACCGCGCTGATGATGTGGACCGAATTCGCGCACCCTGGACCCGCGTTCGACATTGCCGGCGGGGCGATGGAAGGGAAAGAGACCCGGTTCGGAATCGGCGGCTCGTCCATCTTCGCGGTCGCCACCACACTGACATCGACCGGTGCGGTGAACTCGTTCCATTCCTCGTTCACGGGCTTCGGCGGCGGCATCACGATGCTCGGCATGCAATTGGGTGAGATCGCTCCCGGTGGTACCGGTTCAGGTCTTTACGGGATGCTGATCATGGCGAACATCGCAGTGTTCATTGCCGGTCTGATGGTGGGCCGCACGCCGGAATACCTGGGCAAGAAGATCGGCACCCGCGAAATCAAGCTCGCGGCCTGTTACATCCTGATCACGCCGGCCCTGGTGCTGTGCTTCACCGGGGCTGCGATGGCTATGCCCACTCCTGCCAATTCGATGACGAACACCGGGGCGCACGGCTTCTCGGAGATCCTTTACGCCTATACCTCGGGCGCCAACAACAACGGTTCGGCCTTCGGCGGGCTCAACGCGGACACCCAATGGTTCAACACCACCATCGGACTCGCGATGCTGCTGGGCCGGTTCCTGCCCATGGCCTTCGTCCTCGCCCTGGCCGGTTCACTCGGCGAGCAGAAGCCCGTACCGGCGACGGCAGGGACTCTGGGTACGCACAAGCCGCTCTTCAGCGGGCTGCTCGTCGGCACGATCCTGATCATCACCGGCCTGACCTACTTCCCGGCCCTCGCGCTGGGGCCGCTGGCCGAGGGGCTGGCGTCATGACCAATCGTCCGAAGCAAGAGGACTCGATGTCCACAGTCAACTGTTCCCGGGCACCGCACCAGGACGCGCCCACAGGTCACCAGGGCGCGGGACGCGTCGGCGGGGGCCTGTTCGATCCCACACAGCTGCTCACGTCCTTCCCCGACGCGGTACGCAAGCTCGACCCCCGGGTGATGGTCAAATCCCCCGTGATGTTCGTGGTGCTGGTCGGTTCGGTGCTCACCACCGTGCTCGCGGCGCTGGATCCGACCGACTGGTTCGGCTGGGCCATCACGGTCTGGCTGTGGCTGACGACTATCTTCGGCAATCTGGCGGAGGCGGTCGCCGAGGGCCGCGGCAAAGCACAGGCCGACACCCTGCGCAAGGCGAAGACCGACACCGTCGCCCGCCGGGTCATCGGCACGAACGACGAGCGGGTGCCCGGCGCCGAGCTGCGCATCGGCGATCTGGTCGTCTGCGAGGCCGGTGACGTCATCCCCGGTGACGGGGATGTCGTGGAGGGCGTGGCCTCGGTCGACGAGTCCGCGATCACAGGCGAGTCCGCACCCGTGATCCGCGAGTCGGGCGGTGACCGCTCGGCGGTGACCGGCGGGACGAAAGTGCTCTCCGACCGGATCGTCGTCAAGATCACCACCAAGCCGGGTGAGACGTTCATCGACCGGATGATCGCCCTGGTCGAGGGCGCCGCCCGGCAGAAGACGCCCAACGAGATCGCCCTGAACATCCTCCTGGCATCCCTCACCATCGTGTTCCTGCTCGCCGTCATCACCCTGCAGCCCTTCGCGATCTACGCCGGCAGCGAGCAGTCCATGATCGTGCTGGCCGCACTGCTGGTCTGCCTGATCCCAACCACCATCGGGGCCCTGCTCTCCGCGATCGGTATCGCCGGTATGGACCGACTGGTCCAGCGCAACGTGCTTGCCATGTCGGGGCGTGCCGTCGAGGCGGCAGGGGATGTGTCTACGCTGCTGCTCGACAAGACCGGCACCATCACCCTCGGCAACCGGCAGGCGGCCGAGTTCCTTCCGGTCCCGGGCACGAACGAGGGCGAACTGGCGGACGCCGCCCAGCTCTCCTCACTGGCCGACGAGACGCCCGAGGGTCGTTCGATCGTCGTCCTGGCAAAGGAGACATACGGGCTGCGCGAACGGCACCAGGGCGAGCTGTCCGGTGCCGAGTGGGTTGCCTTCACCGCCCGGACCCGCATGTCGGGAGTCGACCTCACCGAGAACGGCGCCTCGCGCAGAATTCGTAAGGGCGCGTCGGGATCGGTGCTCACCTGGGTCCGTGACCAGGGCGTTGCGGTCTCCGAGGACGCCGGGCGGCTGGCCGACACGATCTCCGAGGCCGGCGGTACGCCGCTCCTGATAGCCGTTCACGATGACCGAGGGGCGCGGGTCCTGGGTGTCGTCCACCTCAAGGACGTTGTCAAGGAGGGCATGCGCGAGCGGTTCGACGAGCTGCGCCGGATGGGCATCCGTACGGTCATGATCACCGGCGACAACCCGCTGACCGCGAAGGCCATCGCCGAAGAGGCCGGCGTCGACGACTTCCTCGCCGAGGCCACCCCAGAGGACAAGATGGCCCTCATCGAGCGGGAGCAGGCCGGCGGCAAGCTCGTCGCGATGACCGGCGACGGCACGAACGACGCCCCGGCACTCGCCCAGGCCGACGTCGGCGTGGCCATGAACACCGGGACCTCGGCTGCCAAGGAGGCCGGGAACATGGTGGACCTGGACTCCGACCCGACCAAGCTGATCGAGATCGTCGAGATCGGCAAACAGCTCCTCATCACCCGCGGCGCACTGACGACGTTCTCCATCGCCAACGACGTCGCGAAGTACTTCGCGATCATCCCCGCCATGTTCGCCGTGGTCTACCCGGGCCTGGACAAGCTCAACATCATGGACTTGTCCTCGCCTCGGTCCGCGATCCTTTCCGCCGTGATCTTCAACGCGCTGATCATCGTCGCACTGGTGCCACTCGCCCTGAAGGGCGTGCGCTACCGGCCCAGCGGCGCCGACTCGATACTCCGGCGCAACCTGGGGATCTACGGACTCGGCGGGCTGGTCGCCCCGTTCATCGGCATCAAGATCATCGACCTGATCATCTCCCTCATCCCCGGAATCGGCTGACCCGCCATGAACACCTCTCTGCAGAACTCCGCACGGCTCTTCGGGGCTGGGCTGCGCGCCCTGCTCGTCCTGACCTTGGTATGCGGCGTCATCTACCCGCTCGCCGTCACCGGTCTCGCCCAGGGCCTCATGCCCGGCCGCGCGAACGGCTCCGAGATCACGGCGAACGGCAAGGTCGTCGGCTCCGAACTCATCGGCCAGCGTTACGACCTCCCCCTCAAGAAGGGCCAGGAGCCCCCGGCCCCGGACCTCAAGTGGTTCCAGCCCCGCCCCTCCAACGGCCTCGGCACCAACAGCGTCAACACCCAGTACGAGCTGATCCTCTCCGGTGCGACCAACCGCTCCGGCGACAACAAGGAACTCATCGACTGGGTCACCACCGCCAAGGCCGCCGTCGTCAAGGACAACTCCGTCCCCCGCCATCCCGTCGCCCCTTCCCAGGTACCGGCCGACGCCGTCACCTCCTCGGGCTCCGGCCTCGACCCCGACATCTCCCCCGACTACGCACAACTCCAAGTCCGCCGCGTCGCCGAACGCAACCGCCTCGACACCGCACAGGTCGAGAAGCTCGTCGACCAGCACACCGACGGCCGCATCCTCGGCTTCGTCGGCGAGCCCCGTGTCAACGTCCTCCAGCTCAACATCGCACTCAAAGCCCTCGTCGAGCAGTGATCGGGTTTTGTTGGGACCGGACCCGGAAGCGATCCACCTTCCGGAGATCGCGCCCGCAGCACTCCACGCCGATACCGCGGCATCAGTCCTCCAGCCGGGAAGGAACGACGTGGACCGCCGGAACTTCATCCTCGCCTCCAGCGGATACGCCCCTCAGCCTGAGCGACATGGACAACATCACCCGCCGGACCACGACCGCCTCTCCCGGCGCCGTCCGCGTCGGCAGGGGCGAGGTGGCAGCCGTGCGCCACATGGTGAAGGCTCTCGGCGACTCGGCGTCCGAACTCGGCGGCGGCCACGCGCGCCACGGGGCGGGAGCCGATGATGACGGCGTCGCGTATCTCGCTCACGCCATGGCCTCCGGAGCGATTTCCCTGATCAGGCCCTCGACCAGTTCCTTGATCTCGTCGCGGATGGGGCGGACGGCTTCCACGCCCTGACCGGCCGGGTCGTCGAGCTTCCAGTCGAGGTAGCGCTTGCCGGGGAAGACGGGGCAGGCGTCGCCGCAGCCCATGGTGATGCACACGTCGGACTCGCGGACCGCGTCGACGGTGAGGATCTTCGGGGTCTCGGCCGAGATATCGATGCCGACCTCGGCCATCGCTTCGACGGCGGCGGGGTTGACGGCGCCGCCGGGGTTCGAGCCGGCGGAGCGGACCTCGACGCGGTTCCCGGCCAGATGAGCCAGCCAGGCGGCGGCCATCTGGGAGCGGCCGGCGTTGTGCACACAGACGAACAGGACGGACGGCTTGCCGGAGGATTCGGCCATGATGATCGCTCTCTCTCGTCGCACGGCGGGACCAACCGCCAATGACTTCAGCCCCCGCTGGTATCAGCGAGCAATGATGTGAAAGTATCAGTGCATGCTGACTTCAGTCGATCCTGATCTGATCCGGGTGCTGGGCGATCCGCTCCGCTTCCAGATCGTGACCCTGCTGGCGCGCGAGACGCTCTGCACGACGCATCTGGTCGAGGAGACCGGCGCGAAGCAGACCAACCTGTCCAACCACATGAAGGTTCTGCGCGAGGCCGGACTGGTGGAGACCGAGCCGTGTGGCCGCTTCACCTACTACAAGCTGCGCCCCGAGATCCTCGCCGGTCTCTCCGAGCAGTTCGCGGCGCTCGCCGAGTCCGCTCGCACCGCTTCCGAGAACAAGAGGGCCTGCCCGTGACCTCCGCCGAGCCCACCACCGTCACCTCAGGCACTTCGCCGGAGGCCGGAGCGGACGACTCGATCGTCAAGAAACTCTCCGTTCTCGACCGCTACCTCGCGGTGTGGATCCTGATCGCCATGGCCGTCGGTCTCGGCCTGGGGCGCCTCGTCCCGGGCATGAACGACGCGCTGGCGAAGATCGAGGTCGGCGGCATCTCCCTGCCGATCGCGATCGGCCTGCTCGTGATGATGTATCCGGTGCTGGCCAAGGTCCGCTACGACAAGCTCGACCGCGTGACCAGCGACCGCAAGCTGATGGTGTCCTCGCTGGTCATCAACTGGGTCGCCGGCCCCGCGGTCATGTTCGCCCTCGCATGGATCTTCCTGCCCGACCTGCCCGAGTACCGCACCGGCCTGATCATCGTCGGCCTCGCCCGCTGCATCGCCATGGTCATCATCTGGAACGACCTCGCCTGCGGCGACCGCGAAGCCGCAGCCGTCCTCGTCGCCTTGAACTCCGTGTTCCAGGTCATCATGTTCGGTGTGCTGGGCTGGTTCTACCTGGACCTGCTGCCGCAGTGGCTGGGCCTGGGCGACGGACAGGGCCTCGACGTCCCCGTGTGGCACATCGCACTGAACGTCGTCGTCTTCCTCGGCATCCCACTCCTGGCCGGGTTCCTCACCCGCCGCATCGGTGAGAAGAAGATGGGCCGCCAGTCCTACGAGGCGAAGTTCCTGCCGAAGATCGGCCCCTGGGCGTTGTACGGGCTGCTGTTCACGATCGTCATCCTGTTCGCACTCCAGGGAAAGACGATCACCTCGCAACCCCTGGACGTCGTACGCATCGCCCTCCCCTTGCTGGTGTACTTCGCGATCATGTTCGTCGGCTCCTTCCTCCTCGGCAAGGGCCTCGGCCTCGCCTACGACCGCACGAGCACCCTCGCGTTCACCGCGGCGGGCAACAACTTCGAACTGGCCATCGCGGTTGCCATCGCCACCTTCGGCGTCACCTCCGGCCAGGCGCTGTCCGGTGTGGTCGGTCCGCTGATCGAGGTACCCGTCCTGATCGGGCTCGTGTACGTCGCGCTGGCCTGGCGCAGGAAGTTCGCCCCCGCAGCCCTCACCACATCAGGAGGAGAATCCTGATGCACTGCTCTGCCTCGACCGCCGCACCGCAGGGACAAACAGCCTCACCACCGGCATCTGCCAGGGATGCGGAGCCGGGTCCGCGCGGTACACGCCCGCATCGCACCCCGGAGTGTGCGGCTCGGCAGCCCGCCAGGAGCTCCGGGTGAGACCGGGGCTCGCCCGGTCAGCCCGGCGCCACGCCCTGGACGAAGGACGCACCGATACCGGGCGGGGCCTCTTCTCCGGGCGACGTCGTCGCCGTCCCCGTCCCTCCGGTCCGCGAGGCATGTGAGTGGGCCGTCAGCTCCGCAGGTCGAGCATGGCGGACATAGCCGCCACGACGGACGGGGCGACCCGGTAGTAGACCCACGTACCGCGCCGCTCGGAGGTCAGCAGCCCGGCCTCGCGCAGTTTCTTCAGATGGTGGGACACAGTCGGCTGGGAGACGCCGACGTCCTGGATGTCACACACGCACGCCTCGCCACCGGGATGCGAGGCGACCCTGGAGAACAGCCGCAGCCGCACCGGGTCGGACAACGCCTTGAACATCACAGCCATCCTCTCCGCGTCGCCCTGTGACAGCTCCCCGGCAGTGATCGGCGGGCAGCACGGCACCACAGCATCAGCGTCCAGGACTGCCAGCTCCACAAGCTCTGATTTCGACATACGTCTATGTTGACACTCATCGATGCGAGTGCCAAGCTGGGGACATAGACAGCAATCGATACAGCGGCCGAACCGGTCGCCCTCCCCGGAGGACATCACCGCCATGACCACCACTGCAGACCTTCCGGTTGTCGTCATCGGCGCCGGCCCCGCCGGACTGGCGGCCGCCGCCCATCTGGTCGAGCGCGGCAGCGAACCGCTGGTCCTGGAAGCCGGGCCCACCGCCGCCACCGCTGTGCGCGACTGGTCGCACGTGCGGCTGTTCTCCACCTGGGCGGAACTCATCGACCCGGCCGCGGAGAAGCTCCTGGCACCGACCGGGTGGACCCAGCCGGACACAGGCATCTACCCGACGGGTGGGGACTGGGCCGCGCAGTACCTCCAGCCGCTCGCCGATGTCCTCGGCGACAGGGTCCGCTACGGCGCCACGGTTACCGGCGTGTCCCGCCTCGGCCGCGATCGGATCGTTGACGCCGACCGGGAACAGCGGCCCTTCACCATCCGCCTCACGCTCGCAGACGGCACCGAGGAGCGGATCCTGGGCCGGGCCGTGATCGACGCGTCCGGCACATGGTCCACCCCCGGCCCGACCGGCGCCGACGGACTCCCCGCCCTGGGCGAACGCGCCGCCTCCGCCCGCATCTCCTACCGGATCCCCGACCTCGAGGACCCCGACGTCCGCGCTCGGTACGCGGGCAGGCGCACCGCCGTCATCGGTTCCGGCGCGTCCGCGTTCACCGCCCTGGCCGCCCTCGCCGACATGGCGCAGGACGAACCTGGCACCCACTCGGTGTGGATCCTGCGCCGCGGCATCAGCGGCTCCACCTTCGGCGGCGGCTCCGCCGACCAGCTCCCCGCCCGCGGCGCCCTGGGCCTGGCCGCCGAAGCCGCCGTCGACAACGGATACGCCGACGCCGTCACCGGCTTCCGCACCGAAGTCATCGAGTCCACCGGAGACGGCCTGGTGTTGGTCGGCGAGGACGGCCGGCACCTCGGCCCGGTGGACGAGGTCATCGTCCTGACGGGACTGCGCCCCGACCTTTCCTTCCTGTCCGAGCTCCGCCTCGCCCTGGACGAGCGCCTGCAGGCGCCGGTGGACCTCGCACCGCTCATCGACCCGAACCAGCACTCCTGCGGCACCGTCCACCCCCACGGCCACCGCGAGCTGTCCCATCCCGAACAGGGCCTCTACCTGGTCGGCATGAAGTCCTACGGCCGCGCCCCGACCTTCCTCGCCATGACCGGCTACGAACAGGTCCGCTCCGTCACCGCCGCCATCGCCGGCGACACCGACTCCGCCGACCGCGTCGAGCTCACCCTCCCCGAGACCGGAGTGTGCGGCGGCGCCGGTCTCTTCGACGCCCCGGCCGCCGGCCGAGCCGACGAAGGTGGCTGCCGCGCTCCGGCCCCCGCTGTCGTGCAGCTCGGCGTCGGCGCCGCCTTGCCGGCCGCAACCGCCGAGGACCCGGCCTCCGGCGGCTGCTGCGGGTCCTGAACCACCGCGTCCCGGCCCGCCGGACCGGGGCACGACCACCCCATGTCAGGAGGATCGTCATGTCACGAGTACAGCTCGCCCTGCGCGTCCCCGACCTCCCCGCCTCGATCGCCTTCTACAGCAAGCTCTTCGCGACCGAACCGGCCAAACTTCGCGACGGATACGCCAACTTCACCATCGCCGATCCGCCGCTCAAGCTCGTCCTCGTCCAGGGCACCCCGGACGTGGACACGCACCTGGACCACCTCGGTGTGGAAGTCGCCACCACCGAAGCCGTTCACGCCGCCACCGCCCGCCTCACGGACGAAGGACTGACGACCGACGTCCAGAACGACACCACCTGCTGTTACGCCCTCCAGGACAAGGTCTGGGTCCATGGCCCCGGGCAGGAACCGTGGGAGGTCTACGTCGTCAAGGCAGACGCCGACTCCATGGCCGAGCAGAAGAAAGGCACCTGCTGCGCAGGCCCGGCCGTCACCGAAGCAGGCCCGCCCGCGCCGGCCGAGGCCGGTGGCTGCTGCCCGTGACTGCCGTAGACGCTCGCGGGGCCGCGACCGGAACAGGGGACCGGTCGCGGCCCCGCGCCGTACTCCCTGCCCTGTTCGCCAGGTTGATCACCAACTGGGGCATCGGCTTCTGCGCCGTCCCTGTCCTGGACCACTGACTGCCGTCGGGTGAGGTCCGTGCCACAACCGTGCCGGACGCGGGGCCACGCCGCTGCTTCGTGTCAGACGTCGGAGAACCCTTGATCGATGCCGAAGTGGCGGGAGACCTCTTCGATCGTGAAGCGGGCGCGGAGCTTGCAGGCGGAGTTCTGGTTGGCGAAGAACCCCGTGCGCCACAATGCCTCTTCGCGTGGCACGGCACGCTCCCAGGTGACCGGGACGATCCACTCACGAAAGTCCGTCCCGTCTCCGTCCGTTGCGTCCCCGGCATGTCGGTAGGTGCCCGTCAGGGGGAGATCAGTCATCCGCCGGCTGTCACCGTCGAGGCTGAGGGTGGCGTCCTCGAACGGCTGAGGCTCACCGGAGACCGTGCCGACGCCCACATAGCCCTCTCTGGGGATATGCGTGAACACCCGGGCCCCGAGGGGCAAGGACCGGATCGTGCGAGAGAACCACTCCCCACCGCCGGCCGACACGAACCCGTAGCGAAGAGCGTCGTCCCAGCTCCGGCCGCCGGTCTCGTCGCCGAACGACACATACCAGTCCGCCCCGTTCCACGGCTCCTGCTTCCCGCGTCCTTTCGCTCCGGGCGACGGCACCACGACCTCGGCCTCGTCCATCAACCAGGTACGGGCAAGGTAGGAGCGCCCGTCGTCCTCGAAATAGCGAAAGAAGAGCACGTTGACCGGAACCTGGAACCCGGAAGCCAGGTAGGTGACGATCCGCTCCGTCGCTGCGTCGATCTCACTCGCGACGATGGTGAGGGCATGAGTCGAATTGAGGGCTTCCGGCGCAGTGCCGCCGAACCGCAGGGCGAACGCCTCGTCCAGCTCTTCCGCCAGTCCTCTGGCTCGGGCGTAGGAAGTGTAGATGTCGCGGATCTGTTCGTTGGTGAGTTCCTGGACCCAGGAACCGTAGTCGAGAACCTGAGCCACCACCTCACGAGGCGTGCGATCCCGCTTGAGCTCCAGAACGTGCAGGCCTCCTTCAGCATCCATGCCCAGAAGGTCGACGACCTTGCCGTACTGCGTGAGCACCTGCCTGCCGATCAGCAGCAGCGGATGTCCCAGAATTCCGGGATCGGCCTCGATGAGCTCCTCGAGCCGAGACTCCAGAGGCATCGGCCGCGTAGCGACTCGCACGGGCTTGCCGTCCACACGCCACAGTCCGAACTCCAGCGGCATCGTTCGTCCTCCCCTCGGACCACAGAGCCCAGCTGACCGGGCTTGCCGAAAGACAGTATGCCGCCGAAGCGTCTCCCGCCGGCGAACCGCGTGTGAACCGGCCCCACCTGTTCCACGACTCCCGCGTGGGGCAGCGCTTTCTCCGCCGCAGCGTGGGCGTCTCATGGCAGCACACCTCTGCCCGTGCGGCCCTCCCGGAGGGAGAGTTCCCGCACTACTGGCGCAGTTCCTCGGGGCACGGGGTGCCCGGCTGCAGCTGGTACGGCGCAGCCAGACGGTAGACCCCCGGGCGCGGTGCGAGGAGTTCGGTCCACTCGTCGCCGTCCCCGTCCTCCTCCACCCTGATCAGACAGCCGTGGGCGTTCGTGAAGTCCTTGGGCGCGCTGCCGTCCTCCGCCGAACGCAGTTCGGACTCCTCCGTCTCCTGGGGCCGCTCCACGCCCTTGCCCTCGTCGTCCACGACGGCGAGCCACCGGGAGTACGGGATCCGGATCAGGACACGGCCCGCCGACTGCACATGGATCGTCAGCTCGTCGTCGCCGGCCCTCTCCACCGTCGCGGGCGGGTCGGCGAGCGGAACCGGGTCCAGGACCCGGAACAGCTTCCAGTTGGCGTCGCTCCAGACCGCCTCCAGATACGGCTGCCCCTTCTCGACGAGCGCCGCCTCCTGCTCACCGCCGGAGTCCGGCTTCCCGGTCGGCAGTACCACGTAGTGCACCGCCCAGCGGTCCAGCCACTCGCGGTAGTTCACGGCGTCGAGTGTGTCGTCGTAGAAAAGCGGGTTGCGCTTCAGGTCGGCCTGCCGGTTCCAGCCGCGGGCCAGATTCACGTAGGGCGCGAGAGCCGAGGCCTCGCGGTGGCTGCTGGCCGGCACCACCTCGACCCGGCCCCGCTCCGCCCCGGCCATCTGGAGCTGGTTGACCAGCGGGGCCAGTTCGCGGTTCCAGGACGCGGTGGGGGCGGTACGGACGATGTCGTCGACTCCCTTGAAGCCGATCCAGAAGTTCAGCCCGGCGAAGGCGATGACCAGGGCGTACCAGCGCCGGGTGCGCGGCACCGTGTACGGGAGTGCGGCGAGCAGGACGACGCCGGCGAACAGCATCGCCATGCGCGACACGTTCGAGCCGATCTGCGAGTCGATCACGTACGTGAGCAGCGTCCCCACGCCGTAGACCGCGGCGGCGGTCCGTACGGTGTGCCAGCCGTGGGGCACCAGGAAGAAGACGAACACGGCGTACAGGAAGGGCAGCGACAGGGTTCCGAGTGCCATCGGCTGGGTGCCCGAGAACGGGAACAGCCATGCGGACAGGACAACCACCGCGGCGGGGGCCAGGCCCAGCGCGTACGCCCCTGGACGCCGTTTGTTCAGGAAGAGCGCCGCGGCGACCACACCGAGGAACAGCCCGGCGACCGGGCTGCCCGCGGTCGCGAGTCCGGCCAGTGGCGCGGCGACGCCTGCCTTGGCCCACCGCTTGTGGCGCCAGCGGTGGGGCCAGCAGAAGACGGCGGCGACGGCGCCGAGCGCGAACATCATGCCGAGCCCGAACGTCACCCGGCCGGACAGGGCGTTGCACAGGTACGCGAACACTCCGGCGAGCGCGCACGCGAGGGGGTTACGGACGGCGGGCACCCGCACCAGGATCAGCGCGGTGAGCGCCGAGGACACCGTGCCCGCGACCATCATCGTCGTGCGGACGCCGAGCACCGACATCAGATAGGGCGACACCACGCTGTACGAGACCGGGTGCATGCCCCCGTACCAGGCGAGGTTGTACGCCGTGCCGGGGTGGCGGCCGACGAACTCGGCCCAGGCGTCCTGGGCGGCGATGTCGCCACCGCTGTTCGCGAAGAAGAAGAACCACAGGAGGTGCGCGGCCGCGGCGACCGCTGTCGTGAGGATTACCGGGTGACGTCGGAGACGGCTCCGTGTCGAGCTGTCGGCGCCGCCGTTGTGTCCGGCGGCCTGGGCCGGGATCCGGACGGACAGGCGTTCGGCGGGCGGACCGGTGCTCGCCCGTGTCGGCTCAGCGGTGGTCACTGCGACTCTCCCCGTCCTCGCCCGAGCCTGCCGAACCGTCCATGTACCGCACGGCCTCATCCGTACTCGGACGGACGCGTCCCGGCGCCCGTCCGTTGCTTTTGGACGCTAGCACGCAGCATTTTGTCCGCGCTGCCCTATCGGCGGACAACCCCTGCCCCCGCGAGGGCGGGGACAGGGAGCGTACCGGTCAGGTGATGCGGGTGAGCTTGTCGCCGAAGGACGGCTCGGCCAGAGTGCCGCCCAGCGTGACCGCGACCTCCACCTGGCTCGCGCCCTCTCCGACGGTCATCGTGCCGACCCTCGTGCCCGCCGCCGCCGCGTTCGGAATCGTCTTGCCGTCGTCGGTCAGTTCGAGCTCGACCGTGAGACCGGGCCAGCCGACCGCCTTCACGTCCTCGGCCACGACCACCTCGGTGGTGCGGCCGAAGCCGTCGTCGACCACGCCGACGACCTGTCCCTTCTTCACGACGGTCCGGCTCTCCAGGAGGTCCTGCGTGGCGAGCATGGCCTCCTTGCTCACCGCGTTGACCGTGTCGATGATCGACGGCTTGTGCTGTCCCAGGATCGCGCCGACGATGAGCTGGTCGGTTTCCCCGACCTTCTTGTGCGCCGCGAAGAGCAGGTTGCCGCCGGCCTTGGTGGTGGAGCCCGTCTTGATGCCGAGCGCGCCGTCGTACGGAACGAGGGTGTTGTAGTTCCGGTGGGTGTGCCCCGACGGGTCCGTCCAGGACGGCAACTTGGTGATGTCCATCAGCGCCGGGATCTCGACGAGCTTCTCCCCAAGCTTCACCTGGTCCTCGGCGGAGCTCACCGTGGTCGCCTTCAGCCCGGACGGGTCGGTGTAGGTGGTCTTCGTCATGCCGAGTTCCTTGGCGGTGTCGTTCATCTTCTTGACGAACGCCTCCTCGGAACCGGCGTCCCAGCGGGCGAGCAGCCTGGCGATGTTGTTCGCCGAAGGCACCATGACGGCCGAGAGGGCCTCCTGCTGCGTGATCGTCTCTCCGGCCTTGACCGTGTTGAGGGTGGACTCGTTCACGGAGTCGAGCTTGCCCTCCTCCTCGGCCTTGGCGTCGATCTTGACGGCCGGCCCGTCCTCGCCCCTCTTCAGCGGGTGGCCCTTGAGCACGACGTAGGCGGTCATCGCCTTGGCCACGCTGCCGATCGGCACCGCCTTCTGCTCGCCGAACGAGTCCACCGTGCCGAGCCCCGTGGCCGCCATGAAGCCCTGGCCCTCGTCCGGCCACGGCAGCGAGGGCTTGCTCCCCTCGAAGTCGTACGTCTGCTTCGCCGTCAGTTCGAGAACGGGCTCGGGAAGCGGACGCACAGCCTGTGCGATCGCAAAGGCGACCAGGAGGAGGAGCACCAGCGGCGTCCAGATCTTGACCCGCCGGACCGCCGTGCGGACCGGGGTCTCCGGGGGCGGCGGGGTGTTCGTCAGCTCGGCCAGCAGGTCGAGCGGCGGCTTGGGCGGCATGGGCTGCTGCCTGGTCCGCTCGGCCTCGGTGAGACCGGCTCCGGGGCTCGCGGGCGTACCGGGTCCTGCCGCGACGTCCGGGGTGACCGTGGGACCGACCACGGCCGCGGGGCGTACGTCGTCGGAGCGCAGCGGCACGAACTTGCTGGTCCGCTCGGCGGGGGCCTCCGGGGCCTCGGTGGTTCCGGAGGGCTTGGCGGCCCAGGAGGCGGGCTTCCGCCCGTCCTCCTTCACCTCCGGCGGGAGCTTCAGCGCGGTCGTCGGCTGGTCGACCTGGTCGGCACGCGGAGCCTTGAAGACGGCGGTCGGATGATCGATTCCCCGCCCGTCGGGCGAGGTGTCCGCCTCCTTCGCCGGAGAGGCCTCCTCGCGGGTGTCCGGGACACGGGGAGCGGCGGGGCCGGCCGCGCCGCTCCCCGCGGCGTCGTCGTCGGCGCCCGCGGGCTCCTCGCTGTCGGCGGCCGCTTCGGTGTCGCGGTCGGCCAGGGTCCTTGCGTCGCTGTCGGCCGGGGTCGCGGCGTCGTCGGCGGCCGGCACTCCGTCGGCATCTGCCGACGTCTCGTCGTCGGTGCTCGCCGCTTTCCCGTCGGGGACGGCCGGGCCGTCACCACTGTCACCGGACGCGTTGGCGCCGTCCTCGGACGGCTTGTCCGCACCCTCGGCCCCACTGTCCTGACCTGTGGCTTCACCGTCGGGCCCGGTCGCCACCCACGCCGCGACGGCGGAACGCAGCCGGACGTCGGTCGGCTTCGCCTCAGCGTCCGGTCCGGAGCCGGGGCCGGAATCGGAGCCCGGCTCGGAGTCCGACTCGGACTCGGACCGGGAGCCGCCCTGCGGCCGCTCGTCGGGCCCGGCATCCACGTCCGCGTCGGCCACGGCATCAGCCTCGGCTTCGGCTTCGGCTTCGGAATCCGAACCGGCCTCGGCATCCGCGGCGCCGGCCGCGTCCGCAGACGCCTCGGGGGACGTGACGGTCCCGGTCGCGTCCTCCGGCTCAGTGGCGGCCGCCTCGGCCTCTCCGGCCTCCTCACGGGACGCGGAGGCCCCCTCGGGGCTCTCAGCGCCCTCCATGGCGCCCTCAGCACCCTCCGAGGCGCCGGGGGCGCCCTCGGCGGCGCCGGCAGACGCGGAGGGCGGCACACGGAAGACCGCAGTCTCGCTGTCCGTCCCGCCGCCCGTCGCGGTGTCCGTCGTCCCGCTCGCCGTACTCGCACCCGCCGCAGCGGACGGTTCACGGAACACGGCGAGACGCGGATCGCGTTCCTCAGCCGTCCCCGAGGACTTCCGCTGCTTCGATTTGCCGGGGGACTCGCCCGCCACCGATACCTCCTTGTTGCGCCGCGGGGACATGCCCGCACTGCCCGAACCATCTACCAGTGTCCTGTGTGAACCCTTGACCGAACCGCTAGACGAGAACGACATAGCTAACGGTTCCCTCACAAAGCACCCAGGCACCCTCGACAGACCAATGTGAGAGGGGTCACCCTGTCACTCATCCACGCGGGGAGGCTTGGATGGGCAGGAGCCGCAGAACAATTCCGGAGGAGCTTCTGCTGCTCGCTCTGGACCCGACCACGGGTACCACAGCGCAGCCGCAGTCGCTCGACCTCGGCCTGGCCGGGGCACAGCTAGTAGAGCTGGCTCTGGCAGGACGGATAGCCCCTGACGGGGATCGTATCGCCGTGGTGATGCCACGGCCGACAGGAGATCCGACTCTGGACTCCGCACTGGAACTGCTGCGCCGTCGTGGCAGTCCGGTCCGGGCCGTCCACTGGATCGGCGGGCCCCGATTGGGACTTCGCCAGATCTATCTCGCTCATCTGGAGCGGTGCGGCATGGTTCACGCCGTGGCGGGCCAGATGTGCGGGGTGCTGCCGACGACTCGCTACCAGGCGACGGACACGGCAATCAGCCGGGACATCAGAGCCCGGCTGGACAGCGCGATCCGCACCGGCGTACCGCCGGACCCGCGGACCGCGGCGCTCGCCGCACTGGCCCACGCGGTCGGACTCGGCAAGCACCTGTACCCCGGGAACGAGGGGCGCTCATCGCGCTCCCGGCTCCGGGACCTGATCAGGCACGACCCGATGGGCGGTCTCGTGGCGCATGCCGTGATGGACGTCCAGAACGGTGTGGCCGTCCAGCCACGCCGTAATCAGCAGACGGCGAGCGTGCCGTTGCAGCCGCAAGCACAGACGCGCCGCGGCAGCATGGCGCACACCTCCGTCTGACAGCACGACCGCGCGGACAGTTGCGCGGAGCACCGAATACCGCCGTACCGACGTCCCCATGACCCGGTCCGGGAGCCGCACCAAGCGCGGGGCAGCCGGATCCACCGGCTGCCCCGCGCCCTTGCGTGCGGTCATTACGTGTCGCCATTTGCCAGCGCGCCCGGGGGCTCGGGTGGCAATCTGCTGAGCAGCAGATACGCACAGCTACAAGAGCTGTATAGCCGGAGGTGCCGTTTCCGTGCCGACCAACGTCAATCCCACCGTCAGGCGACGCCGGTTGGGTCAGGAATTGCGCCGCCTCCGCGAGATCAAGGGCATGACGGCCGAGGAGGTGGCGGAGCGGCTGCTGGTCTCCCAGTCGAAGATCAGCCGCCTGGAGAACGGTCGCCGCTCCATCAGCCAGCGCGACGTCCGCGATCTCTGCGGGGTGTACGAGGTCGAGGACCACCGCATCGTCGACTCGCTGATGCAGATGGCGAAGGACTCCCGCCAGCAGGGCTGGTGGCACGCCTTCGGCGACATCCCGTACAGCGTGTACATCGGGCTGGAAACCGATGCCGAGTCCCTCCGGGTGTACGAACCCCAGGTCGTCCCAGGACTGCTGCAGACCCGGAGTTACGCGGAGGCCCTGATCAACGGCGCACTGCCCGAGGCGCCGCAGTCGGACATCGAGAAGCGGGTGAACGTCCGGGCCCGCCGCCAGGACCGCGTCAACGCTCCCGAGCACCCCCTGCGCCTGTGGGCCGTCATCGACGAGTCCGCGCTGCGCCGGCTCGTCGGCGGCAAGCAGGTCATGATCGAACAGCTCGAGCACCTCGTCGAGCAGTCCAAGCTGCCCCATGTGACCGTGCAGGTGCTGCCCTTCGAGATGGGGGCGCACCCCGGTATCAACGGCCAGTACGCCGTCCTGGAATTCCCCGACGCCGCGGACTCCAGCGTCGTGTACATCGAAGGGGTCACCAGTGATCTCTATCTGGAGAAGGCGAACGACGTACAGCGCTACAGCGTCATGTACGAGCACCTGCGGGCCCAGGCGTTGAACGTGGACCAGACCCGCCAGTTCATCGGCGACATCGCCAAGGGCTACACCCGCTGAATAACTGGATGTAAGTGAGGTGGGGGCGGGAAGATACACCGCCACCACCTCCCAGCGGAAGACCCGCATGGAATATGCCATCCGGTCGAGTGAACGGCCCCACCACTAAGCGATGTTGGCGAGTAGCGTTGATCAAGCCAACAGGAACGACGTAGTTGGTGCCACTCATATCAACTCTCTGAACCGGAGTGAACATGGCTATTCTTCAGGGCGCTACGGAAGACTGGACGAAGTCGTCGTACTCCGGCGGCAACGGGGCGTGCGTCGAAGTGAAGTCGCCCGTCAGGCAGGCCATTGCCGTGCGTGACTCGAAGGCCCCCGAAGGCCCCTCGCTCTCCTTCGTGTCGGGAGCGTGGAACACCTTCGTGCGCGACGTCGCGTCGGGTTCGGTCAACGCCTGACCGGTAGGCCGACTCGCACACGCCACATCACGTCCGGTCGTCGCGCACGACCGCGAGGAGCCCTCTCGACTGGTCCGCCGTCCCGGCCGAGGGGGCTAGGAGCCGCCACCGGACCCGGCGCGACCGATCGACGTACCGCACACCTCACGACCTCAGCACCGACAGCGCGCTCGGCGCCGTCAGTGCGTAGGCATCACGTCGTACAGCCTTCCCCCTTTTCCGGCCGCACGGGACCCGCATCCCGTGCGGTCGTTCTGCACTCTCGAGCCTTCCTGCCTTGCATCGTTCTCTGCACAGCCTGACGAAGTGCCCGCTCATCCTGTGGCCGTGGTCGCGTTCACGACAACGCCCCGCGAGGTCAAGAACGGGTAAAATCGTTCGCCTTACTGATTTGCGTTCACATCCCTGACCGAAAAACCTTGACCGTGAACCCGGACAAGCGGTTCAATCCCCGAAGTCCCCTTTCCCGCACGGGGCCCCGCTGAACGGCCGTACCGACGAAGTGCGTTCCCGTTCACAAGGCGGACCCCTGGAGGGGGCACATGAACAGTCTCGACTGGGCCGTGCTCATCGGATACTTCGGTGTAATGGTCGCGATCGGACTCTGGTCGCACAAGCGCGTGGACAATGTCAGTGACTTCTTCACAGCCGGCGGCAAGATGCCGTGGTGGCTGTCGGGCATCTCGCACCACATGTCCGGTTACAGCGCGGTGATGTTCACCGGCTACGCCGGTATCGCCTATCAGTACGGCGTCACCTCCTTCGTGACCTGGTCGCTGCCGATCGCGATCGGCATCGGCATCGGCGCGAAGCTCTTCGCGCCCCGGCTCAACCGGCTGCGTTCGCGACTGCACGTCGCCTCGCCGCTCGAATACCTCAAGAGCCGCTACAACGTCCCGACCCAGCAGGCCCTGGCCTGGTCCGGTCTGCTGCTGAAGATCGTGGACGTCGGCGCCAAGTGGGCCGCCATCGCCACGCTGCTCTCCGTCTTCACGGGAATCACCCTCACCCAGGGCATCTTCATCACCGGCATCATCACGGCCGTCTACTGCACGGTCGGCGGGCTGTGGGCCGACGCGCTCACCGAGCTCGGCCAGTTCATCATCCAGCTCTTCGCCGGTGTGGCCATGCTGGTGATCGTCATGAGCAAGCTCGGTGGCTTCAGCTCGCTGTGGACGGTCTGGGACAAGCTGCCCGAGGGCCACACGGACCCGACGGCCGGCCCGTACACGGTGACCTTCCTGCTGGCGTATCTCTTCATCAAGACCTTCGAGTACAACGGCGGCATGTGGAACCAGGCCCAGCGCTACATGGCCACGGACTCCGCACGCTCCGCGACCCGTTCGGCCCGGCTGTCCGCCATTCTGTGGCTGGTCTGGCCGGTCGTGCTCTTCTTCCCGATGTGGGTGGCCCCGCTGCTCGTCGAGGCCCAGAAGCCCGACGCCTCGGACAGCTACGCCCTGATGACCGAGCAGCTGATGCCGCACGGTCTGCTGGGTCTGGTCGTCGTCGGCTTCTTCTCGCACACGATGGCCATGTGCTCCTCCGACGCCAACGCCATCGCCGCCGTCTTCACCCGGGACATCGCACCGGTCTTCTCGAAGGCGGCCCGTACCTGGAGCGACCGCAGCGGGCTGATGGCCGCACGCCTGTCGACGCTCGCGTTCCTGGGGCTGTCGATGGCGCTGGCGACACAGATCAACTCGCCGACGTTCAAGGACATCATCTCGGTCGTCATCAAGTGGGTGGCGGGACTGATGGGACCGATCGCGATCCCGTTCATGCTGGGCCTGCTGCGCAGGTTCCGCAGGTCGGGGCCGACGGCGGCACTCACCAGCTGGGCAGCCGGGCTGATCGCGTTCTACCTCACCAACTACAACTTCGACGGTTCGGTGAAGACGGACGTCGCCCTGCAGTACCAGGTGGCCCTGCCGCTGGCGATCTCCCTCGTGCTCTACGTCCTCATCGGGTTCATCAAGCCCGAGGACACCCCGGAGCGCGACGCGCTGATCGATAGGATCAACACGGACGGCGGGGGCCCGGACAGCGAAGCCGCGGCGGCAGACGTTCCCCTGCAGAAGCGCGGCCCGGAGAGCACAGGAGTTCCGGAGGGTGTGAAGGACTGACCGCCCCGCACGCCGGGGCACATCAACGGTGGGCGGGCGCGGCGGCGCCCGCCCGTCTCCGTCCTCCCTGCGCTCCCGCTCAGTCCCGCGGATAGCGGGCCAGCCAGCCCGGGGCGACGGCTGTCGGGCTGTGCAGGGCGGGCCCCTGGGTCATCTCCATCGCGAAGTCGTCGGAGAGTTCCAGGAGGGTCGAGCGTCCCTCCAGTTCCGCCAGCCAGGCCGGAGGCAGTGCCGTCTCGCCGTGCAGCGCCCCGAGGAGGGCACCGCAGACCGCCCCTGTGGCCGCCGACGGGCCGGAGTGGTTCACGGCGAGCCGCAGCCCGTGGCGCACATCCTCGCCGACCAGCGCGCAGTACAGCGCCACGGCGAGAACCTCCTCCGCGGAGTCCGTGTCGCCGAGCGCCTCGATGAGGGCGGGCCCGGGGATCCCCTGACGTACGGAGCCGAGGGCCTGCCGGAGCGCCTCGGTGACCTGCTCGTTGCCCGGGCGTTCGGCGAGCAGGGCGAGAGCGCGCTGGACCGAACCGTCCAGGGTCTCGCCGCGGGCCAGTCCGTGCACCATGACGGCGAGGGCTCCGGCCGCGAGCTGGGCGGTCGCATGACCATGGGTGTGAGCGGCGCACTCCACGGCCAGCTGGAGGACGAGCTGGGGCTCCCAGCCGACGAGCAGCCCGAAGGGCGCGGAGCGGGTGAGCGCAGCCGAGTCCCGCGCCGCGGGGTTCTTGGGCACGGCGAGCGTGCCCATGGTGGCGTCACCGAAGCCGACCAGGCACTCCCGGGTGGGTGCGCGGCGGGTGTACAGCCACTCCTCCCTGGCCAGCCAGCCGTTGTCCTTACGGCGTTCGTCGGGTCCCCAAGCGCTCTGGGTGGCCGCCCAGCGCAGATGGGCACGGTGTACGTCGGTGGGCGGATGCCAGGCGCCGGTGTCCCTGCGGACCTGGGCCCGGATCAGACCGTCGACGGTGAAGAGGGTGAGCTGGGTGACGGCGGTGACAGCGCCCCGTCTGCCGCGTACGGGGATGAAGTCGGCCACCCCGTCCACGCCGTGGGCCGCGCGTATCGCCTCCAGGGTGAGCCCGGAGACAGCGGCCCCGAGGGCGTCCCCGATGGCGCCGCCGAGCAGGGCTCCCCGTACCCGGCCGCGGAAGTCCTGCTGCTGGGCACGGCCCCAGACAGCTGTGGTCCCTGTGCTCACCGTGCCCCTTCCGTCCGGCCTGCCGTCTGCGACTGCGCAAGCACTGTAATCGAACGGGACGGGGCGTCTCAGGGCCGGAACAGTATGTACGGACTGGTACGCGAGAGCACTTGTGCGCGGCATTCCTCATGGTTTCCGGCCCCGCTTCTCGGCCACGTTCCGTGGACGCCCCCGAACCGCGTCCGGTGCTCCTGCTGGCCGGGGTGACCGCCCCCCGGCCAGCAGGAGGCAGGTCAGCCGAACATGCCGGGTCGGTAGTCGCCCGCCGGCTGCTGGACGATGACGTTGAGACGGTTGTACGCGTTGATGACGGCGATCAGGGCCACCAGGGCGACGAGCTGGTCCTCGTCGTAGCAGGCGGCGGCGTTCGCCCACACCTCGTCCGGCACACCGCCGGAGGCATCCGCGATGCGGGTGCCCTGTTCCGTCAGCTCGAGGGCGGCGCGCTCGGCGTCGGTGAAGACGGTCGCCTCGCGCCACACCGCGATGAGATGGAGCCGGAGCGCGGTCTCCCCCGCCTCCGCGGCGTCCTTGGTGTGCATGTCGAGGCAGAATCCGCAGCCGTTGATCTGGCTGGCGCGGATCTTGACCAGTTCCTGCGTCGTGGAGGGCAGACCCGAGTCGGTGACCGCCTTCCCGGCCGAGTTGATGTGCCTCAGGAAGCCGGCGGCGGCCTTGCTGTCGAAGAGGTTGAGGCGAGCGTTCATCGTGCGCTTCCATTCCGTTGCCTGGTGCGAGGTGACACCCCCTCGACGGAACGGGCCGGGTGGGATGTGACACGGGTGCGTGTGATCCACGCCTCTCGGCCCATCGTTCTCGACGATGCCCCTCCCGCGCCGGTCGAGCGTTGCCCCGGTGGATACGTCGGCGCCTCCGAATGGGAGACCTTGCTGTCGAGTGCCCTCCTTCCTCACCGCATGGCTCGCCGTGGAGATCGCCGCCCCGATGCCGGGCGAGACGGTCGTGGTGTCCGCGGCGGTCCGACCACCCGTGCCCCGCGCTCCCGTGCGAGCCGTCCCGCGACCGAACCGACCGCGCCGGCGGGCCGGAGAAGTGCCGCTACGTCGTCGACTGACTCGGCTTCGACGCCTGCGTCGACCGGCACGCCCCCCGGTGACGCGACCTGCTGGATGCGGCCACCCCCGACGGTATCGACGCGGACAGCGAACTCGCGGGCGGAGAGATCCTCGACCACGTCCTCAGCAGGATCACCACCGGGCGCGCATCGCGATGTGCGGGAAGATCGCCGACTACAGTGCCGACCCCGCGCAGCGCCACGGCCCGCGCAATCCGGTGGAGCTGGTCGAACAGCGCGCCACCGCCCGGGGCTTCCTCGTCACCGGCCATGCCGACCGCTTCGACGAGATCACCTCGCAACTGGCCGCCCGGGTCGCCGACGGCAGGGTCCGCCACACCCAGGTGAGTCCGGAGGGGCTGGAACACGCTCCGGTGGCGCTCGACCGGATCTTCCGGGGCGACAACCTGGGCAAGGTGATCGTCCGAGTGGCTCCGCACCAGGAATTCCCAGGCGTTGCCCGACGGTGGGCCGTGCTCGGCCCGGTCACCATGGCCGGACCGGGCACGCGGGGCCGAAGCGCGCGGCGGACGATGAGTCAGCGCTTGTGAGGCCGTCCGGGAGCACCGAGCTCCCGGACTCCCGGCAGGCACCCCCGGCCTTTCACGCGTCGGCCGGCAGGGCCGGATAGTCCGTGTAGCCCGTGTCGCCGCCGACGTACATCATGTATGCGTCCCGGACCTGGTTCACCGGAGCGCCCGTGCGCATCCGCCGGATCAGGTCGGGGTTGGCGAGGAACGGGCGGCCGAGCGCGATCACGTCGGCCCCTGCGGCCAGCAGCCGCTCGCCCTGGGCGATGCCGCCGTCGTCCGGGATGCGGTCCTTCGGCAGCACGGGGTTGGCGATCAGGGTCCCGGGCCAGTCCTTCCGGATGCGCTGGAAGACGCGGTCCTCCGGGTCGGCGTATCCCACGTGCAGATAGGCCGGACCGCTCCCCGCCAGGGCCCTGAGGAGCGCCGGATAGATCTCCTCGGTGTCGCCCTCCTTGATGCCGTTGACCGTGTTCCACGGCGAGACGCGCAGACCGACCCGCTCGGGACCGATCTCCGCCGCCACGGCCTCGACCACCTCCACGACGAAGCGGATGCGGTGGGCCACGGGTCCGCCGTAGGCGTCGGTCCGCCGGTTGGTCCCCTGGGCCAGGAACTGGTGGAGGAGGTAACCGTTGGCGCTGTGCACCTCGACTCCCTCGAATCCCGCCTCGATCGCGTTTCGGGCCGCGGAGGCGAAGTCCGCCACGGTGGTGCTGATGTCCTCCACGGTCATCTCGCGGGGGATGACCGAGGGCACGCGTCCGGCCGGGGTGTGGATCGTCTCCGGCAGTGCGATCGGCGAGGGAGCGACGGGCGTCAGTCCGCTGGTGTCGGGATGGCCGGCGCGCCCGCCGTGCTGGATCTGGAGGAACATCTGCCCGCCCTCCGCACGGACCGCGTCGGTGACCCTGCGCCATCCGGCGACATGGGCCGGGCTGTGGATCGCCGTGATGTTCGGGTACGTCTGACCCACCGCGTTCGGCGTGGACGCCTCGGCGATGATCAGCCCCGCCGAGGCGCGCTGGGCGTAGTAGGTGGCCATGCGCGGGGTCGGGACGCCGTCGGCGGTGGCACGGTTCCGGGTCAGCGGTGCCATCACGAGGCGGTGGGGAAGGGTGAGGGGGCCGAGGGCGACGGCCTCGAAGAGCTTCTGGGAGGAAGTGGCTGCGTTCGTCATGCCGGAACGGTAAGAATTGACACTGGTGTCAGGTTCAAGTCCCGGAGGCGAGGAATTCGATGCGGATCGGCGAGCTGGCCCGGCGTACGGGCGTGAGCGAGCGCTCCCTGCGCTATTACGAGACCCAAGAACTGCTGACGGCCGACCGTACCCCCGGCGGCCACCGCGACTACCCCGAGGGCGCGGTCGACCGTGTGATCCGCATCCAGGAGTTCTACGCGGCCGGGCTGTGCAGCTCCAAGATCGCCGACCTGCTGCCCTGTGTACGGGACGCGGACGGCGGCCCCTCCGAGATCGCCACCCCGCGTCTGGTCAGCGACCTGTCCGTGGAGCGCGACCGTATCGACCGGAAGATCGACGAGCTGCGTCGCTCCCGGGAGGTACTGGACGAGGTGATCGCCACGGCGGCGGGCGGTACCGCTGGCGGCACACGCCCGGTCTGACCGCCACGACATCTGTGCTTCCTGTGCTGGTGCCGGTTCCGCCCGGGTACTGGGGTATGACACCGATTGCTAGCTTGGGCGGATGGATTCCGAGCGGGTGGCGCGCAGTACCTATCACCATGGTGCACTTCGGCAAGCGCTGATCGATGGCGCCAGGGACATTCTGGCCGAGCGGGGGCATGAACACTTCAGTCTCAACGAAGTGGCGCGCCGGGCAGGCGTGAGCACTTCCGCGCCCTATCGCCATTTCGACAACCGGGACGAACTGCTGGCGGCGGTGGCTGCCGACGGTTACGCAACGCTGCACCGGTGCCTCGAAGAGGCAGCGCTCGTTGCCGGCAGTCCGGATGAGCGGTTGCTACGGCTGGGTGGGGCGTATGTGCGGTTCGCGCAGGAGCATCCAGGACTGTTCGTGACGATGTTCCGCCGACCAGGGAAGGCTCCGGACACGGTTGGAATCCAGGCTTATGAGGTTCTTCGACACGCCGTGGTGGAGGCCCAACAGGCGGATCTGCTCTCCTCCGTCCCGTCGGCGGAACTGCTGACGAGGTCCATCTGGGCCACCGTGCACGGGCTTTCCGTCCTGAGTCTGCGGCAGCTCTCCGAGCAATTCGACATGAATGGATCACCGGAGGAACTCGCCGCCGATACGCTGTCAGCGCTGCTGAACCTCTGATTTTTGGGGAAGCACCCCGGCACCCCCTATGGCCGTCGCTCGTCCTGCCGACGGTGAGGCGGGGCACGTGCAGTCGGATTCTCCAGGATGGCGGCGAGAAGTGATCCGCCGGTCATTGCTGATGGGGCCGGCGAATCACCGGCTCGCACTTCTGACGTCCGTCAGCCGGCTGTCACTGTGGAACCCTTCCCGGAACTACGTGCTGTTCCCTGCGCTCCCGTGCTGTTGGCGGATGTGCGCGTTCTGGGGGCGGGTTCGGTCGTGAGGTGGAGGGCGGGCAGGCCGCGACGGCGGATCATGAACTCGGCAACGACAAGGTTGGGCAGCCAGCACAGGAAGCCCAGCGGCAGGTAGGCGTTGTCCATGATGGTTTCGACCGAGTCGCCGCTGTCCATGAACGGGAGCTGAACCCCGGTCAGTACGCCGTACCAGAGACGCAGTGTCACCGCGGCGTAGGTGAGTGCGAAATTTCTGATCACCCAGGCCTGGTGGCTACGGATGTCGCGGGCACGAATCGTTTTGTAGGCCTGCCAGGCCGTCCATCCCCACAGCACGGAAAGTGAGCCGAAACCGAAGAATCCCACCATGCCGGCCGTGTTGAACACCGACATGACGAGGCCTGACAGGGACCCGAGTGCAACGCCCACCAGATAAACTCGCCCGATCCACCGGTGCAACGCCCGGCGACGGACGCGGATACGTCGCGAGAACTGCCACGGACCGAGTGCCAGCGCCAACCCGGCGGAGATGATGTGCACGTAGAACGTCAGCTGCACCGGCAAAGGCTTGTCGGCGTAGCCGTTGGCCAGCCCGACTTCGTTCCGGCTCAGCTCGTCCAGCGTGCCCTGCGTGTACTGGCCGGAAAAGTAGGCGGCGATCGCCACCGAGGAGAAGGCGATCCACGCCCAGCTCCGCCGCCCCCGGGGCCTCTTGCCACGTGGCGGGTCGACTTCAGCGGGTGATGCGACGGCGACCATACGAACTCCCAGCACTCTTGGGTGCCACTCACAATGTGACTGCTTCTAACATACAGCAATGTGAGAAGTAGTCACATTGGATCCATGGGACGTCCGGCGCCGGACGCCCCCCAGCGGCCGTCGCCGCGCATCGCCTCCGGCCGGGGTGCTTCTGCGTCCGCCGCGAACCGGATGAAGGAACCGGGTGAAGAAATACGACACATGGTGTCGGGTATCACGTCGAGCATGGTTTCACCGGTCGCCACCGATGACATACGTGGGTGAACCGGGACGCACAGACAGACAAGACCTCAAGGGGATTCATGTCCGACACATCGACACCGGCACTCCACGGAAAGATCGCGCTGGTCGCGGGCGCCACCCGGGGCGCGGGCCGCGGCATCGCGGTCCAGCTCGGTGCGGCAGGCGCGACCGTCTACGTCACCGGCCGCACGACCCGTGAGCAGCGCTCGGAGTACGACAGGCCCGAGACGATCGAGGAGACCGCGGAGCTCGTCACCGCCGCGGGCGGAACCGGCATCGCGGTGCCGACCGACCACCTGGTGCCGGAACAGGTCCGCACGCTGGCCGAGCGCATCGATGCCGAGCAGGGGCGGCTCGACGTGCTCATCAACGACATCTGGGGCGGCGACCGGCTCTTCGCGTTCGACAAGCCGGTGTGGGAACACGACCTCGACGACGGACTGCGGCTGCTCCGGCTGGGCGTGGAGACGCACGCGATCACCAGCCACTTCACGCTGCCGCTGCTGGTGCGCCGGCCGGGCGGGCTCGTGGTCGAGATGACCGACGGGACATCCGCGTACAACGGAGCGAACTATCGCAACTCCTACTTCTACGACCTGGTCAAGAACAGCGTGCTGCGCACGGCGTTCGTGCTCGCGCACGAGCTGAAGCCGCACGGCGGGACGGCGGTGGCGCTCACCCCGGGCTGGCTCCGCTCGGAGATGATGCTCGACACCTTCGGCGTGGCCGAGGAGAACTGGCGCGATGCGCTGACCGAAGTGCCGCACTTCTGCATCTCGGAGAGCCCGACGTACGTCGGCCGCGCGGTCGCCGCTCTGGCCGGTGACGCCGGCCTCCCGCGCTGGAACGGCCAGTCGTTGTCCAGCGGGCAGCTCGCCCAGGAGTACGGCTTCACCGACCTCGACGGATCCCGCCCCGACTGCTGGCGCTACTTGGTCGAGGTCGACGACGCCGGCAAGCCGGCCGACGCGACGGGGTACCGGTGACGGACCCCGCGCGCCGGCCGGGAAGGCCCCGGCCTGGGGGTCTCTCGTCTGAATCAGCCCGGCGTGATCCACACGGAAGGCCCTAACCCTCCAGTACCGGCAGCAGCTCCGGCAGGTGGCCGTCCGAGGCCGTCGCGGCCGTGACGCGTTCCTCCGGGACCTCGCCGTACAGCGTCGTGCGCGGCTTCGCCGGGCGGCCCGCCAGGTCGGCGATGGCGACGAGGTCCTGGACCGAGCGGTACGAGCCGTAACTCGAGCCCGCCATCCGGGAGATGGTCTCTTCCATGAGGGTCCCGCCGAGGTCGTTGGCTCCTGAGCGCAGCATCTCCGCCGCGCCTTCCGCGCCGAGCTTCACCCAGCTGGTCTGGATGTTGGTGATGTGCGGGTGGAGCAGGAGACGGGCCATCGCGGTGACGGCCCGGTTGTCACGGTCGGTGGGGCCGGGGCGGGCGATGCCCGCCAGGTAGACCGGGGCGTTGGTGTGGATGAAGGGCAGGGTGACGAACTCCGTGAAGCCGCCGGTCTCCTGCTGGAGGCGGGCCAGCGTCCTGAAGTGGCCGAGCCAGTGCCGGGGCTGGTCCACATGCCCGTACATCATGGTGGACGAGGAGCGCAGGCCCGTCTCGTGCGCCGTTTTGATGACCTCCAGCCAGGTGGCGGTCGGCAGCTTGCCCTTGGTGAGGATCCAGCGGACCTCGTCGTCCAGGATCTCCGCGGCGGTGCCGGGGATCGAGTCGAGCCCGGCGTCCTTGGCGGCGGTCAGCCAGTCGCGGATCGACATGCCGGTGCGGGTCGCGCCGTTGACGACCTCCATCGGTGAGAAGGCGTGGACGTGCATGCCGGGGACGCGTTCCTTCACCGCCCGCGCGATGTCGAAGTACGCGGTGCCGGGCAGGTCCGGGTGGATACCGCCCTGCATGCAGACCTCGACGGCGCCGACGTCCCAGGCCTGGGCCGCACGGTCGGCGACCTGGTCCAGGGAGAGGGTGTAGGCGTCGGCGTCCGTACGCCGCTGGGCGAAGGCGCAGAAACGGCAGCCGGTGTAGCAGACGTTGGTGAAGTTGATGTTCCTGGTGACGATGTAGGTGACGTCGTCACCGACCACGTCACGGCGCAGGGTGTCCGCGATCCGGCAGAGCTCGTCCAGCGCCGGTCCGTCCGCGTGGAGCAGGGCGAGGGCCTGCTCGTCGGTGAGCTTCGTGGGGTCGTCGGCGGCCTGGCTCAGGGCCTGGCGTACGTCGGTGTCGACGCGGGACGGAACCATGCCGGGGGCGGCTGCCTCGCGCAGCGCCTCCCAGTCGCCGTACACCGCGTCGAAGTCGTCGCGCCGGTCGCCGGTGCGGCCCTCGGTGTCGATGGTGCGGTGCAGGTCGGTGCGGCCGGAGGCGTTGAAGCCCTCGTCGGGCTCCTGCCAGGGCAGTCCGGCCGGGATCGCGCCCTCCTTCGCGAGGCCCGTCTCCGGGTCGGCGAGCGCCCGCACGTGAGGAAGGAGACGCGGGTCGAGCCAGGGCTCGCCGCGCTGGATGAACTCCGGGTAGATGGTGAGGCGTTCACGCAGCTGGAAGCCGGACTCGGCGGTGCGGGCCGCGAGCTCGTCGATATGCGGCCAGGGGCGCTCGGGGTTCACGTGGTCCGGGGTGAGGGGCGAGACCCCGCCCCAGTCGTCGATGCCCGCGCCGATCAGCAGGGCGTACTCGGCGTCGACGAGATTCGGCGGGGCCTGGATGCGGGCCGAGGGGCCGAGGATGTGGCGGGCGACGGCGATCGCGGCGGCCAGCTCCTCCAGTTCGGCATCCGGCATCCCGCGCATCGCGGTGTCCGGCTTGGCGCGGAAGTTCTGGACGATGACTTCCTGGATGCCGTGATAGGCGCGGGCCGTCTTGCGCAGCTCGAAGAGGGAGTCGGCACGCTCCTCGTACGACTCGCCGATGCCGATCAGGATGCCCGTGGTGAACGGCACACTGGACCGGCCCGCGTCCTCCAGTACCCGCAGCCGGACGGCCGGTTCCTTGTCCGGGGACCCGTAGTGCGGGCCGCCCTTCTCCGACCACAGCCGGGTCGCCGTCGTCTCCAGCATCATGCCCATGGACGGGGCGACGGGTTTCAGCCTCTGCACATCCGTCCACGTCATCACACCGGGGTTCAGGTGCGGCAGCAGCCCCGTCTCCTCCAGTACCCGGACCGCCATGGCGCGTACGTACGCCAGGGTGTCGTCGTAGCCCTCGGCCTCCAGCCACTCCCGCGCCTCGGGCCAGCGGTCCTCGGGACGGTCGCCGAGCGTGAACAGGGCTTCCTTGCAGCCTAGTTCGGCGCCCTTGCGGGCGATGTCGAGGATCTCGTCCGGCGACAGGAACATTCCGTGGCCCGCACGCTTGAGCTTCCCGGGCACGGTGACGAAGGTGCAGTAGTGGCAGGTATCACGGCAGAGCCGGGTCAGCGGGATGAAGACCTTACGGGAGTACGTGATCACTCCCGGCCGGCCCGCGGCATCAAGACCCGCGTCCCGGACCCGGGCGGCGGACGCGGTGAGATCGGTCAGGTCCTCCCCCCGCGCCTGGAGCAGGACGGCGGCCTCGGCGACGTCGAGGGCGACACCGTCGCGGGCTCGCCGGAGGGCGCGCCGCATGGCGTTGGTCGTGGGGCGCTGAGGATCGGTCATGATCCGAGCATACGAGCGCGGGCATGCTTACGGACCGAAGCCTCTTCCCGGCGTAACCGCCCCTCACACACTGGCGCCTTGGTCGTTATGTCCCGCTTGCCCCGTAAGCTCGGATAGGTGATGGAAACGATCGTCTTCGACATCGGAGAAACCCTCGTCCGCGACGACCGGCACTGGGCCTCGTGGGCCAACTGGCTCGGCGTCCCGCCGCACACGGTCAGCGCGCTGGTCGGCGCCGCCGTCGTGCAGGGCCGCGACGGCGCCGACGCGCTGCGCATCCTGCGCCCCGGCATGGACGCCGGCGAGGCCTGCCACGCCCGTGCGGCAGCCGGGCGCGGCGAGCACCTGGACGAGACGGACCTCTACCCCGACGTGCGCCCCGCCCTGGCCGAACTGCGCGCGCTCGGGCTGCGGGTCGTCGTCGCGGGCGACCGGACGGCCCGGGCCGGAGAGCTACTGCGGGCCCTGGACCTGCCGGCCGATCTGGTCGTCACCTCGGAGGAGTGGGGCGTCTCCAAACCGGACCGGGAGTTCTTCACCCGCGTACTGGAGGTGTCGGGCGCGTCAGCGGAGGCCACCCTGTACGTGGGCGACCATCCCGCCGACGACCTCTTCCCCGCGAAGTCCTCAGGGCTGCGGGCGGCCCACATCCGCCGTGGACCGTACGGTCATTGGTGGGCGGACCACCCGGACGTCGTGGAGACGGCGGACTGGCGCATCAACGCCCTGACCGAACTGCCGGCACTGCTGGGCGGAGCCGGGCGGCGGAAGACGCTCACCGGCCTTCCGGGACAGCACTCCCTTCCCGAGCAGTCCGTCGCGTGCGAGCAGCCGCGGGCCTGAACCTCCCGGAACTCCCGACGCCCCTACTCGTCGCTTCCGCTCAGCGACATCCTCAGCCGGTCGCTCGCGAGCCTCATGTGCTCGGCCATCGCCGCGTCCGCGCCCTCCGGGTCCCCCGCCCGGATCGCGTCGAGCACGGCCCCGTGCTCGTGCAGCGTCCCGCTGACCGTGCCCGCGATGTCTCCCGCCCGCTCCATCCACACCTGGAGCAGCGCCCGGATGGAGTGCAGGATGTCGCTGAGCACCGTGTTGCGCGCGATGTTCGCGGTCTCCAGGTGGAAGGCGATATCGGCGTCGATGAACGCCTTGACGTCCGTCCCCGCCTCCCGCATCCGCTCCAGGTGCGACTCCAGCCGCTCGACGTCCTCCTGGGACGCCCGGTCCGCGGCCAGCCGCGCCGACATGCCCTCCATGAAGGTGCGGACCTCGACCAGGTCCTGCGTACGGCGCTGACCGAGCATCAGGCCCCAGTTGATGGCCCGCGGCAGGAACTCCGAGGTTCCTTCACGGACGTACGAGCCCGAGCCCGGCCTGATCTCGATGATGCCCAGGACGTCCAGGGCGGACAGTGCCCCGCGCACGCTGGAGCGCGCGACGCCGAGGGCGTCGGCGAGCTGGCGCTCGGCGGGCAGGCGCGTACCCGGCTTGAGGTTTCCCTCGGACAAGTGATCAAGGAGCCTCTTGGCCACCTCACTGACCGAGGACTCCCGTACGACGGGGCGCAGAAGTGACGTGAAATCGGGCGCTTCGGGCTGCGTGGACACGCTGACCAGTACATCAGACAGGGCGGTGGAAGCCCGGAGCGGGCGGACGATAACGCGCTCATCGACCCAGGAGAAGAGCTCAGAGGAGCGACCTACGTCACTTTGGTAAATTGGTGACCAATTTGCGATCCAGGGCTAGCTTGGTGTTGTTCACCGGCTGGAAACACGAGCTTCAACGGTTCGACTCCCCTGCCGGAGTAGACACAGAACCGGACAAAGCGGTCCGCAAGCGAGGAGTCTTCCCATGGGCGCCACTGCGCATTCAGCCATCGAGAGATCAGCGATCAGGAAAGTCTCGATCCGGCTCGTCCCCTTCGTGGCCCTGATGTTCTTCGTGAACTACCTGGACCGCACGGCCGTCTCTTTCGCCGAACCGAACGGCATGGGGCAGGACCTCGCCCTCACCGCGGCGCAGTTCGGCTTCGCCTCGGGTGTTTTCTTCGTCGGCTACATCATTCTCGAAGTGCCCAGCAACATGGCGCTGCACAAGTTCGGCGCCCGGCGCTGGCTGTCCAGGATCATGGTGAGCTGGGGCGTCGTCGCCCTCCTCTTCACCTGGGTGCAGAACAGCGAGCAGCTGTACGCGCTCCGCTTCATGCTCGGTGTCGCCGAGGCCGGCTTCTTCCCCGGGGCCATCCTCTTCCTCAGCCAGTGGGTGCCCTCCCGGCACCGCACAAAGGTGCTCGGCCTCTTCTACCTGGCGCAGCCCCTGACCACCGTCATAGGTGCGCCGCTGGCCGGCTGGTTCATCAACCAGCACGGGCTCTTCGGCCTCGAGGGCTGGCGCGTGATGTTCCTGGGCGTGTCCATCCCGGCGATCCTGCTGGGCATCGTCGCCTGGTTCTACCTGATCGACAAGCCGGCCGACGCCAAGTGGCTGACCTCCGAAGAGCGGGACTGGCTGACCGAGGAGCTCGCCGCCGAGAACGCCGGCAAGACCGGCGCGGACGAGAAGAGCAACCACGGCAAGGAGGCCCTGAAGGCCGCCTTCACCAACAGCCGCGTCTGGACACTCGCCCTCATCTACTTCGGCTTCATCTACGGCCTGTACGCCCTCGCCTTCTTCCTGCCGACGATCATCAACGGCTTCCAGGACCAGTTCGGCACGACGTTCAGCGTGATGGACAAGGCCCTGGTCACGGCCATCCCGTATCTCCCGGCCGCGATCGTCCTCTACTTCTGGTCGCGTCACGCCACCAAGCACGGTGTCCGCACCTGGCACATCGCGGGGCCGGCCGTCGTCGGCGGGATCTCCATCCCCATCGCCCTCTACATGGGTTCACCGGCCGCCACGATCGCCGTCATCACGGTCACCGCCTGTGCGATCTTCGCCGCGCTGCCGGTCTTCTGGTCCGTCCCCTCGCAGTTCCTGACGGGCGCGACAGCCGCGGCCGGTATCGCCCTGATCAACACCGCGGGCAACGTGGCCGGCTTCGCCGCCGGTTACGTCACCGGCTGGCTGAAGGACTTCAGCGGTGCCTATTACCTGCCGCTGTTCCTCGTCGGTGCCTTCATGCTCATGTCCGCCGCGCTGATGCTGTGGCTCGCCAACCGGTCCAAGGGCCGGAACGCGCACCACGGCCGGCCTCTCGCAGAGGTTCGCTGATGACCCGCCTGTCCAACGACCCCGCCGCCTTCGCCGACGAAGCGCTCGAAGGTTTCGTCGCCGCCCACCCCCGCAGGGTCCGCCAGGTCCCCGGCGGGGTGGTCCGGGCCACCCGGACCGCCCCCGGCCAGGTCGCCGTGGTGATCGGCGGCGGCTCCGGCCACTACCCGGCCTTCTCCGGGCTGGTCGGCCAGGGCCTCGCCCACGGCGCGGCGGTCGGCAACGTCTTCGCCTCCCCCTCCGCGCATCAGGTGCGCCAGGTCGCGCGGGCAGCCGAGACCGGCGGCGGCGTCCTCCTCGTCTACGGGAACTACGCGGGCGACGTCCTGCACTTCGGCCAGGCCGCCGAGCGGCTGACCGCCGAGGGCATCCCCACCCGCGCGCTCGGTGTCACGGACGACATGTCCAGCGCGTCGCCCGACGAGGCCCACAAGCGGCGAGGTGTCGCCGGTGACCTGGTCGTCTTCAAGACGGCCGCTGCGGCGGCCGAGGCAGGGCAGCCACTGGACGAGGTGACCAGGATCGCCGAACTGGCGAACGCCCGTACCCGCTCCTTCGGTGTCGCGTTCTCGGGCTGCACGCTGCCGGGCGCCGACCACCCCCTCTTCACCGTGCCCGAGGGCCGCATGGCTGTGGGCCTCGGGATTCACGGGGAACCCGGCATGGGCGAGCGACCGGTGCCGACCGCCGACGAGGCGGCCGAACTCCTGGTCTCCACCGTCCTCGGCGAGCTCCCCGCGGGCGTCGACGCGCCGCGCGGGCAGCGCGCCGCGGTGATCCTCAACGGCCTCGGCTCGGTGAAGTACGAGGAGCTGTTCGTCGTCTACCGCCGGGTCGCCCAGCTCCTGGACGAGGCCGGTGTCCAGACCGTGGACCCCGAGGTCGGCGAGCTGGTCACCAGCTTCGACATGGCCGGTGTCTCGCTCACCCTGTGCTGGCTCACCGACGAGCTGGAGCCCCTGTGGACGGCCCCGGCCGACGCCCCCGCCTACCGCAAGGGCGCCGTCGAGACAGCCGACCTGTACGTCCCGGACCCGGCGGCGGAGACGGCCGAGGACACCGTCCCGCCGGCCACCGACGTCTCTCGCGAGGCGGCGCGCACCGCGCTGGCCGCCCTGCGCGTCCTGAAGGACACCGTCGGCACCCACGCGGAGGAGCTCGGCCGGATCGACGCGGTGGCCGGTGACGGCGACCATGGCATCGGCATGCAGCGCGGCTCCACCGGCGCCTACGAGGCGGCGTCCCGCGCCGAAGCGCTCGGCGCGGGTGCCAAAACGCTTCTGCACTGGGCTGCCGACGCCTGGGCCGACCGGGCCGGTGGCACCTCCGGCGCCCTGTGGGGCGTCATCCTCCGGGCGCTGGGCACCGCGCTCGGCGACACCGAGCGGCCCACAGCCCCGGTTGTCGCCACCGGTGTGGCCCGGGCGTCGGCAGGCGTGATGGAGCTGGGAAAGGCGGAGGTCGGCGACAAGACCATGGTCGACGTCCTCGTCCCCTTCTCCTACGCGCTCACGGCCGCCGCGGAGGCGGGGCAGCCTCTGGCCACCGCCTGGGACACGGCCGCGCACTCCGCGTCCGCCGCCGCCGAGGCCACGGCGGACCTGCTTCCCCGGATGGGCCGCGCCCGCCCGCACGCCGAGAAGAGCCTCGGCACTCCGGACGCCGGAGCCCACTCGCTCGCCCTGATCGTCCGTGCCGTGCACGGCGTGTTCGTACCCACTCTGGAGAACCACTGATGTCCGAAAAGCTCCGCATCGTCGTCGGCTCCGACGACGCCGGCTACACGTACAAGGAAGCTCTCAAGAAAGACCTGGAGGCCAGCGGCCTCGTCGCCGCCGTCACCGATGTGGGGGTCGACGCGGACGGGCACACCGCCTACCCGAAGGTCGCCATCGCCGCCGCCGAGATGATCGCCCGCGGCGAGGCCGACCGCGCCCTGCTGGTCTGCGGCACAGGCCTCGGGGTCGCCATCGCCGCGAACAAGGTCAAGGGGATCCGGGCCGTCACCGCCCACGACTCCTTCTCCGTCGAGCGCGCGGTCCTCTCCAACAACGCGCAGGTCCTGACCTTCGGCCAGCGCGTCGTCGGCCTGGAGCTGGCCCGGCGGCTCGCCGCCGAGTGGCTGACGTACCGCTTCGACGAGGCGTCGGCGTCCGCCGCCAAGGTCGCGCTGATGGACGACTACGAGAACAACAGCAACGAGAAGAACCAGCAGGAAGCCGCAGCCTGATGCCCGCCCCGCAGAACCGCCCCCGGGTCACGATCGGGGTGAGCCTGAAGATGTATTTCGGCCACCACGAGACCCTCAACTGGGCCCGCAGCATCGCGGATCTGGCCGCCCGGCACCCGGCCGTCACCGGCGGCACGGCCGAACTGTTCGTGCTGCCCGCCTTCCCCGCGCTCGTCCCCGTCACCGGCATCCTCGCCGGTACGGACGTGCGGACGGGGGCGCAGGACCTGGCCACCGAGGACTCCGGTCCGTACACCGGCGAGGTCAGCGGAGCCCACCTGCACGAGATCGGCGCCCGCTACGCCGAGGTCGGCCACGCCGAGCGCCGCCGGCTCTTCGGCGAGGGCGACACGGTCGTCGCCGCCAAGACGGCCGCCGCCCTGCGCAACGGGCTGACGCCGGTGCTCTGCGTCGGCGAACTCGACCAGGTGCCCCCCTCCGAGGCTGCCGCCCGCACGGTCGCCGAAGCCGAACGCATCCTGGCCACAGCGGCCCACGACGGCCCCCTCGCCCCGGTCGTCCTCGCGTACGAACCGCAGTGGGCCATCGGCGCCCCCCGGCCCGCCTCCCCGGAGCACATCCGTACGGTCTGCGAAGCCCTCACGACCTGGCTCACCACCCAGCCGTCGCTGGCGGGCAGCCGCGTGATCTACGGAGGCAGCGCGGGCCCCGGCCTGCTCACCGACCTGGGTACGGGCGTCGACGGGCTGTTCCTCGGCCGCTTCGCCCACGACCCGGCAGCGGTGGAACGCATCCTCGACGAGACGCTGGAAGGAGCCCTCCCGTGTCCTACGGCCTGAGCACCTACGCCTTCTTCTGGCGCATCTCGGACCGGGCCCCCCGCCCCCTCACGCTCGACGAGATGCTCGCGCAGACCCGGGAGACGGGCGGCGAGGTCTTCCAGATCTGCGACTACCCGCTGATCGAGACGTACGCCGACGAGCAGCTCGACGCCCTGCGTGCCACGGCGGCCGGCCACGCCATCACGCTGGAGCTGGGCACCAGGGGCGTAGGCACGGAGCACCTCGCCACCTACCTCCGCATCGCCCGGCGCCTGGGCGTCACCCTGGTCCGCTCGATGCTGAACACGGCGGACCACCGTCCGACCGTCGCGGAGGCGACCGCCCTCCTGCGCGAGGCTGTCCCCGCCTATGCGGCGGCAGGCGTCACGCTCGGCCTCGAGACCTACGAACAGGTCTCCACCGACGACCTGTTGTCCGTCGTACGCGGCGTGGACAGCCCGAACCTCGGCGTCGTCCTCGACCCGGGCAACAGCGTCGCCCGGCTGGAGCGTCCGGTGGACGTCGTCGACGCCACCGCCCCCTACGTGGTGAACATCCACGTCAAGGACTTCTCGTTCTCCCGCCGTGACGGCTGGGTCGGCTTCACCTTCGCCGGCTGCCTTCTCGGCGAGGGCCTTCTCGACTACGGCCACATGATCGACACGGTCGGTCCGGACGAGCGGGGCATCAACCAGATCGTGGAGCACTGGCTCCCCTGGCAGGGCGATTTCGAGGAAACCGCCCGCCTGGAGGACCAGTGGACCCGGCACAGCATCAACACCCTTTTGAGGAGCAAGTAATGGCCACCGGATCCAAGACCGTCGCCGTCATCGGGGCCGCAGGCAAGATGGGCCAGCGCGTCTCCAACAACCTGGTCGAGAGCGACTTCCGGGTGCTCTTCAGCGAGGCGTCCCCGAAGGGACAGGAGCTGATCCGCGACCTCGGCCGCGAGCTGACCGAGTCCGCCGACGCCGCTGCCCAGGCCGACGTGGTCATCCTCGCCGTCCCCGACGTCCTCCTCGGCAAGGTCTCCGAGGAACTGGTGCCGCTGATGAAGCCGGGCACCGTGGTTCTCACTCTCGACCCCGCCGCCGCCTACGCCGGTCTGCTGTTCTCCCGCGACGACATCCACTACGCCTGCGCCCACCCCTGCCACCCGTCCGTCTTCCTGGAGCGCACCACCAAGGAAGAGTGGCAGGACACCTTCGGCGGCATCGCCGCCCCGCAGGAGGTCGTCGCCGCGTACGAGGGCGGCGACGCCGCCAAGCAGGAGCTGGCCGACTCGGTCATCCGCGTGATGTACGCGCCCGTGGTCGACGTCCACTGGGTCACGGTCAAGCAGCTCGCGGTCCTGGAGCCGACGCTCGTCGAGACGATCGCCTGCATGGTCGGCGCGCTGCTGACCGAGGCGCTCCACGAGACCGTCCACACGGTGGGCGTCCCGGAGAAGGCCGCCCGCGCCATGCTGCTCGGCCACACGCAGGTCGCGCTGGCCAACACCCTCAAGGGCTCGAACCCGTTCTCCGACGCTTGCCTGATCGCGATGGACTACGGGCGCGAGTCGATCGTCCGCGACGACTGGAAGAACGTCTTCAAGGACGACGAACTCGACAAGGTCATCACCCGGATGCTCAAGATCAAGGAGATCAAGCGCTGACCCGGTCCTGACACCGGCACCACCGCTCAGGTCTTCTGCGAAGGGCCGGGCTCTCCATCAGGGGTGGAGAGCCCGGCCCTTTCGCGCGCGGAGCTCCCCTACTCGGGGTCGCGGTCGAACTGGTTCTTGGACCAGCGGTAGCCGAGGGCGGTGAGGGCGAGGCACCAGGCGAGGGTGATCCATCCGTTGTCGCCGATCTCGGTGCCGAGGAGCAGTCCGCGGAGGGTTTCGATGGCGGGGGTGAAGGGCTGGTACTCGGCGATGGGCTGGAACCAGCCCGGCATGGCGTCCAGGGGGACGAAGGCGCTGGAGATGAGGGGCAGGAGGATCAGTGGCGTGGCGTTGTTGCTGGCGGCTTCGGCGTTGGGGCTGGCCATACCCATGCCGACTGCGATCCAGGTGAAGGCCAGGGAGACCAGGGCCAGGAGCCCGATTGCTGCGAGCCATTCCAGGAGGGTGGCGTCGGTGGAGCGGAAGCCCATGGCGACGCCGACGGCCCCGACGAGGATGACGCTGAGGATGGCCTGCATGACGCTGCCGGCGACGTGGCCGAAGAGGACGGAGCCGCGGTGGATGGCCATGGTGCGGAAGCGGGCGATGATGCCTTCGGTCATGTCGGTTGCGACGGACACCGCGGTGCCGACGACGGTGGAGCCGATGGTCATCAGCAGGATGCCGGGGACGATGTAGGCGATGTAGGCGGAGCGGCCGGCGCCGCCGCTCATGGTGTCGCCGAAGATGTAGACGAAGAGCAGCAGGAGCATGACCGGGGTGAGCAGCAGGTTCAAGGTCATGGAGGGGTAGCGGCGGGCGTGCAGCAGATTGCGCCGCAGCATGGTGGACGAGTCGCGCAGGGCGAGGGTGAGGGAGCTCATCGGACGTCCTCCTCGGACTGGCCGGCCTGGCCGGCCTGGGTGGCCTGGGTGGCCTGGGTGGGCTGGGTGGCCTGGGTGGCCTGGGTGGCCTGGGTGGGCACGGTGGTGCTGGTCAGGGCGAAGAACACGTCGTCGAGGTCGGGGGTGTGCACGGTCAGTTCGTCGGCCTCGATGCCTGCCGAGTCCAGCCGGTCGAGGAGGGAGCGCAGGCTGCGCTGACTGCCGTCGCTGGGAATCTGCAGTGCGAGTGCGTCGTCGTCCCTGGTGGCGTCGTGGAGCGCCGAGGCCGCGGACCGATAGGCGGTCGGGTCGGTGAAGCGGAGGCGGATGTGGCCGCCGGGGATGAGCCGTTTGAGTTCCTCGGCGGTGCCCTGGGCGGCGATCCTGCCGTCGTTCAGCACCGCGATGCGGTCGGCGAGTTCGTCGGCTTCTTCGAGGTACTGGGTGGTGAGGAAGACGGTGACACCGCCGGCGACCAACTCGCGGATGATCTGCCACATGGTGTGGCGGGAGCGGGGGTCGAGGCCGGTGGTCGGCTCGTCGAGGAAGATGATCCTCGGGTCTCCGACCAGCGTCATCGCGATGTCCAGGCGGCGTTTCATCCCGCCGGAGTAACTCTGTGCCGGCTTCTCCGCCGCCTCGGCCAGATCGAAGCGTTCCAGCAGTTCGGCGGTGACCCGTCGCCCCTCGCGGCGGGAGAGGTGGTGCAGGTCCGCCATGAGCAGCATGTTCTCCTCGCCGGTGATCAGCCCGTCGACCGCGGAGAACTGCCCGGTCACGCCGATCGCGGCACGCACCCCGTCCGGTGACGTGGCGATGTCGTGACCCGCCACCTGGGCCTGGCCGCCGTCGGCGGTGATGAGGGTGGAGAGGATCTTCACGGCGGTGGTCTTGCCGGCGCCGTTCGGGCCGAGCAGCGCGAACACGGACCCGGCCGGGATGTGCAGATCGATGCCGTCGAGGACGACCTTGTCGCCGTAGGACTTGCGCAGACCGACGGCGGAGACGGCGGCAGGCGACTGCGTACCGCCCTTCCGTTTTGATGTGGGCATGACAGAAAAAGGCATGGAGTACCCCGTTCGATGACTGAAGTGTCTGGTGAGCGTTGCGGTGGCGGGTTCTTCCGGGTCAGACCTTGGCCCGGCGGACGTCGATGTTGCCGTGCCGGGTGCGGGCGCGGACCGTGACGGTGCCCTCGGTCTCCTCCGGGGACTCGGACGCCGTGAGCGAGTTGCGCACCTGCCCGGAGCGCGAGTTGACGTCGAGCCAGGCGGCCGTACCCTCGCGGACGCCCACCTCGATGGCGCCGTGGTTCGACTCCAACTGGACTGTGCCGCGCGCCACCTCACCCACGCGCAAGGCGCCGTGGGCGGTAGTGGCGGTGACCGAGCCCTCGGCGCGCCGGATGTCGATGTCGCCGTTGGCACCACGCACCCGCAGCTCGCCGGTCACGACGCCGACGATCGTGGAGCCGTGCGAGTTCTTCAGGACGGCGGGGCCGTCGACGAGGCCGACGCGCAGGCTGCCGAAGCTGGTGGTGATCTCGGCCGAGCCATCGACCCGGTCCACGGTGATCGAGCCGTGCGACGCGGTCAGCTTCAGCGGGCCGGTCGTGTCGAGGCGGATATCACCGACCGAGGCCTTCACGCGAACCTCTCCGAGCCGGCCCTCACCGAGCACCTGGGCCCAGGAACCGGTCATGTCGACGCTTGAGCCCGCGGGCAGTTCGACCGTCACGTCGAGGACGCCGGTGCGGCCGAACAGACTGGACTTGGGCGTCCGGACGGTCAGGACGCCGTTCGCGTAGGTGACCTCGGTCTGGGCGGCCGACCGGACGTCCAGATCCTTCTTCGGGTCGCGGGGCCGCACGTCGACGACGGTGTCGAGACGGTCGCCCGCGGTGAACTGGATTGAACCGGCCTCCACGTGCGCCGTGGCCGAGATCGGTTCGGGAGTGTCGAAAGAAGGCATGGCTGTCCCGTCCTCTTGGGTCTTCAGGTCGTCCCCGCTGGTGGGACGTGGTGGGTGACGTAGTGGTGCGGGTGGCGTGATGCGGCTAGCGCACCCAGCCCGTGAAGCTCTGCCCTACGGTCCGGGCCTTCTCCGTCGTACGCGGCCCGGCGTCGCCGTCGACCGCGGCCGACACGGCGCGCACCAGCCACGCGTTGACCGACAGGCCCTCACGGGTCGCGGCTTCCTCGGCACGGGCCTTGAGGTGGGCCGGCAGGCGCAGGTTGACGCGGGCGGTGCCACCCTCGTCGCCGTCGGCCGGGGCCGGGGCCCTGAGCGGTTCGACGGGCGCGGCCGGCCCCGTGGGGGCTCCGCCGTCGGTGGGCGGCGGCGTCACCACGAAGTCGGGGTCGAGCCCGCGCAGCCGTACGTCGACCGAGCCTGGGGCGAGCTCCCGGGTGATCTCGTCCGCCGCGGCGGAGAGCATGTTGAGCATGGTCAGCCGGGCCGCCGACTCCAGGGGGGCGGTGAGCCTCTCCGCCAGCTCGCGGGATGCGTCGCCGCCGGCATCGGCGGCCACCGCGAGGTCACGGCGGAGGGTGTCGACATACGGGGTGAGGTCCATGACGCCATAATGGCGCCATAGTGGCTCTACGCGCAAGCCACCCGATGACATTTCCAGGAAGACATCCACCCGGACCGCCCTGACCTGCATGAACGCACTGACACACGGCGGGGCATTTATGGCGCCACGCACACGCACACACCTCCAGGGCGCCTGACATGGCACCGAGCGGCACCGGATGGCGCCAACCCGCACCACACCAGGCCGGACAACTTCCGATCCGCCGCCGAGCCGATCCCGCCCACCCCGTAATCTCCAGCCCGTCAGGAGATTGACGGGGTGCGATCAACAACGGGGGGCCTCATGACATACCGGCGCGCGGCGATACCGGCACTGGCCGGAGGGCTGCTGCTCACAGCGCTGCTGTGGTGGGCGGGAGCGAGCACGGACGCACTGCACCTCCAAGGGGCCACCGACGCACTCGGCGGCCGGCTGGTCGCCGATCTCCAGCACTGGCTCACCCCGTGGTCGTACGACCCCCCTGACGCGATCCGGTTCGGCACCGGAGTGCTGGGCGAGACCGGGGGATCCGGGGCGGACGGCTCCCGATACCTCTCGCTGTACGAGACCGCGATGCAGATCCGGTTCGCGGCGGTGTTCGCCTTCTTCGTCCCCGGGGCGCTGCTCCTGGTCCGCAGGCTACCGCCGGTGAACCACCGGACGGTGGCCACGCTGCTCACTGTGTGGGCCTGGGGCATGGTGGCCGGGATGCTGGCGGCGACCGTCTCCGCGCCGTGGATGATCGCCTCGAACGGGCGCGGCAGTTACCGGGTCCTGCCCCAGCTGGCGAGCATGATCTCCTCCGGGCAGCAGATCACCGTGACGGCCTCGCTCGTGGCGGCGACGGTCACCGTCCTCGCCGCGCGGATCACCGCCAAGGGCGCGGGTCCGCTGCCGCTGGGCGTCGTGCCGGTACGCGCGGCCCGCCTGGCCGCCACCGCCGGTACCGCCGTGGTCGCCGTGTCCTCGGTGGTGCTCTCCTACCAGTCGGTGGCCGCGTCCCTCCAGTCGGTCTCGCTGTCCGGCCGGATGCTCTCCGAGCCGGGCGACCTGCTGCGCCTGTGGCTGCTGCTCGGCAACTGGGCGGTTCCGACGGGCGGATCACTCGGCCACTGGCTGCTGTACCGCGTCGGCGACGTGCTGCTGCTCGCCGTGGTGTGGTGGGCGCTGCGGCTGCTGCCCGTGCTGCTCACCCGGGCCACCGTGTCGGCGACGGCGGTCGGGGCGGCCTGCGCGACCGTCGTCGGACTCCTGGCGAACCAGATGTTCCAGTCCTCGGTGACCACGGTGGACTCGGGCGCGCGGTGGGGCTGGCAGCACCTGTCCGGCAGCCTCGGCCACGGTGTCCCGGCCGCCCTGGTCTGGGGCCTGTTGGCGGGACTCACGACCGCGGCCGTCCTGCGGGCGGCCGGGGGCACGGAGACCGCGGGCAGCAGGGCCCCCACTGTGGGCCCCGGCGGACTGTCGGACGGTCTCCCTGGATAGCGGACGGCGGCCCCCGCCCGGCGTATCGCCGGGCGGGGGCCGCCGTCCTCCGGGGTGCTGCCCTACTTCCCCAGCGCCGCCTTCATCACTTCCCTCGCGATCGGCCCGCCCAGGCCGCCGCCGGAGATGTCCGCGCGGGAGATTTCCATCGCGGTCGGGTCGATGAACACCGCGACCGCCACCGCCTGGCCGTCGGACGCCTTGCCGTACGAGACGAACCAGCCGTACGGGACTTCCTTGCTCACGTCGTTGCCGCGCTGAGCCGTACCCGTCTTGCCGCCCACCGTCACACCGTCGATCAGGGCGCGCTTCGCGCTGCCCTCCTTGGCGGTGAACTCCATCATCTCCTGGACCTTCTTCGCCGTCTCCTCGGAGACCGCCTGGCTCTTGACCTGCGGCTCGTGCTTCTCCAGGGTCGTCAGGTCCGGGCCGCGCAGCTCGTCCACGAGGTACGGCTGCATCAGCTTGCCTCCGTTGGCGAGGGCCGCCGTGACCATCGCCATCTGCATCGGGGTGCTCGTGAGGCTGCCCTGGCCCATGCCGGTGAGGGCGGTGCCGGGCTTGTCCAGCTTCTCGGGGTAGAGGCTCTTCGTGGCGAGCATGTCGCCGAAGTCCTCGGAGTAGACGTCCTCGTTGAAGCCGAACTTCTCGGCCGTCTCACGCATCCCCTCGTCGCCCACCTTGAGAGCGGCGTCCAGGAAGACGTTGTTGCAGGAGTACTGCATGGCCGTCTTCATCGACGCCTTGTTGCACGTCTGGTCACCCGCCTCACTGCTGATCCTGCTCGACGACAGCGGCAGGGGGTACGGGGACACCGCGTCGGTCCGGGCGTCGACGTCCGAGACGACGCCGTGCTCCAGGGCCGCGGCAGCCGTGAGGATCTTGAAGGTGGAGCCGGGCGGGAAGGTCTCGCGCAGCGGGCGGTTGGCCAGCGGCTTGCCCTTCTCGTCGACCAGCGCCTGGAACTTGTCGCCCTCCTTGAAGGAGTTGCCGGCGAAGACCGAGGGGTCGTACGAGGGCGTCGAGACCAGAGCGAGGACCTTGCCGGTCGCAGGGTCGAGGGCGACGACCGCGCCCCTGGCGTCGAGGTCGGTCAGGCCCTTGTACGCCGCCTTCTGCGCCTTCGGGTCGATGGTGGTGACCACATTGCCACCGCGCCGCTCCTCACCGGTGAGGATGTCCTTGGCGTGCCGGAAGGCGAAGCGCTCGTCCTGGCCGCTGAGGATGGTGTCGTACGTGTTCTCCAGGAGGGACATGCCCTGCGCCTGCGAGGCGTAGCCGGTGACGGGGGCGTACATCGCACCCTGCTTGAAGGTGCGCTGGTACTTGAAGTCGGTCCCCTCGACCGCCTTCGACCCCGTGATCGCCTTGCCGCCCACGATGATGTCCCCCCGCGGGGTGGCGAACTGGGCGATCTTGACCCGGCGGTTGTGCTCGTGGGTCGCCAGCTCCTCGCTCTTGGCGTACTGCAGCCAGTTGGTCCGTATCAGCAAAGCCAGCATCAACAGCCCACAAAAGATGGCTATGTGCCGCAACGGCCTGTTCATCGTGCTCCCGCTCCCAGGCAGCCGGGCACACACGCACACGGGCCGCACCATCGATGTCCGGAGGTGATAGATGCGATTTTAACGTTGCTGGTTCCACCGGACGGCCGCCCCAGCAGGTTCACAAACACAGATTTCTCACAGAAACGCCGCATACGCGTCCAGCGCGCGCAGCGTCTCGGCCTCTCTGGCCGGGGGAAGTTGCAGGACGACCTCGTCGACGCCGAGATCCGCGTAGTACGCCAGCTTCCCCGGGGAGGGCTGGACCGCATAGGGCACCACCTGGAGATGCTCCGGATCGCGGCCCGCCTCCTCCCAGGCCGTACGCAGCTTCGGCACGGACTCCGAAAGGCCACGCCCGCCGATCGGCAGCCAGCCGTCCGCGTCCTGGGCTATCTGCGCGAACAGCTTCGGCCCGGCCGCCCCGCCGATCAGGGTCCGCGGGCCGCTCACCGGACCACGCGGCCTCTGCACCGGCTTCGGATAGGCGTCGCTCGCCCGGACCGAGCCGAACTCACCCTCGTACGGCGTCGGTTCGTCCGCCCACAGGGCCCGCATCAGGGCCAGCCGGTCGCTGCCGAGCGCACGCCTGGTCGACCACTCCACACCGTGGTCGGCGGCCTCCTCCCTGTTCCAGCCGAAGCCGATACCGAGCGTGAGGCGGCCGCCGGAGAGGTGATCGAGCGTGGCGGCCTGCTTCGCCAGATCGATGGGGTCGTGCTGGGCGATCAGCGTGATGCCGGTGCCGAGGGCCAGTCGCTCGGTGACGGCGGCGGCCTGCCCCAGCGCGACGAAGGGGTCGAGGGTGCGGCCGTATTCGGCCGGCAGCTCGCCACCGGCCGGATACGGGGACTCCCGGCTCACCGGGATGTGGGTGTGCTCGGGCAGATAGAGCCCGGCGAACCCCCGCTGTTCCAGCTCGCGCGCGAGCCGGACCGGCGTGATCGTCTCGTCGGTGAGGAAGATCGTTGTGGCGATCCGCATACGAGGCACCTCCGTTGTCGTCCGTGACGGAACCACGGTATGCGGTGGAGCGCGCCGCCGAGTCCACTCCGCGGAGCCCGACGTGAACCGCTGATCCGCGCACCACGAGCGCCGAGGTCTCCTTCGTCAGCACCTCACCGCGGAAGAACGCCGGGCCGCGGCGCCGCATACCACATCCCTGGGATGAGGGGAATCGCACCCCTGTCCGTTGTGCCATGGTTCGAAAAAAATTTCCGTCGTCCGTCCGACGGACATCTGCCGGAGGCGCCCGTCGGCGCCCCCGGCGACGCCGACCCGGCTACTGCTTGCGGTACAGCTCCTCGATCTCCGCGTCGAAGTCCCGCGTGATCGCGTCCCGGCGCAGCTTCAGCGACGGGGTGAGGTGCCCGCTCTCCTCCGTGAAGTCCTGCGGCAGGACGGTGAACTTACGGATGGACTCGGCGCGCGAGACGAGCCGGTTGGCCTCGTCGACCGCGCGCTGCAGGGCGGTGCGCAGTTCCCCGTCATGGACGAGCTCACGCAGCGGCACGTCTTCCTTCTTCCGCATCCGGCGCCAGTGGGCGAGGCCGTCCGGCTCCAGGGTGATCAGCGCGCTGATGAACGACCGGTTGTCCCCGACCACCATGCACTGGCTGACGAGCGGGTGGGCGCGCAGCCAGTCCTCCAGCGGAGCGGGGATGACGTTCTTGCCGCCGGACGTGATGATGATGTCCTTCTTGCGGCCGGTGATCGTGAGGTAGCCGTCCTCGTCCAGCGCTCCCAGGTCACCCGTCGGAAACCAGTCGCCCTGCGGATACGGCGTGGCCTCGCCACGCTCGGTGTCCCAGTAGCCCTGGCAGACCTGGCCACCGCTGAGCAGGACCTCGCCGTCGTCCGCGATCCGCACGGCGGTGCCCGGCAGCGGCCAGCCCACCGTGCCCAGGCGGGGCTTGAGGGGCGGGGTGACCGTGGCGGCCGCGGTGGTCTCGGTCAGGCCGTAGCCCTCGAAGATCTGTATGCCCGCCCCCGCGTAGAACGCGGCGAGCCTCCTCCCCAGCGGGGAGCCGCCGCAGATCACGTACCGGACGCGGCCGCCCAGCGCGGCCCGGATACGCCGGTAGACCAGCGGGTCGTAGAGGGCGCGGGCGGCGCGGAGCCCGAGACCGGGGCCGGTGCCCGTGCCGTGTTCGGCGGCCTCGACCGCCTCACCGTAGCGCTGCGCGATCCCGGCCGCACGGTCGAAGGACGAGGCGCGGCCCATCTTCTCGGCCGTGGCGCGGCCGGTGTTGTAGACCTTCTCCAGGACGTACGGGATGGCCAGCAGGAACGACGGCTTGAAGCCGGCCAGATCCGCGAGCAGGTCCTCGGTCCGGATGGACGGCGCGTGCCCGAGCCGGACCCGGGCGCGCATGCAGCCGATCGCCACCATCCGGCCGAAGACGTGGGAGAGGGGCAGGAACAGGAGGGTCGACGCGGGGTACTTCGACATCGACTTGAAGACCGGGTGGAGCAGTTCTATGGCGTTGTCGACCTCGGCGAAGAAGTTTCCGTGGGTCAGGACGCAGCCCTTGGGACGGCCCGTGGTGCCCGAGGTGTAGATGAGGGTGGCGGGGCTGTCCGGTTCCAGGGCGGCGCGACGGGCGGCGACGACCGCGTCGGGTACGTCCTTGCCGAGCGTCTTCAGCCGGCTCACCGCACCCGTGTCGAACTGCCAGAGATGCGTGAGGCTTCCGAGCTGCTGCCGCTCCTGGCTGACCAGCCGCCCCTGCTCCTTCGTCTCCACCGCACAGGCGACGGCTCCGGAGTCCTGGAGGATCCAGCGCGTCTGGAAGGCCGACGAGGTCGGGTAGATCGGCACGGTGACCAGCCCGGCCGCCCAGGACGCGAAGTCGAGCAGCGTCCACTCGTAGGTCGTACGGGCCATGATCGCGACCCGGTCACCGCTCTGCAGGCCTTCCGCGACCAGGCCCTTGGCGACGGCCTGGACCTCCGCGGCGAACGCTTCGGCGGTCACGTCCTGCCAGCTGTCGTCGGCCTGCTTGCGGCTGAGTACCGCCTCGGAGGGTGCGTCCCGGGCGTTGTCGAAGGGGATCTCGGCGAGCGAGCCGCTCCGCACGGTCGGTGCGAGGGGCGGCACGGAGACTTCCCGTACGGTGCCGTCGGCCGCCCTGACCTTGGTCGGTTCGACCAGGACGGGAACGGCGGGTACGGCGGCGGGGGCGGGCGTGGACACGAGCGGCTCCTCGACGTGGGTTCCGGCGCCGGGCCCGTCCCTGGGGTCCGGCGCCGAGGCGGCTGCTGGGTGCGCGGGGTCGTTCCCCGTGCGGATGACGGCCGTGGGGGAATCCGGCTGGGTCAGGGGTGCTCCAGGATCGCGGTGACCCCCTGGCCGCCCGCGGCGCAGATCGAGATCAGGCCCCGGCCGGGCGCGTCCCGCTCCGCGAGGAGCTTGGCCAGGGTCGCCACGATCCGGGCGCCCGTCGCGGCGAAGGGATGGCCGGTGGCGAGTGACGATCCGACCACATTCAGCTTGTCCCTGTCGACGGGGGCGAGCCCCTGCTTCTCCCAGGACGCCAGGGTGGCGAGCACCTGGGAGGCGAAGGCCTCGTGGATCTCGAAGAGGTCGAAGTCCCCGACGGTCAGTCCGGCCCGCTCCAGCATGCGCGGTACGGCGTACGCGGGCGCCATCAGCAGACCGTCCTCACCGTTCACGTAGTCCACGGCGGCCGTCTCGTACAGCGACAGATACGCCAGCGGTGCCAGACCGCGTGCCTCGGCCCACTCCTCGCTCGCCAGCAGCACGGTCGCCGCACCGTCGGTGAGCGGGGTCGAATTGCCCGCGGTCATCGTCGCGTCGGGGTGGCCGGCTCCGAACACCGGCTTCAGCGCGGCGAGTTTCTCCACCGTGGAGCCGGGGCGCAGATTCTGGTCCCGGTCCAGGCCGAGATACGGGACGACGAGGTCGTCCAGGAAGCCGCGCTCGTACGCGGCGGCGAGCCGCTGGTGGCTCGTGGCGGCCAGCAGGTCCTGGTCCTCCCGGGACACGCCCCACTTCAACGCGGTGACCGCCGCGTGCTCGCCCATCGAGAGGCCGGTGCGGGGCTCGGCGTTGCGCGGGATGTCCGGGACGAGGTGGCCGGGCCGGACGGCGGCCAGCGCCTTGATCCGGGCTCCCGTCGACCTGGCGCGGCGGGCCTCCAGCAGGATTCTGCGCAGCCGGTCGTTGACCCCGAGGGGCGCGTCACTCGTGGTGTCCGCGCCGCCGGCGATCGCCGAGTCGACCGCGCCGAGCGCGATCTTGTTGGCCGCGGCGACGACGGCCTGCAGCCCGGTGCCGCACGCCTGCTGGATGTCGTACGCGGGAGTGCGCGGGTCCAGGGCGGAGCCCAGGACGGTCTCGCGGGCCAGGTTGAAGTCCCGGCTGTGCTTGAGGACCGCGCCGGCCACGAACTCGCCGACCCGCTGTCCCCGCAGGCCGAAGCGAGCGACGAGCCCGTCCAGCGCGGCGGTCAGCATGTCCTGGTTCGACGCCTGCGCGTACGGGCCGTCGGAGCGGGCGAACGGAATACGACTGCCACCGATGACCGCGACCCGGCGCGGCTGCGGAAGTGCGAGGGGAATCAACTCGACCAACTCATCTCGACAACTCCTGACCCTTGAGTAACCTTACTCTGGAGTAAATCTACGACCGAGCAGGAGTCCAGACAATGGCCGACCGCTATCTGCACTTCACCGGCACCGCCCCCGGCCGCTTCCTGACCCGCGGGCTCGGCCTGCCGCAGCCCTCGCCACTGCGCCGCTGGACACTGGAGACCCCCTCCCTCGACGGGCCGTTGCTCCACCTCACCGCAGGCAGCTCCGCCCTCTCCGACACGCTCGGCCCGGTACTCGCGGCGACCGGTCTGAAGGTCACCGACCGGGCCGAACGCCCGGCCGCCGTCGTCCTGGACGCCACCGGCATCACCACGGCCGCCGGACTCACCGGCGTACACGCCGCTCTCCACCCCGTCGTACGGTCTGCGGCCGCTGGTGGCCGCATCGTCGTCCTCGGCACCACGCCGTCCCCCGACGACCACCACCAGGCGGCGGCCCAGCAGGCCCTCGAAGGCTTCGTACGGTCCCTCGGCAAGGAGATCGGACGGGGCACCACCGCGCAGCTGCTGCGGCTCGCCCCCGGGGCGAGCGCAGCCTCGGCCGAGTCCACCCTCCGCTTCCTGCTGTCCCCCCGCTCCGCGTACATCAGCGGCCAGGTCGTCGAACTCACCGCCGACGCGCCCGGCGAGGTGGCCGACTGGGCGGCGCCGCTCTACGGGCACACCGCACTGGTCACCGGCGCCGCACGCGGCATCGGCGCGTCCGTCGCGTCCGTCCTCGCCAGGGACGGCGCCCAGGTGATCTGCCTGGACGTCCCGCAGGCCCAGGAGCAGCTCGTCCGCACCGCCGACCGCCTCGGCGCCACCGCCCTGCCGCTGGACATCACCGCGCCCGACGCCGCCGACCTGATCGCCGCCGCCGTCCCCGGCGGTCTCGACGTCCTCGTCCACAACGCGGGCATCACCCGGGACCGCCGGCTCGCCAACATGCCGGCCGACCGCTGGACCTCCGTCATCGACGTCAACCTGGACAGTGTCCTGCGCACCACGGACGCGCTCATCGCGTCGGGCACCGTGCGCCGCGGCGGCCGGATCGTCGCCACCGCGTCCATCGCCGGGATCGCGGGAAACAACGGCCAGACCAACTACGCGGCCAGCAAGGCGGGCATCATCGGCCTGGTCCGCTCCCTGGCCCCCCGTGCGGCCGCCGAGCACGGCATCACCGTCAACGCCGTCGCGCCCGGCTTCATCGAGACGAAGATGACAGCCGCCGTCCCCCTCCTCATCCGGGAGGCCGGGCGCCGCATGAACTCCCTTTCCCAGGGCGGCCTTCCCGTCGACGTCGCCGAGACCACCGCCTGGTTCGCCCAGCCCGCTTCCGGCGCGGTCAACGGCCAGGTCGTACGGGTCTGCGGCCAGAGCCTGCTGGGGGCCTGAGCCATGACCGGCCTGAGCCTGTCCCTCGTCCGCGGAGCCGTCACCTCGCCTTTCAAGCGCGCCGGGCGCCCCGGCGCCTCACTACCCGCCGGCCGTACGGTGCTCCCGCCCGCCCGCATGGCGCCCGGTCCACTCGCCGCGTACAGCAGGATCTGCGGCTTCGCCGAATCAGGCCCGCTGCCGCTCACCTACCCTCATGTCCTGGGCTTCCCCCTGGCCATGCGACTGATGACGGGCCGCGACTTCCCGCTGCCGGTGCTGGGACTTGTCCACACCTGGATCGAGATCACAGCGCACCGGGCACTGCAGCCGACGCACGCGCTCGAACTCACCGTGTACGCCGCTGAACTCACGCCGCACCGGCGCGGCACGGAGGTCACGATGGTGACCGAGGCGCGGCTCGCGGACGAGCTCGTCTGGGAGTCACGCAGCGGCTTTCTGTCCCGGCACGCGACGGGAGCACCGGCCACCCCTTCACCGCCCCCGGCCACGCCCCCGGAGCTGCCCGCCGTGGCCGAGTGGCGGCTGCCCGCCGACCTCGGACGGCGGTACGGAGCAGCTTCGGGTGACAGGAACCCCATCCACCTCCACCCCGTGACGGCGCGGCTCTTCGGCTTCCCCCGGCCCATCGCGCACGGCATGTGGACCGTCGCCCGCTGCCTGGCGGAGGCCGGGACCGGGAGCGGGGTGGGTGAGCCGGGCCGTATCCGGTCCATCCGTGCGGACTTCAAGGCACCGGTCCTGCTGCCCTCCACCGTCACGTACGCCGCCGACGGCACCGCCTTCCAGGTGCGCGGCGGCAGCCGTGTCCACCTCGCCGGCAGCGTGTCCCGGGAGAGCTGAGCCCCTCAGTCCCCCCGGGACTGCCAGCCGCGACCGTGCATGAGGTTCTCCAGGCCGGCCCACGAGAAGTTCATCAGGGTGGAGGCGGCCTCCTTGGCCGAGACACCGGGAGTGACGTTCGCCCACCCGGCGAGCGCCTCCGCCGCCCCGACCAGCGCCTGCGCGAGCCCGGCCACATCCCGGTCGGGCAGCGCGGGATCACTGTGCGCCTCACGCGCAGCCGCACCGATCAGAACGGTCACGAACGCAACGATCTCCTTCCGCAGCGCTCCCACCTCACTGACGAACGGCTCCCCGTGCGAGCTCGCCTGCTGGTGCAGCACCGCCCAGCCGTCCGGGTTCTCGGCGGTGTGCGTGAAGAACGCCCGCAGCCCCGACCACAGTTGCCTGTCAGCCGGGATACCCGGCTCCACCCCCGCCTGCACGGCTTCCATCAGCGCTTTCGACTCGCGGCGGATGCACGCGGTGAAGAGCTCCTCCTTGGAATTCAGATACAGATAGACCAAGGGCTTGGACACACCGGCCAGTTCCGCGATCTCATCCATCGAGGCGGCCCGGTATCCGCGCTGCGCGAAGATCCGCACGGCCGCGTCCGTCATCTGCTTCTCACGCACCGCGCGCGGCATCCGTTTGCTCTTCACTGCACTCACGTCAGACATCCCTCCCGCCCCCACTGCGCTACTCCTCGGTAAGAGTACGGCGCGGTCCGGCCGGCGTCGCGCGGAAGGAATGCGGTCCGGCCACGATGGCCGGTAGTCGTCCACCACGTCTGCGGCACCCCGCCCGTACGACTCCGGTAGCCCACAAGATCACACCTCGGACCGACGCCTCGCCCGGACCGTCCGCCTACTGTCCCTCGAGCACGAAGGAAGCCGAGGTCCTCCTGGCGGGCCGCGGGCTGGGGGACGCCGCGCCGGCCCTGCTCAGCTCCCTCGCCACCCACGCCCGGCGGGCGGATCCCCACGTGCGCCGCCTGTGACGCGGCCGAGGCGGCACCGGACGACGCGGCCGAACAGGCAGTGCTGACGACGGTCTCCACCGGGCGGGCCGCCGACCTCTCCTTCGTACTCGACCGGCTGACCGGCCCTCGCCCCGCCTGGGAGCACGCGCGCATGATCGACAGACGCCGGGTCGCCGCCGTCGGCCACTCCATCGGCGGCAGCGCCGCCGCCTCCACGATGCTCGCCGATCCGCGCGTCGACGCGGGGATCAACATGGACGGCACCTTCTTCGAGCGGATTCCGCGCCCGGCCTCGGCGAACGCCCCTTCATGATGCTGGGCACCACGTCCGCCCACCTCCCCGGCGGCGAGGACGACTCGTGGGACGAGGGCTGGCGGCGACTCGACGGCTGGAAGTGCTGGCTCGGCGTCGAGGGCTCCGGCCACTCCAGCTTCACGGACGTGCCCGTCCTGGAGGACCGGATGGGCGTGACGCTCGACCCCACGGTCACGCTCACCACCGACCGGCAGGTCACGATCACCCGCGACTACGTCGGCGCCTTCCTCGACCAGCACCTGCGCGGGCGCCACCAGCCGCTGCTGGACGGCCCCACAGCCGGCAACCCCGAGGTCGTCTTCCAGCGGCCCTGACCGACTGCACGCACGGGAGCGCCCCCGGACACCGTGTCCGGGGGCGCTCGTACGCTCGTACGCAGGAGGGTCACGCGGTGACGGGGACACCCTTCGTTTCCACGTCGCGCACCTCGGGCTCCTCGACCGGGGAGGCCGACGCCGAGTTGTACGCGTCGTGGTCGAGGATCTTCTCGCGGGCCGCGACGATCACCGGGACCAGAGCCTGTCCCGCGACGTTCGTCGCGGTGCGCATCATGTCCAGGATCGGGTCGATGGCCAGCAGCAGGCCCACGCCCTCCAGAGGGAGACCGAGGGTCGACAGGGTGAGGGTCAGCATGACCGTGGCGCCGGTGAGGCCGGCGGTGGCCGCCGAGCCGATCACCGAGACGAACGCGATCAGGATGTAGTCACCGATGCCCAGCTGGACGTCGAAGATCTGCGCGATGAAGATCGCAGCCAGCGCCGGGTAGATCGCGGCGCAGCCGTCCATCTTCGTCGTGGCGCCGAACGGGACGGCGAAGCTCGCGTAGTCCTTCGGGACGCCGAGGCGCTCGGTGACCTGCTGGGTGACCGGCATCGTACCGACCGAGGAGCGGGAGACGAACGCCAGCTGGATCGCGGGCCAGGCGCCCCTGAAGAACTGCAGCGGGCTGACCTTGGCGACCGTGGCGAGCAGCAGCGGGTAGACGCCGAACATCACCAGGGCGCAGCCGATGTACACGTCGGCGGTGAAGGTTGCGTACTTGCCGATCAGGTCCCAGCCGTAGTCGGCGATCGCGTAGCCGATGAGGCCGACGGTGCCGATCGGGGCGAGGCGGATGACCCACCACAGCGCCTTCTGGAGGAGCTCCAGGACCGACTCGCTGAGGGCGAGGATCGGCTTGGCCTTCTCACCGAGCTGGAGCGCGGCGATGCCGGCGACGGCCGCCATGAAGACGATCTGCAGGACGTTCAGCTCGGTGAACGGCGTGATGACGTCGGTGGGGACGATGCCGGTGAGGAAGTCGATCCAGGAGCCGGCGTTCTCGGGCTTGGCGCCGTCCTTCGGGGTGAGGCCGGTACCCGCGCCCGGGTTGGTGAGGAGGCCGATCGCGAGGCCGATCGCGACGGCGATCAGCGACGTGATCATGAACCAGAGCAGCGTGCGGGTGGCCAGCCTGGCGGCGTTGTTGACCTTGCGCAGGTTGGTGATCGACACCAGGATCGCGAAGAAGACGAGGGGCGCGACGGCCAGCTTCAGCAGCTGTACGAAGATGCCGCCGATCTTGTCGAGGGTGGTGACGAGCCAGCTGACGTCCTGGCTGCGGGCGAGCCAGCCGAGCAGGACACCGAGGACGAGACCGGCGACTATCTGCATCCAGAACGGGATGCTGGGCAGGCGGAAGCCGGAACCGGACGGCTTGCCGGCTTCGGTCTCGGCGGTGGGCGCGGGATTCGCGGACACGGACACACTCCAGATGTGACGCATCGGGACGTACGAGGACAGACGTACGGTCGTGCGGTCGAACAGGGGGACGGGGGTGCGGCGCCCGCGTCAGGGGCGGCGCCGCTGCATGATGCCGGTTCAGACGTTGCGGCAACAGACCGCGGACATACAGCGGCAGAGATCGACGTGCAGGCGCACCACGAGCGGGACGCCCAAGGCGTGGCGGGTGCGCACTGCTGTCATCATGGCGAATACGTTAACACTGCAACTTTGAGAACCCCAAAGGTCCACTTCTTGATCATTTTGGCCGACCGGGGCCCCGGACACACTGAAACCCCGGTACGGGAGCGGCTGCTCCGGTCCGGGGCCTCGTCAGTACGGGGTGCGGGGTGTGAGGAACCTTACGCGGCGCCTACCGGGTGACGCTGTCCTCGCGGGTGCGGTTCGCCTCGAGCCTCGCCTTGGTCCGGTCGACCGACGAGATGATCTGCTCGGACATCTCGTCGCGCTGCTTGCGCAGCAGGATGAAGCTGAGGGGCGCGGAGAGCAGGAGGCCGAGGAGGATGACCCAGACGGCGTTGGAGCCGCCGACGCCCGCGGGCAGGACGCCGAAGTGGACCGCCACACCGGCGATGAAGAAACAGCCGACGAAAATCAGCAGACGCATGGCGGTGTACCGGATCGTTGCGCTCGGCTTGGCAGCGGACACGGCTGGCCTTCTCTCTACGTCCGACGTTCCTGCGGTCGTGCAGTCTGGTTCCTGCCCGACCAGTGAAGCATGCCCCGAATTCGATCAGTTCGCAGGGTTGCCGTGCCGCTCCCACCGGAGGGCCGCGACGCTTCTACCGGAAGAGCGGGAGCAGCATGATCACGTCGTCGCGGTCGTCGCCCTCGGCGACCCGGATGGCGTCCGGGACCCGGCCCACCTCCTTGTATCCGCAGGAGGTGTAGAAGCGATCGGCACCGGTGCCGCCACGACAGGTGAGCCGGATGGCCTCGATGCCGTCGATCGCCTGGGCGGCGTCGGCCGTGGCGGCCATCAGCGCGCGCCCGTAGCCCTTGCCCTGGTGGCGCGGGTGCACCATCACCGTGTAGGCGCCGATCCAGTGCCGCATGAGCCGGTGGGTGTTGTGGGTGAGGAAGGTGGTGGCGGCCACCGTGCCGTCCTCGTCCCGTCCGACGATCAGGTGGGTGCGGCCTTCGACCATCCCGGCGAGGTGCTTGACGAGCTCGGGCCGGACCTCGTCGCCGGTGACGGGCGGCAGGAAGCCGACGGCCCCGCCGGCGTTGCTGACGTCGACCCAGAGCGCGGTGATGCCGTCCCGCAAGGCTCGGTCGAATGCGGGATCCACTTCGAATGTAAGCGCCATATGCGCAGATTAACTATTACGATGGTCGTCCTTCAAGCAGTGTCCACCACGCGAGAAAGCCCCGGCCGGAGGACGGCAGGCCGGGGCTTTCGTGCAGCGGGGCACGCGTGACGGGCGCAGGGGGCCGGGCGGCGTGAGGCCTCAGACGCGCATCGGCTGGGGCGTCTCGCGCCGGTCGGCGTCCGGGCCCGGGTACTCGCGGAGGATCTCGTACCGGGTATTGCGCTCCACGGGCCGGAAGCCCGCGTCCCGGATGAGGTCCAGCAGGTCCTCGCGGCCGAGCTTGTTCGGGGTGCCGTAGTCGTCGGCGTCGTGCGTGATCTTGTACTCGACGACCGAGCCGTCCATGTCGTCCGCGCCGTGCTGCAGCGCGAGCTGGGCTGTCTGCACTCCGTGCATCACCCAGAACACCTTGACGTGCGGGACGTTGTCGAAGAGCAGCCGCGAGACCGCGAAGGTCTTGAGGGCCTCCGCGCCGGTCGCCATCGACGTCCGCGCCTGGAGGGTGTTGCGGACCTTGCCGTCCTTCATGTCCACGAAGTCGTGCTGGTAGCGCAGCGGGATGAAGACCTGGAAGCCGCCGGTCTCGTCCTGCATCTCCCGCAGCCGCAGCACGTGGTCGACGCGGTGACGGGGCTCCTCGATGTGCCCGTACAGCATCGTCGCCGGGGTCTTGAGACCCTTCTCGTGCGCGAGACGGTGGATGCGCGACCAGTCCTCCCAGTGGGTGTTGTGGTCGACGATGTGCTGGCGGACCTCCCAGTCGAAGATCTCCGCGCCGCCGCCGGTCAGCGACTCCAGACCGGCCTCGATCAGCTCGTCGAGGATTTCGGAGGCCGAGAGCCCCGAGATCGTCTCGAAGTGGTGGATCTCCGTGGCGGTGAACGCCTTGAGCGCCACCTCCGGCAGGGCTTCCTTGAGCGCACTGAGCGAGCGCGGGTAGTAGCGCCACGGCAGGGTCGGGTGCAGCCCGTTGACGATGTGCAGCTCGGTGAGGTTCTCGCCCTGCATCGCCTTCGCGAGACGGACGGCCTCCTCGATGCGCATCGTGTACGCGTCCTTCTCGCCCGGCTTGCGCTGGAACGAGCAGTACGCGCAGGACGCGGTGCACACGTTGGTCATGTTGAGGTGACGGTTGACGTTGAAGTGGACGACGTCGCCGTTCTTCCTCGTACGCACCTCGTGGGCCAGCCCGCCGAGCCATGCCAGGTCGTCGGACTCGTAGAGCGCGATCCCGTCCTCGCGGGTCAGCCGCTCGCCGGCCCGGACCTTCTCCTCCAGCTCGCGCTTGAGTCCCGCGTCCACCAGTGCCCCTCCCATATCTCTACGTAACAGACTCCGGCAGCCAACCGTACTCCCCCGCCTTCGTGGCGGAGGCACCCCCGTCCGTACTCCGGGCTACTCCTCCTCGGGAAGCTCCCCGACCCGGTTCTCCCACTTGGTGGAGAGCACGACCGTCGTACGGGTCCGGGAGACGCCCCTGGTGCCGCCGAGCCTGCGGATCGTCTTCTCCAGCCCGTCCACGTCGCCGACCCGCACCTTGAGCATGAACGAGTCGTCGCCTGCGATGAACCAGCAGTCCTCGATCTCGGCGAGGTCCTTCAGCCGGTGCGCGACGTCCTCGTGGTCGGCGGCGTCCGAGAGGGAGATGCCGATCAGCGCGGTGACACCGAGGCCCAGTGAGGCGGCGTCGACGGTCGCGCGGTAACCGGTGATGACCCCTGCGGATTCCAGCCGGTTGATGCGGTCGGTGACGCTGGGCCCGGAGAGCCCGACGAGCCGCCCCAGCTCTGCGTACGAGGCCCTGCCGTTCTCTCTGAGGGCCTGGATGAGCTGTCTGTCCACCGCGTCCATGTGACTGAAACCTTCCATTATTCAGCAGTACCGCGACTTTACGTGTAGAATCCAAGGCGCGACAGGGTCAAGCCCTGCAAATCTTTTTCATCACCCGAGAAAAACTTTCGAATCTTCAGGAGTGACCTTCACCGTGTACTCGATCGAGATGGCCTATGCCCGGATGCGCGAGCTGCAGGACCTGGCCAACCGCTCGCGTGCCCACCAGCCCGCCGCCGCCCTCCGGGTCGACCGCACCCGCACCCCACGCGTGAACAGGAAGAAGCGCTGACCCCGCCGGTTCAGCCCCGGGAGGCGCCACCGAGCTCCCCTTCCCAGCGGCGGTACAGCCGATGCGGCACTCCCGCCGCGTCGAGCACCCGCCCGGCGACGAAGTCCACCAGATCCTGTACGTGCGTCGCCCCCGCGTAGAACGCCGGAGAGGCGGGCAGCACCACGGCGCCCGCCTCGTCGAGCGCGACCATCTGCTTGAGCGTCTGGCCGCTGAGCGGAGTCTCGCGCACGGTCACGACCAGCTTCCGCCGCTCCTTGAGCGTCACGCTCGCGGCCCGCTGCAGCAGATCCTTCGAGAGCCCGAGCGCCACCCCGGCCACACACGCCGTCGATGCCGGGACGATCAGCATCCCCTTCGCCGGATACGACCCCGAGGACGGCCCGGCCGCCAGATCGCCGGCCGCCCAGTGGCGTACGCCGCCGATGTCCGGCCGGAACGTGTCCGGGTTCCCGTCCGCGCCCCGCGCCAGCCACCTGCGCAGGTCCTCCTGCCAGTGGGCGTCGCGGAAGGCGATTCCCGTCTCGTCCAGGAGCGTCAGCCTCGAGGCACGGCTCACCACCAGATCGACGCTCTCCCCGGCGGCCAGCAGTCCGCGCAGCACCGAGGCCGCGAAGGGTGTGCCCGATGCGCCCGATACCCCGACAATCCAAGGCCTGCGCTGCTGTTGACTCATCGAAGTCCCGGCTGTCACACCGTCGAGCCTATCCGGCACCCTGCTCCAGGAACTGAGCCAGGGGCTCCGGACGTTGCAACGAATGAGGGAAGAGCCATGAACAGGGGGTGACCATGACGGGCACACGCACGAGCGCCACCGCACGAACCGTCACGGCCGGCGCGGTCATGATCGCCTGGATCGCCCTGCTGTGGCTGCTGGAAGTCGTCGACACGGCGACGGGCCACGCCCTCGACACCTACGGCGTCAGCCCGCGCGCGACCGCCGAGCTCGCCGACATCGTGCCGTCCGCGTTCCTGCACAGCGGCTGGGAGCATGTGGCGTCCAACAGCGTCCCGCTGCTGGTTCTCGGCTTCATCGCCGCCCTCGGCGGGATACGCAGGTTCGCCGCCGTGGTCCTCGTCGTGATTCTGGCGTCCGGCCTCGGTGTCTGGCTCACCGCGCCGCCGCACACGGTGACGCTCGGCGCGTCCGGTGTGGTCTTCGGCCTCTTCGGCTATCTGCTGGTCCGCGGCTTCGTGGACCGGCGCCCGCTGGACATCGTCGTCGGCGTGATCATCGCCGCGGTCTACGGCTCCCTGCTCTGGGGAGTGCTGCCGACGGACTCCGGCATCAGCTGGCAGGGCCATCTGTTCGGGCTGATAGGCGGGGTGGCGGCGGCGTTCGTCTTCCGCCGCCGCCACGACCAGGGTTCGAAGGGCTACATCACGGTGTGAGGCCCCGCACCAGCAGGTCGAGCAGCGCACATGCGAAGAGTGCGATCCCGATGAAGCCGTTGACCGAGAAGAAGGCCCGGTTCAGCCGGGACAGGTCGTGCGGCCGCACGACCCGGTGCTCGTACACGAAGGCCACGGCGACGATCACCATGCCGATCCAGTAGAAGAGCTCCGCGTCCGTCGCCAGCCCGAACCACACCAGCAGCCCGGTCGTCACCACATGGCAGACCCGCGCGCCCCACAGCGCGGCAGGGATCCCGAAGCGCGCGGGGAAGGAGAGCACTCCGTGGGCCCGGTCGGCCCGCACGTCCTGGCAGGCGAAGATCAGGTCGAAGCCGCCGATCCAGATTCCGACGGCCAGCCCCAGGATCACCGCGTCCCACGACCAGCTCCCGGTCACCGCCAGCCAGGCGCCGATCGGCCCGATGGCCTGTGCGAGGCCCAGTATCGCGTGCGGGAAGTTCGTGAACCGCTTGCCGTACGGATAGACGACCATCGGCACGACGGCGACCGGCGCCAGCACCAGACAGAGGGGGTTCAGCAGGACCGCGGCGCCCAGGAAGACGACGACGGCCACGATCGCGCCGGTCCACGCGGACTTCACCGTGACGGCGCCGGTCACGAGTTCCCGGCCCTCCGTGCGCGGATTACGGGCATCGATCTCCCGGTCGATGATCCGGTTGGCGGCCATCGCGAACGTGCGCAGCCCGACCATCGCGATGGTCACGAGCAGCAGCGTGCCCCAGTGGAATGTGCCGTCCAGCTGGAACATCGCGGTCAGCGCGGCGATGTAGGCGAAGGGCAACGCGAAGACCGAGTGCTCGATCATCACCAGCCGGAGGAACGCGCGGGGCTTGCTGCGGGGCTGTGGCACAGCTGCGGCGGAGGCGCTCACAGGCCGTACTCCTTCCATCGGCGGTCGACCTTCGCCGCCGTCTCCGGGTCCGACTCGACCATCTCCGGCCAGCCGCCGTCCCGGGTGTACCCCTCCTCGGGCAGCTTCCGCGTCGCGTCGACCCCGGCCTTGCCGCCCCAGAACTGCTGGTAGGAGGCATGGTCGAGGTGATCGACCGGGCCTTCGGTGAGCAGCAGGTCACGTGCGTAGTCGGTGTTGCCGAGCGCCCGCCAGGCCACCTCGTGGAGGTCATGGACGTCACAGTCGGCATCCACGACGACGATCAGTTTGGTCAGCGACATCATGTGCGCCCCCCAGATGGCACTCATCACCTTCTGGGCGTGCTTGGGGTACTTCTTGTCGATCGACACGATCGCGCAGTTGTGGAAACCGCCCGCCTCCGGCAGGTGGTAGTCCACGATGTCCGGGATGATGATCTTGAGCAGTGGCAGGAAGAAACGTTCGGTCGCCCGCCCCAGCGGCCCGTCCTCGGTCGGCGGCCGGCCCACCACGATCGACTGCAGCAGCGGACGCTTCCGCATCGTCACGCAGTCGATCTTCAGTGCGGGGAACGGTTCCTGCGGGGTGTAGAAGCCGGTGTGGTCACCGAACGGCCCCTCGGGCAGCATCTCGCCCGGCTCCAGCCAGCCCTCGATGACGACCTCCGCCTGCGCGGGGACCTGGAGCGGGACGGTCTTGCAGTCGACCATCTCGATCCGCTTGCCCTGGACGAAGCCGGCGAAGAGGTACTCGTCGATGTCCCCGGGCAGCGGCGCCGTGGAGGCGTACGTGACCGCGGGCGGCGCTCCGAACGCGATGGCGACGGGCAGCTTCTCGCCCCGCCGGGCGGCGGCCTGGTAGTGGTTGCGGCTGTCCTTGTGGATCTGCCAGTGCATGCCGATGGTGCGCTTGTCGTGGCGCTGCAGCCGGTAGAGCCCGAGGTTGCGGATCCCCGTCTCGGGGTCCTTGGTGTGCGTGAGGCCCAGGTTGAAGAAGGAGCCGCCGTCCTCGGGCCAGGTGAAGAGCGCGGGCAGCTGCTCCAGGTCCACGTCGTCGCCGGTCAGGACGACTTCCTGGACAGGGGCGCTGTCGCCCTTCACCTTCTTCGGCGGCAGGTGGGTCATCGATCCGAGCTTCCCGAACGCCTCCCGGATCCCGACGAAACCCTGCGGCAGCTCCGGCTTGAGGAGACCGCCGATCTTGTCGCTGATCTCGGCATAGGACTTCAGCCCGAGTGCCTTGAGCAACCGCCGGTCGGTCCCGAAGACGTTCATGGCCAGGGGCATGGACGCCCCCTTGACGTTCTCGAAGAGCAGCGCGGGGCCGCCCGCCTTGTTCACCCGGTCGACGATTTCGCCGACCTCCAGATACGGGTCGACCTCGGCCTTGATGCGCTTGAGATCGCCCTCGCGCTCCAGAGCCCGGAGCAGGGAGCGAAGATCGTCGTAAGCCATGAAGTCCATTATCGGCCACCCGCTACCCTGAGCCCGTCACCGGGGGCGGGACAACGCCTCCCCATCTCATCTCGGGGGACCCTTCACGATGCTCAGGGCCTTGATCTACCTTCTGCCGCTGGCACTGACGATCTACGCGTTCATCGACTGCCTGAACACCCCGGAGGACGAGGCGAAGCACCTGCCGAAGGTGGCCTGGGTGTTCATCATTCTGCTGTTCTGGATCGTCGGCCCGATCGTCTGGCTCGCCGCGGGCAAGATGCGCACCGCGCCCGCCGGGGGCCGCACTCCCTCGGAGTGGCACCGCAGCCGCCGCACCACGTGGGTGGCGCCCGACGACAATCCGGACTTCCTGAAGTCGCTGAAGGAGGAGCACAAGAAGGACGAGTCCGTCCTCAAGGACTGGGAGGCGGACCTCCGACGCCGCGAGGAGGAGATCAAGCGCCGGGAGGACGGCACCGGTCCCGAGGACACGACTCCGCCCGCCACGTCATGAGACACGTCATGCGTCACGCCATGCGTTCATGAGGACAGCAGAGCGTTCATGAGGACAGCAGGCGCCCCAGCCGGTCGAGCAGGGGCAGCAGGGCGGTGCGCTCATCGGGGGTGAGCGCCTCCAGGGCGCCGTGCACCACGCGCATCTCGGCGCGGATGCGGTGCACGAGTTCGGTGCCTTCCGCTGTACGGGAGGCCACCTTGGAGCGGCGGTCGCCGGGCGCCGGGGTGCGCGTCACCAGCCCGCGGGCTTCCATACGGCCGATGAGACCGGTGGCGTTGGACGCGTCGCACACCAGATGACCGGCCAGCGCACTCATGGGCATGGGCTCGTTGAGGGCGATCAGCGCCCTGGCCTGCGAGGTGCTGAGACCGTGCCGCCCGGCGACGGCGGTGAGGTCGTCGTGGTGGCCACGGACGACGACTGCGAGGGGTTCCAGCAGTTCGTCCGGAGTAGGGACGGCGCGGGGTGCCGGTTCCGTCGTCATGGTCGGTCATCCTTCGATCGGTACGTGCGGTCCGGAGGCCCGGACTCTGTCCGCCACACACCACATTTATTTGACATGCTCAACTTTGACCCGTTACATGAAGGGTATTGCTTGAGCATATCAAGCTTCATGTTTCAGGCGTCTCACGTCTCACGTCTCGCGTCTCGTAGGGAGCACCCCCCATGCCCTCCGTACTCTTCGTCCTCACCGGTGCCGACCACTGGACCCTCAACGACGGCACCACCCACCCCACCGGCTTCTGGGCCGAGGAACTCGCCGCCCCGCACCGCGTCTTCACCCAGGCCGGCTTCGACATCACCGTCGCCACGCCCGGCGGGGTCGCCCCCACCGTGGACAACGCCAGCCTCGCCGCCGAGGCCAACGGGGGCCAGGAGCAGGCCGACGCCGTGGCCTCGTACCTCGCCGCGATCGACGAGACACTCCGCATCCCCGCCCGGCTCGAGGACGTCGTGCCCACGTCGTACGACATCGTCTTCTACCCCGGCGGCCACGGCCCCATGGAGGACCTGGCCGTCAGCGAGGTGTCCGGCCGGCTGCTCACCCAGGCTCTGGACTCCGGCACACAGGTGGCCGTCCTGTGCCACGCGCCTGCCGCCCTGCTGCCCGCCCGCCGTGCGGACGGCAGCTGGCCGTTCGCCGGCTACCGCATGACCGGCTTCAGCAACGCCGAGGAGACCCAGGCCGGCCTGGCAGCCAAGGCGCCCTGGCTGCTGGAGAACCGCCTCGTCGAGCTCGGCGCCGACTACGCCGCCGCCGAGCCGTGGGCAGTGCACACCGTGCACGACCGCAACCTGCACACCGGCCAGAACCCGGCCTCCTCCGAGCAGCTGGCCCGCGAGATCGTGGCGGCCCTGTGAGCTCCGGGACCGTGCGGGAAACCCCGGCCGACACCGTCGCCCGGCTCCGCGCCACCTTCCGCACCGGCCGCACCAGGGACGTCGCCTGGCGCACCAACCAGCTGACGCGGCTGCGCGCCCTGCTCACCGAGCGCGGCGACGAGCTGGCCGACGCACTCCGGGCCGACCTCGGCAAGAGCCGCAAGGAGGCCTACCGGACCGAGATCGACTTCACGGTCCGCGAGATCGACCACACCCTGGAGCGCCTGGAGGCGTGGCTGCGGCCCGAGCCCGCCCCCGTACCGGCGGTCCTCGCGGGGGCCACCGCCCACACCGTGCAGGACCCGCTCGGGGTCGTCCTCGTCATCGCTCCGTGGAACTACCCGGTGCAGCTGCTGCTCGCGCCCGTCGTGGGTGCGCTGGCCGCGGGCGACGCGGTCGTCGCCAAGCCCAGCGAGCTGGCGCCCGCGACCTCCGCCGCCGTGGCCCGGCTGCTGCCGCAGTATCTGGACACGGACGCCGTTGCCGTGGTGGAGGGTGCGGTCCCGGAGACCACCGCCCTGCTCGCCGAGCGCTTCGACCACATCTTCTACACCGGCAACGGCACGGTCGGCCGGATCGTGATGGCCGCCGCGGCGAAGCACCTCACGCCGGTGACGCTCGAACTGGGCGGCAAGTCGCCCGCGTTCGTGGACCGCGACACGGACCTGAAGACGGTGGCCTCCCGGCTGGTCTCAGGAAAGTTCCTCAACACCGGCCAGACGTGCGTCGCCCCCGACTACGTCCTGACCGACCCGGAGACCGCCCCGGTGCTGGCGGACGCGCTCGCCGCAGCGGTCGAGGAGCGGTTCGGGCAGGATCCGTCCACCAGCCCGGAGTACGGCAGGATCGTCAACGAGCGCCACTTCGACCGGCTGGTCGGCCTCCTGGACTCCGGCCGTACGGTGACGGGCGGCGCCCACGACCGGGACGAGAAGTACATCGCTCCGACCGTACTGGCCGATGTCGCCCCGGACTCCCCCGTGATGCGGGAGGAGATCTTCGGCCCCGTCCTGCCGATCCTCACCGTGGACGGACTCGACGAGGCCATCGGCTTCATCAACGACCGTGACAAGCCTCTGGCCCTGTACGCGTTCACCCACGACCCCTCCGTACGGGAGCGGCTGCTGTCCGAGACCTCGTCGGGCGGGGTGGGCATGGGGCTGCCCCTGGCCCATCTGACCGTGTCGGACCTGCCGTTCGGCGGCGTCGGCGAGAGCGGCATGGGCAACTACCACGGCCGCTACTCCCTGGAGACGTTCAGCCACCGCAAGGCGGTCCTGGACACCCCTCTGGGCTGACGCCCGTACATGCGCGAGGGCGCGACCGCACCGAAGCGGTCGCGCCCTCGCGGTGGTGCCGGTCAGACTCCGGCGTAGGAGTGCTTGCCGGTGACGAAGATGTTCACGCCGTAGTAGTTGAAGAGCCAGCAACCGAAGGCGGCCAGCGCCAGGTACGCCGCCTTGCGCCCCTTCCAGCCGGCCGTCGCGCGGGCGTGAAGGTAGGCGGCGTACGCGACCCAGGTGATGAAGGACCAGACTTCCTTGGGGTCCCAGCCCCAGTAGCGGCCCCAGGCGTCGCCCGCCCAGATCGCGCCCGCGATGATCGTGAACGTCCACAGCGGGAAGACGGCGGCGTTGATGCGGTACGAGAAGGTGTCCAGGGTTTTCGCGGCGGGCAGCCGCTCCAGGACGGAGGTCGCGAACTTTCCGGGCGTGATGCCGTTGGCCAGCTTGTTCTCGTAGCTGTCACGGAACAGGTAGAGCAGGGTGCCGACAGCACCGAGGTAGAAGACCGCGCCGCAGATGATGGCGGTGGAGACGTGGATCCACAGCCAGTAGGAGTGCAGCGCGGGCACCAGCTGGTCGCTGTCGGTGTACAGCGTGGTGGTCGCGATACCGAGGTCCAGCAGGACCGTGGTGACCAGCATCAGGCCGATCCAGCGGACGTTCTTCCTCAGCACCAGCAGGGTCAGGTAGGCGCCGACGGCCACCGTGGAGAAGGTGATCGAGAACTCGTACATGTTGCCCCAGGGGGCCCGCTGCACCGACAGGGCACGCGCGACGACTCCGGCCGCCTGGACGGCGAAGGCGACGACGGTCAGGGAGATCGCGATCCGCCCCCACAGGTCGCCCTTGAAGGTACCGCCCGCGGCACCGGGGCCGTCCGGGACGTCACGCGTCCCGGCGGCGGACCGGGTGATGACCTTGGGGCGCTCCAGCACGGCGGTGCCGCCCTGCTGTGCGACCTGCACCTTCACCGTGGAGCCGCCGGTGGCCGAGTCCTTCTTCAGCGCGGCGGCGGTGCGGCCGACCTTGCTGCGGCTGCCGAGCACCCACTCCGCGATGTGTGCGAAGAAAGCCAGGGTGTAGACGGCCATCGACGAATAGATCAGCGTGTTGCTGGCGTTCGCCAGGCTCTCGTTGGTTGCGGCGGCGAGATTCACTTCTCAGCCCCTTCGGCAGGCTCTTCGGCGGGTTGTTCGGGCTCGGGGTCGGGGTCGGGCGCGGTGGGCGCCACGGTGTTGAGCGCGATCGCGAGATCGGCCAGCTCCTCGGGGAGCTTCGCGGACTCGCTGCGGCCCAGACCGGACATCTCGACGACGGTGACCCCGTCCGGCCCCTTCACGGCCCGCATCCACACGCGGCGGCGCTGGATGAAGAGCGAACCGGCGAGCCCGGCGATGGCGGCGACGGCACCGGTGAGGGCCCAGCCGCTGGCGGGCTGGCGCGTGATCTGGAAGCTGGCCCATTCGTCGACGCTCTCGAAGGTGATCGAACCCGCGCCGTCGGGGAGCTTCATGGTCTCGCCGGGGCGCAGCCGCTTCTTGAGCTGGTCCCCGTTGCTGTCCTTGAATTCCTTCATCTTGGACGTGTCGAGCTGGTACACGTTCTGCGGCAGCCCGGAGTCGACGCCCAGGCTGCCGTGGTAGCCGTTGAGCGCGAGGACCGGATAGTCGAGACCGGGGTACTGCGAGAACATCGTGCCCTGTCCGTCACCGGCGAACGTCGGTACGAAGAAGGCCTGGAAGCCCAGCTGGCTCTTCTTGCCGCTCTTGTCCTTGTAGCCGTCCATCACCTTGATCGCACCGGTCGAGGTGACGTTGTTGTCGATGGGCAGCAGGGGCACGGAGGACCTGTAGACCTCCTTGCCGTTGCCGTCCTTGACCGAGATGACCGGGGCGTAGCCGTGGGCGTTGAGGTAGACCTTCGTGCCGTCGACGACGAGCGGCTTGTTGACCTCGATGACCTTCTTCTTCGCCGGCCCGTCCGCGCCCTCGGAGTACGTCACCCGGGCCTCGTAGGTCCGGGGCGTACCGCGCTGGGGACCGCTGCGCTCGTACGTACCGACGAAGTCCTGCAGATCGAAGCTGAAGGGGGCGAGCTCGTCGTTGTCGAAGAGCGTGCCGGACTTGAAGTCGTCGTACTGGGTGATCGTGTTGGCGAAACCGTCGCCCTCGACGACGAGTTTGCCGCCCTCGGACTTGAAGAGCTGCCCACCGGCGAAGGCGACCAGCATGACGATCAGCGCGATGTGGAACAGCAGGTTCCCGGTCTCGCGCAGGTAGCCCTTCTCCGCGGCCACCGCGTCACCGACCACGTGCGAGCGGAAGCGCCGCTTGCGCAGGATGGCGAGCGAGGCCTCACGGACCTGCTCGGGTTCGGCGTCGGTGCGCCAGGTGGTGTACGCGGGCAGCCGGGTCAGCTTCTTCGGGGCGCCGGGCGGGCGGCCGCGCAGCTGTCCGACGAACTGGGTGGTGCGCGGGACGATGCAGCCGATCAGCGAGACGAACAGCAGGATGTAGATCGCGGAGAACCACACCGAGCTGTAGACGTCGAAGAGCTGCAGCTTCTCGTAGACCGGGGTGACGGTGGTGTGGGCTTCCTTGAAGGTCTGCACCTTCAGTTCGTCCACGCTGTTCTGTGGGATCAGCGATCCGGGGATGGCGCCGAGCGACAGCATGAAGAGCAGGATCAGCGCGACCCGCATCGAGGTGAGCTGCCGCCAGAACCAGCGTGCCCAGCCGATGACGCCCATGGCCGGTACGGAGGCGGCGGACTCTTCGCGCGGAGCGGTGGAGAGCTGCTCCCCGGCCTGGCCGAGGTCGCGCTCGTCCGTGGTGTTCGTGTTGCTCATGAAAACTCAGATCCCCACAGTGAAGCCGTCGGACCAGACTCGCATCTCCTGCATGAGCATGTCCCAGGCGCCCGTCAGCAGGAGTATCCCGGTCACGATCATCATGCCGCCGCCGATCCGCATGACCCACGCGTAGTGGCGCTTGACCCAGCCGAAGGCGCCCAGCGCCTTGCGGAAGGCGACCGCTGCCAGGATGAAGGGGATGCCGAGTCCGAGACAGTACGCCACGGACAGCACCGCTCCTCGGCCGGCGGTCCCCTGGTCCACGGCGAGCATGCTGACGGCGGAGAGCGTGGGGCCGAGGCACGGCGTCCAGCCGATCCCGAAGAGCGCGCCGAGCAGCGGCGCGCCTGCCAGTCCGGTCACCGGCCGCTTGTGGATGCGGAATTCACGCTGCGTCATCCAGGGCATGAGGCCCATGAAGAAGACGCCCATCGAGATCATCAGCACACCGAGGACCTTGGACAGGACCCCGCTGTAGTCCTGGAGGGTCTGGCCGAAGTAGCCGAAGAGCGCCCCGCCGGAGACGAAGACGGCGGTGAAGCCCAGGACGAAGAGGGAGGCGCCCGTCACGGTTCTGCCCCGCCTGCCCTGGGCGAGGTCGGTGCCGCTGACGCCGGTGACGTAGCTCAGGTATCCGGGGACGAGCGGCAGGACGCACGGCGAGAAGAACGAGACCAGTCCGCCGAGCAGCGCGATGGGCAGAGCCACCAGCAGGGCGCCGTTGAAGACGGTGTCGTTGAAACCGGACGCCGCGGCCAGTTGGAGCACGGCGTCACTTCTCCGCGATCAGCGGGTCGATCATCTTCCGCAGCTTCTCCCCGTCGAGAGCGGCGAGCGTGCGGGCGGCGAGCTTCCCGTCCCGGTCGACGACCACGGTCGACGGGATGGCCTGAGGGTTCAGCGTGCCCTTGGGGAAGCGCAGGAGCAGCTTCCCGGTCGGGTCGTAGATGCTCGGGTAGGTGACCCCGAAGTCCTGCTCGAAGTTGACCGCGAGGGACTTCTGGGGGTCACGGGTGTTGACACCGACGAACTGGACGCCCTGGTCCTCGGTCTCCTGCGACACCTTCTGGAAGTGCTTGGCCTCGGCGCGGCAGGGGCCACACCAGGATCCCCAGAAGTTCAGGACGACGACCTTGCCCTTGTAGTCGGTGACATCGAGCGCCTTGCCGTCCAGGGTCGTGCCGTCGAGCTTCGGCGCGTCCGTGCGTTCGCCCCTGGCCACGGTGGAGATGCCACCGCTGCCGGTGACGAAGTTCGTGTTGCCGCCGCCGCCGGCCTTGGTGCCGCCACTGCATGCGGACAGGACCAGGACACCGGCCACGACTGTGGCGGCGAGCAGGGTGGAGCGGCTTCGGAGTGCGCGGCCAGAACTCATGTGAAAAGTTTCGCATGACAGTTCCAGGGATCTTGGGCACCCCCCTCGGTGCCCGTAAAGCCCCTTGTCAGGCCTGTTTAAAGAAGGTGTTCCAGCCGCCCTGGGGGGACTGTCCCACCTGGAGCGTACGGAGCTTCGCCAGCACCGCCGGATCCTGTACGTCGAGCCAGTCGACGAACTGCCGGAAGGAGACGAGGCGCACATCGGGCTTGCCCGCGATGTGTGTGAGCGCGTCCTCGACGGCGTCCATATAGATGCCGCCGTTCCACTCCTCGAAGTGGTTGCCGATATAGAAGGGCGCGCGATTCGTCTCGTACGCGCGGTCGAATCCGGCGACATACGCCTCAGTGGCCTGGGTGCGCCACCCCGGATAGCGGGACGGCATTCCTTTGGTCGAGTTCTTCGACTGGTTGGCGAGGATGTTGTAGTCCATGGAGAGGACTTCGAAGGTGTGACCGGGGAACGGAATACCCTGCAACGGAAGATCCCAGACGTCCTGGCGTTTCACGGGCCACACCTGACGGCCGCCCGGCGAACTCGCGTCGTAGCGCCAGCCCAGCTGCTTCGCGGTGGGCAGCAGATTGTCCTGGCCGAGCAGGCAGGGCGTGCGGCTCCCGACCAGTTCCTTCCGGTAGTCGAACGGCAGCGGGTCGAGATCCTCCCAGCCGGTGTTCGTCCGCCATTCGGTGACGAACGAGACCGCCTGATCGATCTCGCTCTGCCATTGCGCGGGCGTCCAGTCGCCGACCGAACCGGAACCGGCGCAGAAGTGTCCGTTGAAATGGGTGCCGATCTCGTGACCGTCGAGCCAGGCCTGGCGTACGTACGTGAGGGTCTGCTTGACGTGGTCATCGGTGAGATAGCCGATGTCGGAGGCGCCCCGGGGGTTGTTGGGCGGGCGGTAGAGGGACTTCTTCGACTCGGGAAGCACATAGACCCCGGAGAGGAAGAAAGTCATCGCCGCGTCGTGTTCCTCGGCGAGTTCGAGAAAGCGAGGGAAGAGCCCGTTGCCGACCTCCCCTGCCCCGTCCCAGGAAAAGATCACGAACTGCGGCGGCGTCTGGCCGGGTTCGAGCGGAACGGGGGCGGCGGGCTGATTCGGCTGCTTGCCGGTGTCCGCCGTGGAACCGTCGCCGATCAGTCTGATCTGTTTTCCGGGAGCGCCTCCGCCATTCCCGTGCGTCCCTTTACCGCCCTTGGAGCCCTTCTCGGGATCCGTCCTGCCGTTGTCCGAGGAGCCGAGGGAGCCGCAGCCGGTCATCGACAGTGCGGCTGCGGCTCCGAGTCCGGCCCCGAGCAGACCTCTTCGGTTGATTTCACGCATAGCTTCCCCATCTGCTGTCGTATTACCTCAATGCCATACAAACTGGCGATGGCCTAGATGAGGAAAACAACACGACGGTTCCACTGATAATCGCAAAAATTGTGACGTGCACAGCCCCTTGCAGGCGCTGCACACGACACACAGGACGGCGGGGCGCACGGGGCTCGATGCGCGGCGTACGGACGGCTACGCCCCGAACGCCTTGGACTTCCCCTTGGCCGGCTTCGCACCCGCGAGCAGATGCGCCGGCACCAGGTCCCGGGCGGGCTCGGTGTACCCGACGGACACGATCTCGTCGCCCTGGTACGTGAACGTCGTCAGCGAGGCCAGCGTGCACTGCCGCTTGCGCGGGTCGTGCCACAGCCTGCGCCGCTCCACGAAGCTCCGCACGATCCAGATCGGCAGCTGGTGGCTGACGCAGACCGCCTCGTGCCCGCGCGCGGCGTCGCGCGCCGCGTCCAGGGCGCCCATCATCCGTACGACCTGCTCGATGTACGGCTCCCCCCAGGACGGCTTGAAGGGGTTGGTGAGGTGCTTCCAGTTCTCGGGCCTGCGCAGCGCGCCGTCGCCGACCCCGAAGGTCTTGCCCTCGAAGACGTTGGCGGCCTCGATGAGGCGCCCGTCGGTGGCCAGGCCCACGCCGTGCGAGGTGGCGATCGGCGCGGCCGTCTCCTGGGCGCGCTCCAGCGGGGAGGCCACGACATACGTGATGTCGCGCTTCTCCAGGTGCTCGGCGACCCGGTCGGCCATCCGGCGGCCGAGGTCGGACAGGCTGTAGCCCGCGCGGCGTCCGTAGAGCACGCCGTCCGGGTTGTGCACCTCACCGTGGCGCATCAGGTGGACGACGGTGATGTCCTTCTCCGTGCTCTCGCTGGTCCCACTCATGCGACGGCCTCCGCCGCGGCACGGGCGGCGGTGGGCAGCGCCGCCGCGATCCGCTCCAGGGCCGTCGCGTCATGGGCCGTGGAGACGAACCAGGACTCGAAGGCGGACGGCGGCAGATACACGCCCTGTTCCAGCATCGAGTGGAAGAACGCGGTGAAGCGGAAAGCTTCCTGCTTCTTCGCGTCCTCGTAGTTCCGGACGGGCTCGCCGGTGAAGAAGACGGAGAACATGTTGCTCGCCGCCGACACCGTGTGCGCGACGCCCGCCTTGGCGAACGCCTCGCCGACCAGGGAGCGCAGCTCCGCGGAGACCGCGTCGACCTTCGCGTACGCCGTGTCGTCGAGCAGCCGCAACTGGGCGAGCCCGGCCGCGGTGGCGACCGGGTTCCCGGAGAGGGTGCCCGCCTGGTAGACGGGACCGGCGGGGGCCAGGTGAGCCATCACGTCGGCCCGGCCGCCGAAGGCCGCGGCAGGGAAGCCGCCGCCCATGACCTTGCCGAAGGTCATCAGGTCGGGCCGCACCCCGTCGATGCCGAACCAGCCGGCCTTCGACGTACGGAATCCGGTCATCACCTCGTCGGAGATGTACAGCGCGCCGTTGGCCGCGCAGATCTCCTTCAGCCCGGCGTTGAAGCCGTCCAGCGGCGGCACGACGCCCATGTTGCCCGGCGACGCCTCGGTGATCACGCAGGCGATCTCACCCGGCTGCGCGGCGAACGCGGCGCGCACGGCCTCCAGGTCGTTGTACGGCAACACGATCGTGTCGCCCGCCTGGGCGCCGGTCACGCCGGGCGTGTCGGGCAGGCCGAAGGTGGCGACCCCCGAGCCGGCCGCGGCCAGCAGCGCGTCGACGTGGCCGTGGTAGCACCCGGCGAACTTCACGACCTTGGCGCGCCCCGTGAAACCACGGGCGAGGCGGATCGCGGACATGGTCGCCTCGGTGCCGGACGACACCAGCCGCACCTGCTCCACGGGCTCGATCCGGGCCACGATCTCCTCGGCGAGCGCGACCTCGCCCTCACCCGGCGTACCGAACGAGGTACCCCGGGCGACGGCGTCATGGACGGCCGCGGTGACCTCAGGGTGCGCGTGGCCGAGGATCATCGGCCCCCACGAACACACGAGGTCGACATACTCACGGCCGTCGGCGTCGGTGAGGTACGGGCCCGTACCGGACACCATGAACCGGGGCGTACCGCCCACGGCCCGGAAGGCCCGCACGGGGGAGTTCACGCCGCCGGGCGTCACGAGGGACGCACGGTCGAAAAGCGTCTGCGAAACTGGGGCTTCGTATGAATACGCCACTTTGGTCCTGATCTGCGATTCGAGGTTCGAGGGGCCGGGCCGGACTTCCCGGCCGCCGGTGAGCAGGGAGCGCGCTCTTCCCGTATGAGGTGCGTACAACGAAAGGGCGTCAGTCTCCTCGCGTCTGCAAAACTGGGGCGTCATAGGGAAAGCTCACACATGCCATGGTGTCAGAGGCATCGGCGGTCTTGCGGACAGGTGTTTCACCGCACGCCCGTGGGGGAGGTCACTGACGATGATCGGGTTGCGCGGCGGGGCTGTGTCTCCTAAGAAGTAGTCGGGTGGATGAGATATGCATCGCGGTGGCGGAGTGGGCGAAGGGACCGACGACCTGGGGCCCGAGCCTGCCCGGCGAGGGCGGCACCGGCGCAGGGCGGAGCGCGAGGCCGAGCGTGCACGTGACGCGCGGGCCGGTGGGGCCGACGGTTCGGAGAGCAGGAGCAGTGGACGGGTGGGGGTGACCTACAAGTACTTCGGTGCCCCTGACGGGGCGACCGCCGCACGTGTGCCTATTTCCATGCGCCCCGAGGAACTGGGCGGCGACGAGCTGGGCATGGGCGGCATGTTCAGCAAGATCAAGCCCGAGACGGTGGCGGCCATGGTCCTCACCGGCATACAGGGCATACCCCTGAACAAGGTCCCTCCACTGGAGCTGGTCGTGCTCCACCCCGACTACGCGGTGGTCAAGCTGCCGATGACGGTGGTCGACCCGCTCCGGGACGTCGGCGAGGAATCGGTCGGCGCGGCGGCCTTCATCTGGTCCACGGTCCCGGACCGCGGCGGCCCGCGCGACGCGTTCAACGTCTACCAACTGCTCCACGAGTGGCAGGACTTCTCCCACCGGCTGCACGACGCGGGACACCAGGCGTACTGCCTGGTGTGGCCCTGACCCGGCGGCGAGGTGCTCCGGGCGGCGGCCCGGGCGGCGGGGGAGGACGGGGCCGCCCCGTAAGAGCTGGCACGTGTGCGCGTTCCACCCCTCCGTTCGGGTGCAGGAACGTATGGCACACGACGGCAAATGAACCGCGTGTGGTCGTGGTGGCCACGGAAGACGGTGTCGCCCGATCCGAGCCCGGGGGAGCCTGGACGGGTGGTCGGGGGGCTTTCGGACCGGTCGAGGCGCTGGAGGAGGCCGCCGGGAGCGGTGGACGGCGGACCGTGGCCGGCAGTTTCGCGCGGTGCGATGCACCGGACCAGGGAGCTCGCCCCACCACCCCCAGCCGGCGCGGACCGAGGAGTTCGCGCTGCCCCTGCGCACACACCTCGACCGGAGGCGGAGGGACATCCTTCGGCCATTCATTGACCGAAGAGTGATCTCCAGCCGCACCGCCGGGCCTGCCGATGCAAGGAGCACGGTATGCAAGGAGCACGACTCCCGAGGAGGCACCCGCATGGATGACCTGCTGCTGGCCCTGACCGTCCCGGCCGTGGTCGTCGCGAGCGGGGTGTACACCGTCGTCGACTGCCGGCGGCAGCGCCGGCACCCGCCGTCGCCGCACACCCGCCGGGCGGCCCGTCTCGCGGCGCGCGACGCACTGGTCCTGGCCGAGGCCGTCGTCGACAGCGCGTACGCCGCCCTCGGCAGGCTCTACGCCGACCCTGCCACCCCGCACCCGGCCGCGGACTCCCCCGCTGTCAGCCGCGAGGCGGACGCCGGCCCGGATCACGGCCCGTCGCGGGAGGCAGCCGCTCGAAGGCCGTAGCCCCGGGCGACACGGGGAACAGCTCGCCGAACACCTTCATCCCCGCGCCTGCGGGGCCGTCGCGGCCGGCCCCGGCTCCAGCTCCGCCACCACGACAGGGTCCGGCTCCGAGCCCTGGCCTGCCGCCCGGACCCAAGTGGGTCATCCTCCGCCAGCGCACCCACGAGGCGCTGCGGCACGCCGGGTCGGAGCCGGCGCCCGACCGGGCGGAACTCGCCGCCGATCTCGGCTACGGCGACCGGGCGCACCTGGTCAGGCACTTCGCGGCCACGGTCGGCGTGCCCTCGAAGGCCGCCGCGCGGCGCTGACCCCGGCCGCCGGCGGCCGGGCCGGCGCCCCTGGCCGCCACAGCCGGAAACCCCTCGCCGACGCGTCCCGCACAGTGGCATCCTGACCGGGTGAACGGACCCGAGATCACCCTCGAAGTAGCCCCGGAACTGCGGCTCTTCATCGCCCACGACCGCCGCCAAGGGCGCACCGCCGTCACCACGGACGGCTCCTCGACCCTCGGACACGTCGTGGAGTCCCTCGGTGTTCCGCTCACCGAGGCCGGACAGCTCCTCGTCGACGGCCGCCCCGTGCCCGTGTCGCACATCCCCGGCGCGGGCGAACTGGTCGAGGTGCGGGCGGTACGACGCCCCCAGCAGGTCCCGGGCGCACCGCTGCGTTTCCTGCTCGACGTACATCTGGGCACGCTCGCCCGGCGGTTGCGGCTCCTGGGTGTGGACGCCGCGTACGAGAGCGAGGACATCGGCGACCCGGCGCTCGCCGCCCTCTCGGCGGAGCAACGACGCGTCATGCTCTCCCGCGACCGGGGGCTGCTCAGGCGCAGGGAGATCTGGGCGGGGGCGTACGTCTACAGCGACCGGCCCGAGGAGCAGCTCCGCGACGTCCTGGGCCGCTTCGCCCCCGTGCTCGTGCCGTGGACCCGCTGCACCGCCTGCAACGGAGAGCTCGCGGAGGCGGACAAGGACTCCGTGCGCTCCCACCTGGAGCAGGGCACGCAGGCGGCCTACGACGTGTTCGCGCAGTGCACCGCCTGCGGCCGGGTGTACTGGCGGGGCGCCCACCACGCCCGCCTCGAAGCCGTCGTGGCGGAGGCCGTACGCGAATTCGGCGGGGCGGGAAGCCAGGCGCCCACGGCCTGAGAGGCCACCCGGCCCCGGACTCAGAAGACGGAGGCGTCACCTGTGGAGAGGGCCGGCACCTCGTGCGTGTCGTTCCGCCGGTTCCGGTCGCTCGCACCGCCGTTCCACACGGTGTCCACCCGCACCACGACCTCGGCCGGTCTGCCCACGAGGCGCAGGCCGAGGCTGATGCGCCGCGCCTCCCCGGCCACGCTCAGCGGACCGGTCCCGCACAGCACCGTCCGGCTGCCGCTGCGCAGACAGGCCTCGGGCAGTCGCTGCCCGGCCACGAGGGGGACGGAGAAGCGCAGCCGCACGGTGGCGTCCGCGAGTGGTGACGGCCCCCGGTTCCCGGTACGCAGCTGGACCTCGATCCGCTCCTCGCCGAGCGAGACGCGTCCGTGGTGGAACACGTCCGCCTCCGGCGCGATCCCCCGCGCTGCCGGTTCGGCCACGGCGGACAGCCCCGGGCCCCCCACGACAGCCACTGCCGCAGCGGCGGCCACCTTCAGCACTGCTCCACGCATCACTCGCATGCGCCGGAACATACCGATGACCCACGAGACGTCCCTGCATGACGGCTGGTTCGCACGCCTCCCCCACTCGCACGGCCCACCGCGCCCGCGTGGCACGCTGCCCCCATGCTCCTCGCCCGTTCCGTCGCCCTCTTCGTCGTAGCCGCCCTCTTCGAGATCGGGGGCGCCTGGCTCGTCTGGCAGGGGGTGCGCGAGCACCGCGGCTGGATCTGGATCGGCGCGGGCGTCATCGCCCTCGGCGCGTACGGCTTCGTGGCCACCCTCCAGCCGGACGGTGACTTCGGCCGCATCCTCGCGGCGTACGGCGGAGTGTTCGTCGCGGGTTCGATCGCCTGGGGCATGGTCGCCGACGGCTACCGCCCGGACCGCTGGGACGTGACCGGAGCGCTGATCTGCCTGGCCGGCATGGCGTTGATCATGTACGCACCCCGCAACCACTGAACCCACCCCGTCCGGAGCGACGGAGCGCCCGCCTATCCTGGCCACGTACCGATCAGCTGTCCGAGGAGTTCGCATGGCCGCCACCCCCATCGCCGTCATCACCGGTGCGAGCAGCGGCATCGGCGCCGCGACCGCCAGGCAGCTGGCCGCCGCCGGATACCGCGTGGTGCTCACCGCACGCCGCAAGGACCGCATAGAGGCCCTGGCCGCCGAGCTCGCCGAAGCGGGCCACCAGGCGACGGCCTACCCCCTGGACGTCACGGACCGCGCGGCGGTCGACGAGTTCGCCACCGCGTTCCGGTCCTTGGCCGTCCTGGTCAACAACGCCGGCGGAGCACTGGGCGCCGACCCCGTCGCCACGGGCGACCCGGCCGACTGGCGCCAGATGTACGAGACCAACGTCATCGGCACGCTCAACGTCACCCAGGCCCTGCTCCCCGCTCTCACCGCGAGCGGGGACGGCACGATCGTGATCCTCTCCTCGACGGCCGGCCTCTCCACCTACGAGGGCGGTGGCGGTTACGTCGCCGCCAAACACGGCGAGCACGTGCTGGCGGAGACCCTCCGGCTGGAGATCGTCGGCACGCCGGTCCGGGTGATCGAGGTCGCCCCCGGCATGGTCAGGACCGAGGAGTTCGCCACCACCCGCTTCCGCGGGGACACCGAGAAGGCCGCCAAGGTCTACGCGGGCGTCGACGCACCGCTCTCCGCCGACGACGTGGCCGACACGATCACCTGGGCCGTCACGCGCCCCAGCCACGTCAACATCGATCTCCTGGTGGTCCGCCCCCGCGCCCAGGCCTCCAACTCGAAGGTCCACCGCACCCTCTGAATCATCCGGTGGGACGGAGCCGACTCAGCCCTTCACGCACACGACCTGCTTGAGCTTCGCGACGACCTGGACGAGGTCCCGCTGCTGGTCGATGACCTGCTCGATCGGCTTGTACGCCGCAGGGATCTCGTCCACGACGCCGGAGTCCTTGCGGCACTCCACACCCCGCGTCTGGTCCTCCAGGTCCTGCGTCGAGAACTTCCGCTTGGCCGCGTTCCTGCTCATCCTCCGGCCCGCACCGTGCGAGGCGGAGTTGAACGACTTCGCGTTGCCGAGGCCCTTCACGATGTACGAGCCGGTCCCCATGGACCCGGGAATGATCCCGAACTCCCCCGACCCCGCCCGGATCGCGCCCTTGCGGGTGACCAGCAGGTCCATGCCGTCGTACCGCTCCTCCGCCACGTAGTTGTGGTGGCAGGAGATGACCGGCTCGAACGTGACCCTGGCCTTCTTGAATTCCTTGCGGACCACGTCCTGGAAGAGGCCCATCATGATCGAGCGGTTGTACCCGGCGTACTCCTGAGCCCAGAACAGGTCGTTGCGGTACGCCGCCATCTGCGGGGTGTCGGCGATGAAGACCGCCAGGTCACGGTCGACCAGCCCCTGGTTGTGCGGAAGCTTCTGAGCCTGCCCGATGTGGAAGTCGGCGAGTTCCTTGCCGATGTTCCGGGAGCCGGAGTGCAGCATCAGCCACGCCGATCCGGCCTCGTCGAGACAGAACTCGATGAAGTGGTTTCCGCTTCCCAGGGTCCCCATCTGCTTGGTGGCACGCTCCTGACGGAATTTGACCGCATCGGCGATCCCGTCGAACCGCGACCAGAAATCGTCCCAGCCGCTGGTCGGGAAGCCGTGGAGCTTCCCCGGGTCGACCGTGTCGTCGTGCATCCCCCGGCCCACCGGAATCGCCTGCTCGATCTTCGACCGGAGACGCGAGAGGTCGCCCGGCAGGTCGTCGGCCGTGAGCGACGTCCTCACCGCCGACATCCCGCAGCCGATGTCCACGCCCACCGCGGCCGGGCAGACGGCGCCGTGCATCGCGATCACCGAGCCGACGGTCGCACCCTTGCCGAAGTGGACGTCCGGCATGACCGCGAGGCCCTTGATCCAGGGCAGCGTGGACACGTTCCGCAGCTGCCGCATCGCGACGTCCTCGACCGACGCCGGATCCGCCCACATACGAATGGGAACCTGCGCACCCGGTATCTCTACATACGACATAACCCCTCGATTCCCCCGAAAAGACTGAAAGTGCAAAACCGGTGGCGAGGTCGGCATAAAGGTCGGCCGACCGGCATTCACAGCGGCACGTGCGATAGACATTGTGTCCATCGGCCGCTATCGAGCGGCAACCCGTTTTCGTACCGAAGGGAGCCTGGGACCGTGCGACACATGGCGTACGTACCCGGCGTCGCGCTTCTCGCAGCGGTCGTCGCCGGCTGCAGCGCCGGCTCCGACGCCGACGACCCCGCCGCCGACAGCAAGCCGGGCAGCCCGACGGTCACGGCCGCGCCTCCCGGGAAGTACCGGACGCTGCCCGAATCCTGCCGTGCCGTACCGCGTTCCACCCTCAAGGACCTGCTGCCCGGCACCGCCGACCTGCCGGAGGAGCAGCAGGAGAAGGTGTACGAGGGCACGGCCACCGTCACCTACGACACCGACCGCAAGGTCGGCTGCCGCTGGAAGTCGGACGCCCCGGACGCCTCCCGGAATCTGTCCATCGACTTCGAACGCGTCGTGTCGTACGACCCCGCGGTGAGCGACGACGACCGCGCCCAGGAGGTGTACACGAAGAGGGAGGACGCCGCTGCCCTCCCCACAGCGGCGGGGGCCACCCCCAGCGAGAAGCCCAGCGGATCGGCCTCCGCGTCGCCCGGTGCCACGCCGTCCGGCTCCCCGGGCGGCACAGCCTCCGCCACGTCCTCGGCCGACCCGTCCGGCAGCACCACGGCGGTCGACCCCGAAGAGGACCTCCGGCCGCGACTGCTCGACGAGCTCGGGGACGCCGCTTTCCTGGACGATGCGCTCACCCGGGCGGGCTCCACCGCACAGCACCGCACCGTGAGCGTGGTATTCCGCACATCGAACGTCATCGTGACCGTCCGGTACACCGAGCAGCCGGCCCGCGTCACCGAGGTCCCGGACAGCAGGGAACTGCAGGAGAAGGCCCAGGCCCTGGCACGGAAACTGGCCGAGACCCTCAGCGACTAGCCGGCCCCCGAGGGGGCACGGCCGGGACCTCTGGCACACCTCGGGGCTTCCGGCCGAAGGCGGCATACGGTCGCGGTCCGTCGTACCGTGGCCCCCGACCGACGTACCGACCGCTGCACCGCCCGACCGTCCGCACGACCGAGACCGCCGTGCCGTCCGAGTGAAGGAATCATGCACCGATCAGCCCCGCGACTGTCCCGCATACTCGCCTGCGCCGCCGTTCCGGTGATGCTCGTCGTCGCCGGCTGCTCGTCGGACTCCGGCGACGCGAAGGCCTCGGACTCCTCGGCCTCCCCGAGTGCGAAGAAGACCGAGCCGACCGTCGAGCCCGCGAAGTTCGACGCGCTGCCCGACGCCTGTACGTCGATCGGCAAGAAGACGATCGAGGACCTGGTCCCGAAGACCAAGAACAAGGGCGGCACCCCCGGCAAGTCCAGCGACTCCGCGAGCCGCGGCGGCTGCTCCTGGAACGGCCTGGACGACAACGGCGTGAAGGGCTCGCAGTACCGCTGGCTCGACGTCGGCTTCACCCGCTTCGACTCGGACCAGTCCATGGGCAGCGGTGCGAAGCGCGCGACCGACGAGTACACGAAGCAGGTCGCCAAGGCGCAGGCGGCCGAGGGCGCCGAAAAAGCCGCGGCCAAGCCCGCCACCGGTCTCGGTGAGCAGGCCACGTCCGTCACGTACGGCCTCGCCAAATCGAGCGAGGACTTCGAGTACGCGACGATCGTGGCCCGCACGGAGAACGTCGTCGTCAACGTCACCTACAACGGGGCCGGGTTCGCGGGCGCCAGGACGCCCTCCGCCGCGGACATCCTCAAGGGTGCCCAGAAGGCCGCCGAGGAAGCCGTCGCCGCGGTCGGCGCCGACAAGTCCTCGGCCTCCCCTTCCGCCAAGGCGTCGTCCTCCGCGTCGTCCTCCGCGTCGGACAAGGCGTCGGACACGTCGTCCGCCAAGTCGTCCGCGAAGGCCGGCGCCGAGTCCTGACCCGATGCCGGCGGGAGCGTGAACTCCCCGGCCCGGAAACGCCTTACCGAAGCCCGGTGCTCCCACGAGTACCGGGTTTCGGCCCCTCCCCACGCAACACACCCGGCCGGCATGTGCCAGGCTGTGCCCGCGCCGGGTGCCGAAGTGGAGCCGGTTCGTCGAAGTCGGGAGGGGATCGCGGGTGGCCGCAATGCAGCTGACACGCACACACCGCGTACTCATCGGGGTCGTCGTCGCCGGCGCCGTGCTCATCGCGGCGATCGGTTTCGCGGGATCGTACGCAGCCGTGCGTGAACTCGCGGAGGAGAAGGGCTTCGGCGAGTTCTCGGTCGTCTTCCCGATCGGCATCGACGCGGGCATCTGCGTCCTGCTCGCGCTGGACCTGCTGCTGACCTGGATGCGGATACCCTTCCCGCTGCTGCGTCAGACCGCATGGCTGCTGACCGCGGCGACGATCGCCTTCAACGGCGCCGCCGCCTGGCCCGACCCGCTGGGCACCGGCATGCACGCGGTGATCCCCATCCTGTTCGTCGTCGCCGTCGAGGCGGCACGGCACGCGGTGGGCCGGATCGCGGACATCACCGCCGACAAGCACATGGAGGGCGTCCGCCTCACCCGCTGGCTTCTCTCCCCCATCCCCACGTTCAAGCTGTGGCGCCGGATGAAGCTGTGGGAGCTGCGCAGTTACGAGCAGGTCATCAAGCTCGAACAGGACCGGCTGATCTACCAGGCCCGCCTCCAGGCCCGCTTCGGCCGCAACTGGCGCCGCAAGGCGCCCGTCGAGTCGATGATGCCGCTGCGTCTGGCGAAGTACGGTGTCCCGCTCGCGGAGACCGCCCCGGCCGGCCTCGCCGCCGCGGGCATCGAGCCGGCCCTGCTGCCGCCGGCCCCCGCAGCCGTGAAGACCGAGCAGCACCCCCAACTCCCGTACGTCCCGCAGCCGCAGGAACAGCAGGAGCAGCAGGAGCAGGAGCAGCAGGAGCAGGACCCGCAGCGGGAACAGACCGCCCCGTACGACCAGCGGCAGCACCAGCAGCGAAACGCTCAGCAGCAGTACCCCGAGGAAGGCCCCGGCTCGCACGTCAGCCCCTGGTTCGCGTCCCCCAAGGTGCCGGACGAGGCGTACGAGGGCTCGTACGACCCGGCGTACGACCCGGCGTACGACCCGGCGTACGACGAGGGCACGGAGCACCCCCCGGTGATGATCCCGTCCGGCCCGGGCGGCCGGACCCGCCCGCTCGGCAACGTGGGCACGATCGACGGGTTCCCCCACCCGCGCAACGGTTCACCGGCGCCCGACGAGCAGCAGGAGCCGGAACCCGACGGGCAGCAGGAGGCCGAATGGGCCGAGGACGAGGCCCGGTTCAGCAAGCTCGCGTACGCGGCGTACGCCGAGTACACACACCAGCACCAGACCCACCCGAGTGCCGAGGCGCTCGACATCACCCTCTCGGACGTCCACAACGTCCACCACCCGCGCAGCACCGCTCTGCTCCGCCGGCTGCTGCCCGGCTTCAAGCAGCGCTTCGACAGCGAGATGGCCGCGGACCACATCGCCTAGGGCGGAGTCGCAGACGGACAGAGGAAACGGGCGGGCCGCTGGGCGGCCCGCCCGTTCTCGCCCTGGTGGTGCTACGCCCCGAGCAGCGTCCGCACCCGGTCCGCCCCGACCGCCAGGAGCAGCGTGGGCAGGCGGGGCCCGGTGTCCCGGCCGACGAGCAGCCGGTACAGCAGCGCGAAGAAGGAGCGCTGGGCCACCTTCAGCTCGGGCGTCGGCTTGGCGTCGGGCTCCAGGCCCTCCAGCACCTTCGGTACGCCGTAGACGAGCGTGGTCAGCCCGTCCAGCGACCAGTGCGAGTCGAGCCCTTCCAGCAGCAGCCGTAGCGACTCGCGGCCCCGCTCGTCCAGGGAGCCGAGCAGCTCCTTGTCCGGCTCGTCGCGGACGATGGTGCGGGCCTCGGCCGGGACCTGGGTGGTGATCCAGCTCTCGGCGCGGTCGAGCCGGGGCCGCGCCTCGTCGAGCGAGGTCAGCGGGTTCTCCGGGTCCAGCTCGCTGAGGATGCGCAGCGTCTGGTCCTCCGCACCGGCCGTGATGTCGGCGACCGAGGCGAGCGTGCGGTAGGGCAGCGGACGCGCGGTGCCGGGCAGCTCACCGGCGGCCGTGCCGACGGCCCGCGCGTAGGCGGCGGCGTCGGCGGACAGCACCGACCCGTCGGCGACCTTGCGGGCCAGAGAGTCCCACTCGTCGTACAGCCGCTGGATCTCCTGGTCGAAGGCGATCTTGAAGGACTGGTTGGGCTTGCGGCGCGCGTACAGCCAGCGCAGCAGCGGCACCTCCATGATCTTGAGGGCGTCGGCCGGGGTCGGCACGCCGCCCTTGCTGGAGGACATCTTCGCCATGCCGGAGATCCCGACGAACGCGTACATCGGCCCGATCGGCTGGACACCGTCGAAGATCTCGCGCACGATCTGGCCGCCGACGACGAACGAGGAGCCGGGCGAGGAGTGGTCCACGCCGCTGGGCTCGAAGATCACGCCCTCGTAGGCCCAGCGCATCGGCCAGTCGACCTTCCAGACGAGCTTGCCGCGGTTGAACTCGTTGAGGCGGACCGTTTCGGCGAAGCCACAGGCCGAGCAGGTGTAGTTCAGCTCGGTCGAGTCGTCGTCGTAGGACGTGACGACGGTGAAATCCTTCTCGCAGTTGCCGCAGTAGGGCTTGTACGGGAAGTAGCCCGCGGAGCCGCTGCTGCCGTCGTCCTCGTCGGCAGCGCCGGAGCCCTCCGCGGCCTCCAGCTCGGCCTCGTCGACCTTCTTCTGCTGCGGCTTCCCGCCCTTGGGGCCCGCCGCCCCGTCCTTCTTGGTGCGGTAGCGGTCCAGGACGTCGTCGATGTCGCCGCGGTGCTTCATCGCGTGCAGGATCTGCTCGCGATACGTACCCGCCAGGTACTGCTCGGTCTGGCTGATCCCGTCGTACTCCACGCCGAGCTCGTCCAGCGCCTGGGTCATCGCGGCCTTGAAGTGCTCGGCCCAGTTCGGATACGCCGACCCGGCCGGGGCGGGCACGGACGTCAGCGGCTTGCCGATGTGCGCCTCCCAGGCCTTCTTGTCGACGCCCTCGATGCCCTCCGGCACCTTGCGGTAGCGGTCGTAGTCGTCCCAGGAGATCAGGTGCCGCACGGTGTGACCGCGGCGGCGGATCTCGTCGGCGACGAGGTGCGGGGTCATGACCTCGCGGAGGTTGCCCAGGTGGATCGGGCCCGACGGGGACAGGCCGGAGGCGACGACGACCGGTTTGCCAGGCGCACGTCGCTCCGATTCGGCGATGACATCGTCCGCGAAGCGGGAGACCCAGTCGGTCTCGGTGCTGCTCTGACTCGAAGCCACGGTCGGCACGTCCTTCTCTCGTGTAGGACTCGCAGGGGACGCCCACGGGGGGCACGCCCATTCTCCCAGGTACCGACCGCAGCGCGAAAACGGCTTTACGCCCCGTGGGATACTGGGGTGATCCTTGTCCTCTACCGAAACGGCAGCCGGCTCATGGCTTCGGTCCCTTCCCTCGCTTCCACGCTCCAGCAGCAGCTGGCGGACGCCCTGACGGCAGCTCTGCCGGAGGCCGGCACCGCGGACCCGCTGCTGCGCCGAAGCGACCGGGCCGACTTCCAGGCCAACGGCATCCTCGCCCTCGCCAAGAAGCTCAAGGGCAACCCGCGCGACCTGGCATCCAAGGTCACTGCGGCCCTTCCGGCGGGTGACCTGATCAAGGACATCGAGGTGTCCGGCCCCGGCTTCCTGAACGTCACGCTCACCGACGGGGCGATCATCCGGACGCTCGCCGAGCGGGCCGCCGACGCCGACCGGCTCGGTGTCCCGTTGAAGTCCGCCGCGGGCACGACCGTCATCGACTACGCCCAGCCGAATGTGGCCAAGGAGATGCACGTCGGCCACCTGCGGTCGGCGGTCATCGGTGACGCGATGGTCCAGATCCTCGAATTCACCGGGGAGACCGTCGTCCGGCGCCACCACATCGGCGACTGGGGCACCCAGTTCGGCATGCTCATCCAGTACCTCTTCGAGCACCCGGGCGAGCTGCAGCACGAAGGCGGGGAAGCGGACGGCGAGGCGGCGATGTCGTCGCTGAACCGCGTCTACAAGGCGTCACGGGTCCTGTTCGACTCCGACGAGGAGTTCAAGGCACGCTCCCGTGACCGGGTCGTCGCCCTCCAGGCCGGTGACCCGGAGACGCTGGCGCACTGGCAGCGCTTCGTCGACGAGTCGAAGATCTACTTCTACTCCGTCTTCAACAAGCTCGACATGGAGATCGACGACCCCGACATCGTCGGCGAGTCCGGGTACAACGACATGCTCGAGGAGACCTGCCGGATCCTGGAGGAGACGGGCGTCGCCGTCCGCTCCGAGGGCGCGCTGTGCGTGTTCTTCGACGATGTGAAGGGCCCGGACGGCAACCCGGTCCCGCTGATCGTCAAGAAGACGAACGGCGGCTACGGCTACGCGGCGACCGACCTCTCCGCGATCCGCGACCGCGTCCAGAACCTCAAGGCCGACACCCTGCTCTACGTCGTGGACGCCCGGCAGTCCCTGCACTTCAAGATGGTCTTCGAGACCGCCCGCCGCGCCGGCTGGCTGAACGAGGACGTCAAGGCGCACCAGCTGGCCTTCGGCACGGTCCTCGGCAAGGACGGCAAGCCGTTCAAGACCCGTGAGGGCACCACCGTCCGGCTGGAGGACCTCCTGGACGAGGCGGTCGAGCGGGCCACCGCGGTGGTCCGGGGAAAGGCCGAGAAGGTGGGCCTGACCGAGGACGAGATCGTCGGGAACGGCCGGTACGTCGGCGTCGGCGCCGTGAAGTACGCGGACCTGTCGACCTCCGCCGTGCGGGACTACAAGTTCGACCTGGACCAGATGGTGGCGCTGCACGGCGACACGTCGGTCTACCTCCAGTACGCGTACGCGCGGATCCGGTCGATCATGCGCAACGCGGGCGACGCGAAGCCCGCCGCGCATCCGGAACTGGACCTGGCCCCGGCCGAGCGCGCGCTGGGCCTGCACCTGGACCAGTTCGGCGAGGTCCTGGCCGAGGTCGCCGAAGGGTACGAGCCGCACAAGCTGGCCGCGTACCTCTACCAGCTGGCCTCGCACCTGACCACGTTCTACGACCAGTGCCAGGTGCTCAGCCCGGACAACGCGCCAGAGGTCGTCGAGAACCGGCTGTTCCTCGTCGAGCTCACCGCCCGCACCCTGCACCAGGGCATGAAACTGCTCGGCATCAGGACGCCCGAGCGGCTCTGACCTTTCACGGACGGCGGACGGCCCCGCATCACACCTCATCGGTGGGTTGCGGGGCCGTCCGCGACACGGTCATCCGGCGACACGAACCCGGACGCCGGCCAGGGCGGTGAACCGGACACCGGTCGCCGTCAGATACGTCGGCCGAGGGCGGTTTTCGGCCAACAGGGGCGCCGACGGGGCTGTCCCGTCCGGCGGTTGATCAATAGCCTGGAGCGGTAGATCAGCTGCTGATCCGAGGGAGTCCCATGTCCACCGCGCAGCACGTGCCCGATATTCTTTCGCCCGAGTTCGCAGCGGATCCCTATGCGGCCTACCGTGCGATGCGCGAAACCGCGCCCCTCGTCTGGCACGAAGCCACACAGAGTTACATCATCTCGCGCTACGAGGACGTCGAGCGCGTCTTCAAGGACAAGAGCAGCGAGTTCACCACCGACAACTACGACTGGCAGCTCGAGCCCGTGCACGGGAAGACGATCCTCCAGCTCAGCGGCCGTGACCACGCCGTGCGCCGCGCCCTCGTCGCCCCCGCCTTCCGCGGCAGCGACCTGCGGGAGAAGTTCCTGCCGGTCATCGAGCGCAACTCGCGCGAACTCGTCGACACCTTCCGGCACACCGGCTCCGCCGACCTGGTCGCTGACTATGCCACCCGCTTCCCGGTCAACGTCATCGCCGACATGCTGGGCCTCGACAAGGCCGACCACACCCGCTTCCACCGCTGGTACACGGTTGTCATCGCCTTCCTCGGCAATCTCTCGGGCGATCCCGCGGTGGCCTCGGCAGGAGAACGGACCCGCGTCGAGTTCGCCGAGTACATGCTGCCGATCATCCGTGCACGCCGTGAGAACCCGGGCGATGACCTGCTGTCCACGCTGTGCGCCGCCGAGGTCGACGGCGTGCGGATGAGCGACGAGGACATCAAGGCGTTCTGCAGCCTGCTGCTCGCCGCCGGCGGCGAGACCACCGACAAGGCGATCGCCGGCATCTTCACGAACCTGCTGCTCCACCCCGACCAGCTCGCCGCCGTCCGCGCGGACCGCAGTCTGATCCCGCGGGCCTTCGCCGAGACCCTGCGCTACACCCCGCCCGTTCATATGATCATGCGGCAGTCCGCGACCGAGGTGACGCTCAGCAGCGGCACCATCCCCCCGGGCGCCACCGTCACCTGCCTGATCGGCGCCGCCAACCGGGACGAGAACCGCTACCTCGACCCCGACCGATTCGACATCTTCCGCGACGACCTCACCACCACGACCGCCTTCTCCGCCGCCGCCGACCACCTCGCCTTCGCGCTCGGCCGCCATTTCTGCGTCGGCGCCCTGCTCGCCAAGGCCGAGGTCGAGACCGGCGTCAACCATCTGCTCGACGCCATGCCCGACGTGCGCCTCGCCGACGGCTTCGACCCCGTCGAGGAGGGCGTCTTCACCCGCGGACCGCAGGCCCTGCCGGTGCGCTTCACCCCCGCGACAGCCTGACCACGCCACGGCCGAGGTGGTGGGCCCCCGCCGGGGGCCCACGTGCCCGGCCTACTGCACCACCGGCGTGAACTGCACCGGGAGCGCTGTCAGCCCTCGCATCCAGATCGACGGACGCCAGGTCAGCTCCTCCGGCTCCACCGCCAGCACCAGGTCCGGCAGCCGCTCCAGCAGCGTCTCGACCGCCGTCCGCGCCATCACGTCCGCCAGCAGCGGGGCCGGATAGGGGCAGCGGTGCTCGCCGTTGCTGAACGACAGGTGCGCGGCGTTCTCCGCGCCCACGTGTGCCTCCGGCCAGATCTGCGGATCGGTGTTGGCCCCGGCCAGCCCCAGCACCAGGCAGTCACCGGCCCGGATCTGCCGCCCGCCGAGCTGAGTGTCCCGCACGGCCCAGCGCCCTATGTAATTCTGCGTCGGCGTGTCCAGCCACAGCGTCTCGTTGAGCGCCTCACCCACGCTGAGCCGGCCGCCCGACACGTTCAGGGCGAACCGCTCGTCCGTCAGCAGCAGCCGCAGCGTGTTGCAGATCCAGTTCGCCGTCGGCTGCTGTGCCGCGGCGATCACCGCGGTCAGGTCCTGGACGACCTCCTCGTCCGTCAGCCCCGCCGGGTGCAGCAGCATGTGTGACGTGATGTCCGGACCGGGGTTGGCCCGCTTGTCCTTCACCAGCTGCCGCAGCCGCTCGCCCACGCGCGCGTACGCAGCCACCGGGTCGTCGCCCGCCGCCGCGTCCAGCGAGATCCGCAGGTCGTCGACGAGCTGAAGGGTGTCCGCGCCCGAGGTGGGCATCCCGCACAGCTGCACCACGGCCCGCATCGGCAGGGCGTGCGCGAAACCGGACATGAGCTCCGCCCGGCCGCTGCCCGCGAAATCGGCGATGAGCTGGTCGGCGATCAGGTGGCAGTCACGGGCCAGCTCGAACTGGTCGACCTCCTCCAGCGCCTGAGTGATCACCCCGGCGCGCCGCCGGTGCTCGTCGCCCTCGGTGAACAGCACCGACGGCTGGTACCCGACGAACGGCAGCAGCGGCCAGTCCGGCGGGATGTTCTCCCACTGGTGCCAGCGCCGGGAGTCCCGAGCGAACAGCTCGTCGTGGTCGGTCACGTACGTGACCTCGGCATAGCCGAGCACCAGCCAGGCCGGGATGTCCCCGTCGAGCAGCACCGGCGCGACCGCGCCGTGCTCCCGGCGCAGCGCGCGGTACAGCTGCGACGGGGTCTGCTGGTACTCGAGCCCTCCCAGGCGCAACACGTCGGCGGCGTGAGCGGGGCAGCCCGGCGGAGCCGGGTTCGCGGAAGAGGAACCGGGGTCGGTCACGGTGTCGCCTCCTGGGCCATGGCCATTTCGTAGAGGTGGTCCACGAGGGTGATCAGCACGTCCTTGCCGGACTCCCTGACCCGCGCGTCGCAGTCGACCATCGGTACGTGCTCAGGCAGCGCGAGCGCCTGTCGGATCTCGTCCAGGGAGTGCCGGGTGGCGGCGTCGTCGAAGCGGTTGACGGCCACCACGAACGGCGTCCGGTGGTGCTCCAGCCGGTCTATCGCGTACCAGGAGTCGTTCATCCGGCGCGTGTCCACGAGCACCACCGCGCCCAGGGTGCCGGAGAAGAGCCTGTCCCACAGGAACCAGAAGCGTTCCTGGCCCGGCGCGCCGAACATGTACAGCACCATGCGTTCGTTGAGACTGATCCGCCCGAAGTCGAACGCCACCGTCGTGGTCGTCTTCGCCGCCACGCCGCCGGTCTCGTCGACGCCGACGCCTGCCTGCGTCATCACCTCCTCGGTGTTCAGCGGCCGGATCTCGCTCACCGAACGGACCAGGGTTGTCTTGCCGACACCGAATCCGCCCACGACGACGATCTTCAGGCCGGTCTCCGCCGCGTCGGCCAGGGGCGTGCGGTGGGAGGGCAGCTCAGAGATTGCGGAGCCCATGGAGCACCTCCTTGAGAAGGTCGGAATCGGGGAGCGAGGCGGCGGACCGCGCCGCAGGCGGGTGGCGGGCGGTGATGCGGCCCATGTCGAGCAGGTCGCCGAGCAGGATCCGCACCACCGTGATCGGCAGTTTCAGCTCCGCGGCGATCTCGACCACAGCCGTCGGGTGCTGGCACAACTCCAGAGTCCGGGCGTGCTCCGACTGCATTCCCGACGTGGGCCGGCACTCGCTGACGACGAGGGTGACCAGGTCGAAGAAGTCGTCGGCGCGACTCCGCCCGCCCGTGACCGTGTAGAGCCGGTCGGGGTCACCGGTGTCCACGGGCTTGCGTATCACGATGCGGGACTTTCTCGGACGAGGTGTCGGGGCTCGGCTCGCAGATGCTCGCCGATCTGCTCGACCAGCTCCGTCATCTGATGGCCCACCACGCCGGGGTCGGCGTCCTCCTCGGCGACGACCGCCAGGTGCGCCCCTTCGCCGGCTCCCACGATGAACAGCAGGCCGCCGTGGAACTCGGTCATGGAGTGCCGGACGCCGCCGGTCCCGTCGCCGAACTCCATGGACGCGCCCTGGGCGAGGGCCTGGATGCCGGAGCAGATCGCCGCCAGCTGGTCGGCCCGGTCGAGCGTCAGGTGCTCGGTCCAGCACAACTTCAGGCCGTCCCGCGACAGGACCAAGGCGTGCCGTGTGCCGGGTGTGCGCTCCACAAGGCTCTGCAGGAGCCAGGTGAGGGTGTTGTCGGTGGTCTGCATGCTGGGTGACGGGACGGTGGTGCCCGGCTGACCGGTCACCGGCCCGTTCCTCCAATCTCACGAACTCGAGCGGGAAAGTGTGCGCCCAGGACCTCGGGCGCATACGGGAAGCACGTCGGGCTACGGGGCGGCCGGCGGTTCGGACCCGGGCCGGGCACCAGGGCCGGCGGTGCCGCTTCCGGACTGGCGTCCGCGATGGAAGGCGCCGAACCGCGAACCCGCGTCGCGTGCCTGGCGCTGCTTCGGCGGGCCGCTGTCCGCCGCCTCGGACGCCAGCCGACGCTGCTCGCGCTCCTGCTCCGCCTCGGCCATGGTGCGGCCGGGGGGACGGACGGGCAGTCCGTTCGGCGTGGAGACGGCGGGTTTGCGGTCCCGTCCCTGTTCGGGCAGCTCCGGCCGGACGGCGGGACGCTCCGCGACGGCGGGGTGCGGGGCGACGCCGGTCGTCGGAACCGGGGCCGCCGGCGCGGCGGGGGCGGGGCCTGGCGTGGTCACGGCCACGGCGGCCGGGCGGCGGGACGCCTCGCGTGGTGCCGAGTCACGCTGCTGAGCGAGCAGTTGCGGGGGCAACAGGACGACGACGCCGGTACCACCGTGTGACGAGGGGCGGTAGTTGACGCTGATGCCGTGCTTCACCGCGAGTCGTCCGACCACGGTGAGGCCGAGCCGGGTGCCCTGCAGCGACGCAAGGTCGGTCATGCGGCCGGCCACGGCCTCCTCGGCGCGGCGCATCGCCGCGCCGGCCATCTTCAGACCGCTGTCCTCGATGGTGACGACGATGCCTGCGCTGCGCTGCTCGACGTAGACGTTCACCACGTCGATGGGCGGGGAGAAGTTCGCGGCGTTGTCCATCAGCTCGGCGAGCAGGTGCATGACGCCTTCGGCGGCGAAGCCGGCGATCGCGGCGGTGGTGGAGCAGTGCAGTCGCACCCGCTGGTAGGCGGCGATGCGGCCGACGGCGCCGCGCAGGATGCTTTCCATCACGATCGGCTTGTTCCAGGCACGGCTGGACCGGCCGCCCATGAGCAGCGCCAGCCGGTCGGTCATCAGGCCGAGCTGGGAGGTGCCGTGGTCCAGCTTCAGCAGGTCGCCGAAGACCTCCTCGCCGTGACGTTCCTGCATCTCCCGTAGGTCGGCGAGCATGCTGACGGCCTTGGCCTGGACACGGCCGAGCGCCTTGGCCGAGGCGGCTTGCGCAGCGGCGGCGCGCCGCTCGCTGCGGGCGAGTTCGCGGATGACGGTTTCGGCCGGGGTGCGGATCAGGGGCAGCAGCGGCATGTCGAGTCCGGAGAGCACCGTGGCGGCGGACCGGCCCTCGCGCAGTTGGGCGACCGCGGCGGGCAGCACCTCCTGCGCGACCCGTTCCATCTCGGTCTTCATCTGGCTCAGCTCGTGCCGGGCCTGTCGGAGCTCGCCGTCCAGGGCGGCCGCGTGCTGCGCGCCCTCCTCGAGTGCGGTGGCGAAGGTGTGCGTGAGCCGGCGCAGCTGCGGGTCTGCCGGCACCGGGGCGCTGCCCAGCGCGTCGGCGACGCTCGTGCCGTCCTGCAGCCGCTTGGCCACGGCGGGCAGCGTCACGTTGACCAGGTGCGCGGTCTCCGCGGACAGCCACGCCGCCTGCGTCTTGAGACCGCCGTTCTCCACCTCCTGCGCGGCGACTGTGCGCCCCGCACGCTGGACGAGCCGACGGGCGGCAAGGACGGCGACGGCCACGCACACCCAGGCGGCGGCGGTCACGGTCAGCGTCCAGATACGGGCGTCGGACGGCGCCAGGGCGACCGCTGCACCGGCAGCCGCAGCACTCACCGCCAACGCGGTCAAGGGGACGGCCGGCGAGGTGTGCGGCACCTTCGGCGATCGGTGCTGACTGGGCGGTGCAGGCACTGGCATTCCGCGGTCCCTCGGTCCGTAACAACAGGAGAAACAGGACGGCCGACACACGACGGCCGCAGGTCGTGAAGGCCGTCGCCGAAGGGGACGGTGATCTTCCAACCGAGTACTGGCTCATGCTAACCATCAAGCCTGGCAAGAAAATATGACTGACTGCGCAGTCAGCTCATGACCCGAATTTGGCGCGAATCCCGTACGTGCGGAAACCGCCGTGGTAAACGGTGCGTCATTCACCGCCCAGCACAGCCGAATGCGCAGATTTGGAAAAGATGGGGCATCAATATGACGGAGACGCACACCCTTTAACGCATCAACACTTCACGCCGCCCGCCAGTTTTCAGCCAGCTCAACCACCGGCGACCTATGAGTGAGACGCCCAAAAGTCCGATACCGGACGGCTCGAAGCAGCACGCCGCGTGTGACCGGCGAACGGACGGGCCGCCGCGTCATCCCCTCCGTCACTGCTCCCGCAGCTCCCACTGCGCCGTGTCCCACTGATAGGAGTACGACGGCCGGCCGGAGAGGCTGCTCGTACGGAAGGGCCGGCCCCCGTCGTCGATGCGCAGCACCCCGCTCTGCTCGCCGCTGGTCCACTGCAGTTCCAGGTACCAGGCCACGTCGTGTTCCTCCACGTGAGCGTCGATGCGGAACACCTCCACGTCCGTGGAACTCACCTGGTACGGGAATGCCGTCGCCGGGACCACCGTATCGCCCTGCTTCCCCGCGACGGGCTTCGCCAGGGGCAAGCCGTCGTCGAGGTCGATCGCGAAGGACTGCGGGGTGATTCCGCTCCCGCACCCCTCGCCCATCGAGTACGCGCTCCGGTCGAGCGCCGGGTTGCGGCCCACGATCCGGACGTTCAGTTCCTTCAGCACGACGGCCTCGGCCGAAAGGCCCTGGACGGTGACTTCCAGCTTCAGGTCTCCACCGTCCACCCCGCCGCGCGCCCGCGCCCAGCTCCGCGAGTCCTGCGGGTCCGGGGGCTTCGGGACGTCGTCCGGGTCCTGGTGGAGCAGGTAGTACTGCCCGCAGGGCGATTCCCAGTTGTATGAACTGATGGTCGCGCTCACGGGCACGGCGCTGCCGCTCACCGGCCCCTTGGCGGACGGCGAGGGCTTGGCGGTGGAGCCGCTCCCCGCCGACGCCGAAGCCCCTGCCGACGCCGACGCCGATGCCGATGCCGAAGCACTGGCACTGGCCCTCCTGCTCGGCTTCCCGGTCCCGTGCCCACTCACTCGGCCGCTGGGGACAGCCTGCGCGTGACTGGGTGCCGCGTCCGTCCGCCCGTCGCCGTCAGCCGGCCCGTCGTCGCCGAGGACATGTACGGCGAGGGCCGCGGGCACGGTGAGGGCCACCACCGCCACGGCGGTGAGCAGGACGCGCAGCCGCCCGGTGATACGGCGGCGGGGAGGAGAAACGGCACCTGACCGGGAGCCCTCGGGAGTCACGTCCTCGGTGACGGGCCCCGTCGCAGGGCCCGTCGCGGAGCCCGCTCCAGTCCCTTCCGGGGACTCCGCTTCTGCTCGTGCCCGCGCTTCCGCTTCGGTCTGCTCGGGTGTGGGGGGCAGGGCAGGGGTCGCAGGGGCGCCCGGCGCTTTTGATGTGGTCGGAGCTTCGAACACTTCAGGCTCTTCAGGCGCGGCTGGATCAGGGGCGGCGACCGCTTGACCCGCCTCCGGCTTCCGCGCCGCCCGCCTCTTCGCCTCGTCGGCCAGGATCCACTTGCGGTGCAGGGCCATCAACTCGTCGGACGACGCCCGGCACACCCGCGCGAAACGCTCGACGGGTGCGTAGTCGTGGGGAACGGCATCGCCGTTGCAGTAGCGGTGCACGGTCGAGGTGCTCATGTGCAGCTTCTGGGCGAGCGCCCCGTAGCTGAGACCGGACCGGTCCTTCAGCCCTCTCAGCAGCGCCGCGAAGTCCTGGATCTCTGTACCCACCCCGACCGTTCCCTTCTGTTCCTTCCCGGAACGGCGTCCCAGGCAGGTGATATTCGCGCAGGTCAGAGGGCATATGAGCGTTCCAGCGTCCCGCATGCCCTGGCAGCCGTTGCCACGGAAATCCGGGTCGGGAATGGTTGTGAACACACCGCGGCGATTCCCCGCGACTCGTACATCCCACCCTTACCCGTCCCGGGAGCCGCCGTGCGTACTCGACCTGAACTCAGCCTGACCGACGCGGTCGCCACGGGAGTGCTGATCGCCTGCATCGCAGTCGTCATCACCCTCCTGTAGCGCCTCTGATCGCACGTCAGTGACCAGTACACCCGCCCGCACCGCAGGGCGCCAAACGGCGCCCCGGGCACCGACCACTTCCAACGGGGAGAAACTCTCATGCGTAACCTTCGCTTCCGCCGCGCCGCCCGCACCTCCGTCCTCGGCACCGCCGCGCTGATCGCCGCCCTGTCCCTCACCGCCTGCCAGAGCGGTGAGCCCGCCCCGGCGGCGTTCGACGGGGAGGCCGCTGCCGCCCAGGAGCCGGCCTCCGGCACGTCGGAGGCCCCGGCGTCCGACACGGGCAAGGAGACGGCCGGTGGCGCCGGCACCGCTGGTACCACCGGTTCCGGATCGGGCACCGCCAAGGATTCCGGTTCCACCGATGCGAAGCCTGCGTCGAAGCAGCAGAAGCCGGTCAGCGACGCCTGCACCGATGCGAACACCGAGCTCGCGATCACGAGCGTCCCGCGCCCCGTCAACCACATGCTGCTCACGGTGACCAACACCGGTTCGACGGCCTGCAACGCCTACTACTACCCGACCCTGCGCTTCGGCGAGGCGCAGTCCGTCCCGCCGGTCATCGAGGAGAGCCAGCCCCAGGCCGTCGTCACCCTGTCCCCCGGCCAGTCCGCCTACGCCGGCATCAGGACCTCGTCCGCCGACGGCAGCGGCACCGACGGCTACTCCACCACCGACCTGGAGGTCGGCTTCCAGAACGTGGACGCGGGATCGGCGGGCGGCACCGTGAGCGTGCCGCTGGGCGAGGAGGTCTACGTGGACAGCACGCTGGCCGTCACGTACTGGCAGACCGAGATGGATGACGCTCTCATGCACTGACGGTTCGTGTACTGACCTACGCATCGGGCGTGGCACCGGAAGGCCGGTGCCGCGCCCGATCGTGCGTTTACCGACGGGATGGGTCCGGTTCCGTGTGGAGGACGTCTCGGGCCTGATCTGCGGCGCGCATGATGCTCTCGGTGACGAACGCCATGAAGCGGGCGATGTTCTCGAGGCGGGTGGCGGCCGGGGTCCCGGAGCCCAGGATGCCGACACCCTGCTCCGCGGTCTCGACTGTCTGGGCGCTGGACCGGGCGCCGGCGCCCATGGACTGGTACCAGACGTCGTTGTCGACGATGTAGCGATCGCGGCGGCGTTCGTCCCTCTCCCGCCGGATGAAGGCCTGCTCCTCCAGGTATGCGACCGCCTTGGAGACGGAAGCCGGGCTGACCTGGAGGCGTTGGGTCAGCGCGTGCGCAGCTCCCCGAACCAGCGGACGATCGCCGACGTGGCCGCGACATTGGACCCCAGGTGACGGGACCCCTGGTGGTCGACCGCGCCGAGGTCGACCACCGGGGCGTCCACGCCGTTCCGGTGCAGGGCCGCTCTGCAGTGCTCGGTGTTGGCGGTGACGGCCTGCTCGTCCCCGGAGGCCATGTACAGCCGGACCGGGGCTTCCGGCACCCAGTCGGTGCACACGGCGTCCGTCGTGCGCAGGGCGTCGGCCAGAGCCCCTGCCGGATGTTCGAGCAGTGCGCGGCCCCGATCGGTCAGGAGCTCGTCCAGGGTGTCCGGAAGGCCCGCCATCAGCTGCTGCCCCGTGTGCACGCTGTCGAACAGTTTCTCGATGTCCTCGGCCTCGTCGAAGACCTCGCCGGGGCTGTCGTAGACGGGGTGCAGCCGGTCGAAGGCCACCAGCGTGTACGCCGCGTAGATCACGGCGGCCTTCGGGCCGACGTCGCCGCCTGCGAACAGCGCGGGCAGCTCCGTGCCGCCGAAGTCGTACGCGCCGCTGACCGGCGCCAGCGCGCCCAGCCTGAACCACGAGTCCTCACCCGCCTCCAGCGCCCTGCCGAGCCCCAGGGCCGCCGACGCGCCCTGCGAGAAGCCGGTCACCAGTACGTCCCGCGCCAACGTGTGCCCGGTGCGGGGAGCGAAGGCGCGGGCCGCACGCAGCAGGTCCAGGGAAGCCGTGGTCTCCGAGTCGATGTCCATCCAGGGGTGCAGGCCGGGCCCCGTGCCCATCCCCAGGTAGTCGGGGGCGACTCCCACCGCCCCCGCCGCGGCGTGCGCGATGACCGGGGCGGCCACGAACGCGGCGCGCTGCATGGACGGGGAGTCGATCTTGTGGCTGCCGGTGCCGTGCGCGAAGGAGACCGCGCGTAACCGTCGCTCGTCCGTGAGCGGCAGCACGAACAGCCCGCTCGCTGTGGTGGGCCGGTTGTGCGCGTCGACGGTCCGGTAGACCAGCCTGTAGGCGACCACGCCGTGCCGGGCGGCGGCTCCGTCGAACCCGGCCGCCGCCAGTTCGTCGGCAACGTCCCCAGGAGTGGCGAGGGTGTACAACTTGTCGGCGGAGATCAGCGTGCCCCGCCCCTGGTGCTGGGCCTGCTCGTGGGCGAGGGGCGGCGCGGCCACGGCGGCGGTCGCCGCCGACCCGCCCAGCAGGAGCGCACAGCAGAGTGCGGCGAGGGACGCCCTCAGTCGGCGGGACCGAGGCCGGACGGCCGGAGGGGCCGGCACTGCGAAGACGGTCATGGTGCTCCCGGGTGAGTACGGATACCTGCCCGTTCAGCCTCACAAGAGGTACGCGGATCCACAGTGCGGCGGGCCCCCGGGCTGTCCCTGGGGCTGTCCCCCGAACCGGCGCCTCTTCTGAGTACGCCCACTCATGTGCCCCCGCACGGGCCGGAGTTGACTGTGACGCATGTCGGACGACCTCCTGAATCCCCGCGCCCCGCACGCCTGGGCCGGGCCGCTGATCTCCACGCTCGTCACGGTGCCCGCAGCGGTCCTCGCCCTGTTCTTCGGCGGCCTCTCACCCATGGCGTGCGACTCCTGCAACGGCGCGCGGGCGGACCTCTTCACCGACTCGTGGAACATGGGATGGGCCGTCCTCTGCACCGGACTCGTCCTGGCCCTCGTCTTCCTCGTGGCGAGCTGGGCCCTGCCCTGGCGGCAGCGTCAGGCCGCGACCCGGGTGCTGCTCTGCACGGCCGCGCCCGGCGTCGTCGTCGTCGCTGTCGTGGCGTTCATGGTCTTGGTCGACTGGCCGTGACGCGGCCGACCGATTCGTTCAAGTCGATGACACCGGTGGTCGGCTAGCGTCGCCGCCATGACCCCTTCCGATACCGAATCCCGCCACCTCGGCATCCGTATCGACCGCCCCGTCGGGGAGGTCTACGCCTACGCGTCGGACCCCTCCCACCTGCCGGAGTGGGCGGCGGGCCTGGGCAGGTCGATCGAGGAGATCGACGGACGATGGATCGCCGACTCACCCATGGGGCGGGTCGTGGTCGCCTTCGCGCCCAAAAACGGCTACGGCGTACTCGACCACGACGTGACCCTGCCGTCGGGCGAGACCGTCCACAACCCGGTCCGGGTGATCGCCGACGGCCCCGGCTGCGAGGTGGTGTTCACCCTGCGCCGCCGGCCGGGCATGAGCGCCGAGGAGTTCGAGCGCGACGCCGCCGCCGTGTCGGCCGACCTCGCGACGCTGAAGCGCCTCGCGGAAGAGCGCTGACGATCCGGGCCGCCCCAGGCGGTACCCCGACCCCGGGACGGCGCTCCGTGAACCCGCCGCGGGGTGACCGATGAGTCCCGGCACCACACGAAGTCTGACGGGGGTGGGGAGATGTCTCCCCACCCGAGAGAGAGACGGTGCGCGATGAGATTGGTACTGCAGGAGTTCCTGTCGCTGGACGGCGTCTCCCAGGGACCCGGGTCACCGGACGAGGACACCAGCGACGGGTTCACCCGGGGCGGCTGGTTCGTGCCACACCTGGACGAGGCGTTCGAGCGGGTGGCCACCGGCTGGCTCAGCCAGGCGGACGCGTTCCTGTTCGGCCGTCGTACGTACGAGAACTTCGCCCGCGACTGGCCCACGATGACCGACCACCCGAACGCCGCCCTTCTGAACGGCGCGCCGAAGTACGTCGCCTCCCGGAGCCTGACCGAGGCGGGCTGGGACCCGACGACGATCCTGTCCGGCGACGTCCCCGCCCAGGTCGCCGAGGTGAAGCGGCTCCCCGGCCGCGAGCTCCAGATCCACGGCAGCGCCCGGCTCGGCCAGTCCCTGCTGGCCGCCGGCCTGGTCGACGAGTTGCGTCTCGCGATCGCCCCGGTGGTCGTGGGCAGCGGACGCCGCCTGTTCCCCGACGGCGGCACCCCGGCCGGTCTGCGCCTGCTGCGCAGCGAGACGACACCCGGCGGGATCGCGGTGCACGTCTACGAGTCGACGGGCCTCCCGCAGTACGGAACGTACGGGGCCGACGCGTAGGGCCAATCATTCGGATCATGCCGGGCTCGCGGGGCCTGGTGCCGGTCACCGGACTCCTGGACGTGTCAGAGGAAACGTGAACTGGCCACCGGGCCCGAGGACGTCAGCCGGTCCCGGTCGCCCCGGAGCCAGGTGCCCCGTACGGCCGAGACGAAGTCCGTGAGCCTCTCGACGGGGTCGGCGGGCGTCTCCCCGTCCCCGGCGTCCGGTGCCGGGTCGGCGCCCACGATCTCGGCGGCGATCTCCGCCTCCGGCCGCCTCCGTCGAGGCGCTCCCAGGCCGGAGCCAGTTCGGGGGACGTCGGCCGGAGCCTCCTGCGCGAGAACATGCCGGTGATCATCGCCGCAACCGGAGCCACCCACAACCGAATCGAACCGGCTCATGGGGCCGTCTGTCCCCCACGCGAGCTACGGCCAGGTGTCCACCGTGAGGTGACGATTCCCGGACGCCGTCTCCGTAGCGTTCGAGGCACCGCGGCACCCCGGCCGCGGCCCCGGAGAAGGAGTGTTCATGAGGTTCGTCCGGCAGTTGCTGGCCGTCGTGGTGGTCACCATGATCGGCGGTCTGGTCGTCGCCGCCCTGGAGGGCAACCCCTGGATCCAGCTCGTCCTCGGACTCCTGACCTCCGTGCTCGCCGTATTCGTCTACAGATGGGTGGTGCGGAAGACCGAGCACCGCCCGTCGACCGAAGTGGCCCGCAAGGGGGCCGGGTCCGCGATCGGCCGGGGGATGCTGATCGGCGTCGCCATGTTCGGCGCCGTCATCACGAACATCTACGTCAACGCGCACTACGAGATCAACGGTCTGGGCTCGGTCACCGGCGCCCTGGGGCTGGTCGGCTTCATGGCGGCCGCCGCCGTGACGGAGGAACTGCTCTTCCGAGGCGTCCTGTTCCGCATCATCGAGGAGTACACCGGCACCTGGATCGCGCTGACGCTGACCGCGGTCGTGTTCGGCGCCTCGCACCTGCTGAACCCCCATGCCAGCCTGTGGGGCGCCCTCGCCATCGCGATCGAGGCCGGCGGCATGCTCGCCGCCGCCTACGCCGCGACCCGCACCCTGTGGTTGCCGATCGGCCTGCACTTCGGCTGGAACTTCGCGGCAGCCGGCATCTTCAGCGCCGAGGTCTCCGGCAACGACACCCCGCAGGGACTGCTGGACACCATGACGTCGGGCCCGACATGGGTCACCGGCGGCGACTTCGGGCCGGAAGGCAGCGTGTACGCGGTGCTGTTCGGCGTGCTGGCGACGATCGGATTCATGTGGCTGGCCCGCAAGCGCGGCAACCTGGTGCCCCGTCGGCGCGCCGACCGGGTCGCCGCCCCCACTACACTTCCCCGATGATCGGACGTTCGCGGATCCAGGAACTGTGGCGCCGGTCAGGTGCCACAGTCTGGTACGTCCCGCTCGCGGCGGTCCTGTTCGCCGCCTCGCTGGTGTACCACGACAACGGGACGGAGCTCGGCGGCCTGCCGACCCGCCCCTTCGACTTCTTGGCCTTAGCGGCGATCGCCCTCCAGTGCCTCCCGCTCGCCGGTCGCCGCCGGTGGCCCGTCCTCTGCTTCGCCCTGGTGGCGGCCGGCTTCGCCGTCGACCAGCTCCGCGGCTACCACTCGCTCGCGGGCATGGCGCTGCCCATCGCGCTGTTCAGCGTGGGCTCCCACCTGGAACACCACAGGCGCACCACCGCGATCGCCGTCTCCGTGGCGTACGTTCCACTGGCGGTCGCGCTCCACCGGATCGGACCGGGCGAACCACCGAGCGAGTTCGTGACGTTCTACCTTGCCGTGGCACTCGCCTGGGGCGTCGGGACATGGGTCCGTCACACCCGGGCCCTGGAGGCCGAGCACCGCCGCCGCGTCGCCGAGGACACCCGCACCGCCGAACGCGCCCGCATCGCACGCGAACTCCACGACGTGGTGACCCACCACGTGACGGCGATGGTCGTCCAGGCCGAGGCGGCCCGCTATCTGACCGCCCACCCCGAGCGCCTCGACCAGAGCCTGACAGCCGTCACCGACACCGGCCGCCGGGCCATCACGGATCTGCGGCACCTGCTCGACCTGCTCAACCCCGACCACGGCACCGAGCCCAGGACCCCGGCCGCCGGCCGCTTCCTCACGCTCGTCGAGCAGACACGCCGGGCCGGGCAGCTCGTGGAGTTCACCGAGGAGGGCACCCCGGCCGAGTCGACCGGCAGCGCCGGCCTCGTGGCCTACCGGGTGGTGCAGGAATCCCTGACGAACGCCCTCAAGTACGCTCATGGCAGCCGCACTTCGGTCCGGGTGCACCACCGCGAGAAGGAGATCACCGTGGAGGTAGGCACGGACGGCTCCGGCTCGAAGGCCACGCTCACCGGTGGAAGCGGGCGCGGCCTGGCCGGCCTCCGCGAACGGGTCGGCGTCCTGGGCGGCGACTTCAGCGCGGACCGGCAGCCGGACGGCGGCTTCACCGTCCGGGCCCGCATACCCTCCGGGAGCCCCTCGTGACCACGCCGATCCGGGTCCTGATCTGCGACGACCAGGTACTGATCCGCACCGGGCTCGCGACGATCATCGACGCCCAGCCCGACCTCGAGGTCGCGGGCGAGTGCGGAGACGGACAGGCCGCGGTCGACCTCGCCGCGAAGGTGCGCCCGGACGTCGTGGTGATGGACATCCGCATGCCGGTGCTGGACGGCATCGCGGCCACCCGCCTGCTGGCCGGCGCCGGAGTACCGCACCCGGTCAAGGTGCTCGTGGTCACGACGTTCAACCTGGACGAGTACGTCTACGAGGCGCTCCGCGCGGGCGCCGGCGGCTTCCTCCTCAAGGACGCCCCACCGGACCGGCTCCTGCACGGCATCCGGACCGTGGCGGCGGGCGCGGCCCTGCTGGACCCCGAGGTGACACGCCAGCTCGTGGGCCGCTACGCCGCCCGGATCCGCCCCACCGAGGACAACGGCCCCGACATCCCGCTGACCCCCCGCGAACTGGAGGTCCTGCTCCTCATCGCGGACGGCCTCTCCAACAGCGAGATCGCCGGAACCCTCGTGATCAGCCGGGAGACGGTCAAGACCTTCGTCTCCCGCATCCTCACGAAACTCGGCCTCCGCGACCGCGTCCAGGCGGTCGTCTACGCCTACCGCCAGGGCCTGGTGTCCTGAGCGGGCCCCGGTCCGCCTCAGCGCCCCAGCTTCCGCGCGACCTCCGTCGCCCAGTACGTCAGGATCATCCGCGCACCCGCGCGCCGGATGCCCATGAGGCTCTCCAGGATCGCCGCGTCCCGGTCGATCCAGCCCTTCTCCGCGGCGGCCTCGATCATCGCGTACTCGCCGCTGATCTGGTACGCCGCGACCGGCACGTCCACCGACTCGGCGACCTTGGCCAGGATGTCCAGGTAGGGGCCGGCCGGCTTGACCATGACCATGTCGGCGCCCTCCTCCAGGTCCAGCGCCAGCTCGCGCAGCGACTCGCGGATGTTCGCCGGATCCTGCTGGTACGTCTTGCGGTCGCCCTTGAGCGACGAGCCCACCGCCTCGCGGAACGGGCCGTAGAAGGCCGAGGAGTACTTCGCGGTGTAGGCGAGGATCGACACGTCCTCGTGGCCCGTCTGGTCCAGGGCGTCACGGATCACGCCGACCTGGCCGTCCATCATGCCGCTGGGACCGACCACGTGCGCGCCCGCGTCCGCCTGCACCTGGGCCATCTCGGCGTACCGCTCCAGCGTGGCGTCGTTGTCGACGCGGCCGTCCTCGGTCAGCACCCCGCAGTGGCCATGGTCGGTGTACTCGTCCAGACAGAGGTCGGACATGATCACGAGGTCGTCCCCGACCTCTTCCCGCACCGCCCGCAGACCGGCCTGGAGAATACCGCCCGGGTCGGTCCCCGCCGTGCCCCGCGCGTCCTTCTTCTCGTCCAGCGGGACGCCGAAGAGCATGATCCCCGAAACACCCGCCGCGACCGCGTCGACAGCGGCCTTCCGCAGCGTGTCCATGGTGTGCTGCTGCACACCCGGCATGGCGGAGATGGCGACCGGCGCGTCGATGCCCTCGCGTACGAACGCGGGCAGGATCAGGTTCGCCGGGTCGAGCCGGGTCTCGGCGACCATACGCCGCATGACGGGGGTCGTCCGCAGCCGGCGGGGCCGCGAGCCGGGGAAGTTAGCGTACTCAGTCATCCTTCGAGACTAGACCCGCACACATCACCGGTTTACCGACAGCCGAGCCGGAAAAAAACGGCCTCCGGGGACGACCGCACAGGCCGGAGGTCACCGCCACAGACGAAGGGCCCGGCCGCTTCCCACCGGAAACAGCCAGGCCCATACATCCGTTGCCGACCCTCAGGTCGTCGTCCGGCGGCGCCGCGCACCCGGACGCCGCTCGCTCGGCCGCGTCACCGGGTCGCCGGCCTCCTTGGCCGCGTCCCGGCGCTGCGCGCCGAAGTCCGCCAGCGCCTGGGCCAGCTTGTGGACCGACGGCTCCGGGGACAGGACGTCGACCCGCAGACCGTGCTCCTCGGCGGTCTTCGCCGTGGCCGGGCCGATGCACGCGATCACCGTCACGTTGTGCGGCTTGCCCGCGATACCGACCAGGTTGCGGACGGTCGAGGAAGAGGTGAACAGCACCGCGTCGAACCCGCCGCCCTTGATCGCCTCCCGGGTCTCGGCCGGCGGCGGCGACGCGCGGACCGTGCGGTAGGCGGTGACGTCGTCGACCTCCCAGCCCAGCTCGATGAGGCCGGCCACCAGGGTCTCCGTGGCGATGTCGGCACGCGGCAGGAACACCCGGTCGATCGGGTCGAAGACCGGGTCGTACGGCGGCCAGTCCTCCAGCAGACCGGCGGCGGACTGCTCACCGGACGGCACAAGATCCGGCTTCACACCGAAGTCGATCAGCGCGGCGGCGGTCTGCTCGCCGACGGCCGCGACCTTGATCCCGGCAAAGGCACGGGCATCGAGCCCGTACTCCTCGAACTTCTCCCGTACGGCCTTCACCGCGTTCACCGAGGTGAAGGCGATCCACTCGTAGCGGCCCGTGACCAGGCCCTTGACCGCGCGCTCCATCTGCTGGGGCGTACGCGGCGGCTCGACGGCGATCGTCGGAACCTCGTGGGGCACGGCACCGTACGAACGCAGTTGGTCGGAGAGCGACGCCGCCTGCTCCTTCGTACGCGGCACGAGCACCTTCCAGCCGAACATCGGCTTGGACTCGAACCACGCGAGCTGGTCGCGCTGGGCGGCGGAACTGCGCTCCCCGACCACGGCTATCACGGGCAGGTGCCCGTCCGGCGACGGAAGGACCTTGGCCTGCTTCAGGACCTGGGCGATCGTCCCGAGGGTCGCCGTCCAGGTGCGCTGACGCGTCGTCGTCCCGGCGATCGTGACCGTGAGCGGGGTGTCAGGCTTACGGCCCGCCGAGACCAGCTCACCGGCGGCCGCGGCCACCGAGTCCAGCGACGCGGACACGACGGCCGTCGCATCGCTCGCACCGACCTCGGACCAGCATCGGTCCGACGCGGTACGCGCGTCCACGAAGCGCACATCGGCGCCCTGCGCGTCACGCAGCGGAACACCGGCGTACGCGGGCACACCGACCGCGTACGCGATGCCGGGCACGACCTCGAAAGGCACCCCCGCGGCAGCGCAGGCGAGCATCTCGGCGCCGGTGTTGCCGTCCAGGCCGGGGTCGCCCGTGACGGCACGCACCACCCGCCTCCCGCCCTTCGCTGCCTCCATGACAAGATTGGCGGCATCCCTGAGGACGGGTACCCCGGCGGGTGTTGACGACATGCCAACAACCGTCATCTCAGGCGTGCTTACCCCTGCTCGCGCATGGCAGCGAACGACGTCGAGAACCTCGGGTTCAGCGACAAGAACGTCCGCGCTCGCGAGCGCCTCGACGGCGCGCAGCGTCAGCAGTCCCGGGTCGCCGGGACCGGCGCCGAGGAAGGTGACATGCCCTGCGGACAGGACAGGGAAGTCGGATACGACAGGGCCGGTGGGGCTCAAAGTGCTCGCTCCCCCATAAGACCGGCCGCACCCTTGGCAAGCATCTCGGACGCGAGCTCGCGACCGAGGGCCGCCGCGTCGTCGTGCGACGTGGGGACGGGACCGGTGATGGACAGCTGCACCAGGGAAGTACCGTCGGCCGTACCGACGACACCGCGCAGGCGCAGTTCGTTGACAACCTGCCCGTCGGCCAGGAGATCGGCCAGCGCACCCACAGGTGCGGAACAGCCGGCCTCCAGGGCGTTGAGCAGGGCGCGCTCGGCGGTCACGGCGACCCGGGTGTACGGGTCGTCGAGCTCGGCGAGAGCTGCGGCGAGGTCCGCGCTGCTTTCAGCGCATTCGACCGCCAGTGCTCCCTGGCCGGGAGCGGGCAGGACGGTGTCGACCGGCAGGAAGCCGGTGACCTCGTCCGTGCGTCCGAGGCGGCTGAGCCCGGCGGCGGCAAGTACCACCGCGTCCAGCTCCCCGCTCCGTACAAAACCAATGCGCGTATCGACGTTCCCACGTATCGCGACCGTCTCTATCTCGAGGCCGTGCGAGCGGGCGTACGCGTTGAGCTGCGCCATGCGGCGCGGCGAACCGGTGCCGATGCGGGCACCGGGCGGCAACTGCTCGAAGGTCAGCCCGTCCCGCGCCACCAGTGCGTCGCGCGGGTCCTCGCGCGGCGGCACGGCGGCCAGGACGAGCCCCTCGGGCTGCGTGGTCGGCAGGTCCTTGAGCGAGTGGACGGCGAAGTCCACCTCGCCGCGCAGCAGCGCCTCGCGCAGGGCCGCGACGAACACGCCGGTCCCTCCGATCTGCGCCAGCTGCTCCCGGGAGACGTCCCCGTACGTGGTGATCTCGACGAGCTCGACGGCACGCCCGGTCACCTCACGGACCGCGTCGGCGACCATGCCGGACTGCGCCATGGCGAGCTTGCTGCGCCGGGTGCCTAGCCGGAGCGGCCTGGTGGTCTCCCCGCCCAGGGGTGAGTTGTCGGTCATGACCGCCCTCTATTCGGGTCGTTCAGGTCTGCCCGGGAGACGGCGGCCACCGTCTGCGGGTCGAGGTCGAAGAGTTCCCGCAGCGCATCGGCGTACCCGGCGCCGCCGGGCTCGCTGGCGAGCTGCTTGACCCGCACGGTGGGCGCGTGCAGGAGTTTGTCGACGACGCGGCGCACGGTCTGCGTGATCTCGGCGCGCTGCTTCTCGTCCAGGTCGGGGAGGCGTCCGTCGAGCCGTGCGATCTCGCCGGCCACCACGTCGGCGGCCATGGTGCGCAGGGCTACGACGGTCGGGGTGATGTGGGCGGCGCGCTGCGCCGCTCCGAAGGCGGCGACCTCGTCGGCGACGATGGTGCGCACCTGGTCCACATCGGCGGCCATCGGAGCGTCCGCGGACGCCTCGGCGAGCGACTCGATGTCGACGAGACGCACACCGGCGACGCGGTGGGCCGCTCCGTCGATGTCGCGCGGCATCGCGAGGTCGAGCAGGTGGAGCCGGGCGGGGCCGGTGACAGCCGGCCGTACCGGCACCCGGCGCACGGCCCGGTCCTGCGCGGCAGCGGTGGCGGAGCCGTTCTCCACCCACGCGGCATGCTGATCCAGTGCGTCGGGCGCGGCGACGGCCAGGGCCTCGGGCGCCTGACCCGCGGTGTCGAATTCGACGCCCAGCGCACCGGCGACGGCCTCCGCGGTCAGCACGAGACCGGTCGCGCCGGTACAGGACACGACGACATCGGCACGTGTCAGTTCGTCCCCGACCGCAGCCATCTCCACGGCGCGGGCCGTCGGGACCCCGGCCTGGCCGAGGATCTCGACGAGCCGGTCGGCACGGGCCCGGGTCCGGTTGGCGACGACGATCTCCTCGACGCCGGCACGGGCCAGGGTGGCAGCGGCGAGCGAGGACATCGAGCCCGCGCCGATCACCAGGGCGCGCTTACCGGCCGCCCACGCGGTGACCTCGGCGCCCTCGGCCAGCTGCTCCAGACCGAAGGTGACGAGCGACTGCCCAGCCCGGTCGATCCCGGTCTCGCTGTGGGCGCGCTTGCCCACCCGCAGAGCCTGCTGGAAGAGGTCGTTCAGCAGACGGCCTGCGGTGTGGATCTCCTGCCCCAGCGCCAGCGCGTCCTTGATCTGGCCGAGGATCTGGCCCTCGCCGACGACCATCGAGTCCAGCCCGCACGCCACCGAGAAGAGGTGGTGGACGGCACGGTCCTCGTAGTGCACATAAAGATAAGGAGTGAGCTCGTCCAGCCCGACCCCGCTGTGCTGCGCGAGGAGGGTGGACAGCTCGGCCACACCCGCGTGGAACTTGTCCACATCCGCGTACAGCTCGATGCGGTTGCAGGTGGCCAGGACGGCCGCCTCGGTCGCGGGCTCCGCGGCGAGGGTGTCCTGAAGCAGCTTCGTCCGGGCGTCGACCGTCAGGGATGCCCGCTCCAGCACGGAGACGGGTGCACTGCGGTGGCTCAGACCTACGACGAGGAGACTCATGCCGGCATCACGGCGGGCATGTCCCCGTCAGGTCCCTTCCGGCCGGCGGGAGTGGCGCGCATCGGCGGCGCCCCCTCTTCGTCGGTGTCCACGGCCGTCCTGCTGTCGGCAGCGGCCCCCTCGCCTGCCTTGCGCTGCTCGTGGAAGGCGAGGATCTGCAGCTCGATCGAGAGATCGACCTTGCGCACGTCGACTCCGTCGGGCACGGACAGCACCGTCGGCGCGAAGTTCAGGATGGAGGTCACACCCGCGGCCACGAGCCGGTCGCAGACCTGCTGGGCCGCGCCGGGCGGAGTGGTGATGACACCGATGGACACACCGTTGTCGCTGATGATGCGGTCCAGGTCATCGGTGTGCTGGACGGCGATCCCGGCCACGGGCGTGCCTGCCATGGCGGGGTCGGCGTCGATCAGGGCGGCGACCCGGAAACCGCGTGAGGCGAAACCGCCGTAATTGGCGAGCGCGGCGCCGAGGTTACCGATACCGACGATCGCGACCGGCCAGTCCTGGGTGAGCCCCAGCTCGCGGGAGATCTGGTAGACCAGGTACTCGACGTCGTACCCGACACCGCGGGTGCCGTAGGAGCCCAGGTAGCTGAAGTCCTTGCGCAGCTTCGCGGAATTGACCCCCGCCGCCGCGGCGAGTTCCTCGGAGGAAACCGTGGGAACCGAGCGCTCGGAGAGCGCCGTCAGTGCGCGGAGATACAGCGGAAGCCGGGCGACGGTAGCCTCGGGAATTCCTCGGCTACGGGTCGCCGGTCGGTGAGTTCGGCCAGTTGCCACGGTGCTCCTGCGGGATGAGCGGGGCTGCAGGCGGCCGTATGTCCTAAGACCGCCCCGTCGACAGCAGGCTATGTCTTTGTGAACGCGTGCACAAAGATAGTGTCCGTTTTGTCTGGTCAAAGTGACCGGGGTCACGCATATTCCCTGCGCGGTCCCGGAACCCGGGACGCCATCAGTCCGTTGCGGGCCCGAAGGGGGCAAGACGGTACACACTCCTCATGTCCACGCCCCCGAGACCACTCAAATCGCCCATGATGTTAACCGGGTTTCGACTTACAGACCCCCTCACGTACGCAACGCCGTGCGCAGCCGCGCCGGGTCCACCCGCCAGAAGGTGTGCTGCTCGTCATCGATCAGGACCACCGGGATCTGCTCCCAGTACTCCTTGTACAGCGCCTCGTCCTGCGTGATGTCCTTCTCCACCCAGGACGCGCCGGTCTCCTCGCAGACCGCGCTCACCACGAGCCGCGCATCGTCACAGAGATGACACCCCGGCTTCCCCATGAGGGTCACCACCCGGTCCACGGGCTTCTTCTTCGTACGACGCAGCAGAGCACTCATGTCTTCATTCTGCGCCTGCGGCGGGCCTCGCAGGGCCCGGCGGGTGCACGGAATCACCCGTTCAACGACCCGGTCGGGGAGAGTTCACACCATCGCTTCCCGCCGCGTCGGGAAGAGCCGAACGGAATGGCTATGCTCACGACATGGCCGCTCTTGGATGGCTCACCCCCCGCAGGCGCCCCGCCACGGCACGCAGCGTGCTCGCAGGCGAGGCCGCAGCCGAGGCCGCGCAGAAGTCGGCGCGCATCGCCGAGGCCGAAGCACTGCCGGCCACCCTGGAAGAGGAGCGGGAACCGGCGTTCCCGGTAGCCGGGGACACCCGGGCCGCCGCCTTCTTCGACCTCGACAACACCGTGATGCAGGGCGCCGCGATCTTCCACTTCGGCCGCGGCCTGTACAAGCGGAAGTTCTTCCAGCGCCGCGAACTGACCAGGTTCGCCTGGCAGCAGGCCTGGTTCAGGCTGGCCGGTGTCGAGGACCCGGAGCACATGCAGGACGCCCGCGACAGCGCCCTGTCCATCGTCAAGGGCCACCGCGTCTCCGAGCTGATGTCCATCGGCGAGGAGATCTACGACGAGTACATGGCCGACCGCATCTGGCCCGGCACCCGCGCACTGGCCCAGGCCCACCTCGACGCGGGCCAGAAGGTCTGGCTGGTCACCGCCGCCCCGGTGGAGACCGCCACGATCATCGCCCGCCGCCTGGGCCTCACCGGCGCACTCGGCACGGTCGCCGAGTCGGTCGACGGCGTCTACACCGGCCGGCTGGTCGGCGAACCCCTGCACGGTCCGGCGAAAGCCGAGGCGGTACGCGCACTGGCGACAGCCGAGGGCCTGGACCTGGAGCGCTGCGCGGCCTACAGCGACTCGCACAACGACATCCCCATGCTGTCCCTGGTCGGCCACCCGTACGCGATCAACCCGGATTCCAAGCTGCGCAAGCACGCCCGCTCCCTGGACTGGCGGCTGCGCGACTACCGCACCGGACGCAAGGCCGCCAAGGTCGGCATCCCGGCCGCGGCGGGCGTCGGAGCCCTGGCCGGGGGCACGGCTGCCGCCGTGGCACTCCACCGCCGCCGCCGCTGACCCCGTGCCCCGGCCCCTCCCCGAGGACGGAAGCGGCACGCCCGGGGACGTACGCCCGATCGGGATCGGAACAACGGACAGGGACGCCACCGCTCCGGCCAGTCGCATTGCGCCCCGGTGACCACAACCCGTCGCCACCACAGGCAGTTCTCGAAGCTATCCGATCAATAACTGGTCACGATGCGCTGCCTGACCCGTCACTTAGAGGTCACGTAAGCGACGCAACCGGTGATTTGAGCAACTGGGTGTAGCAACGCCTGTACGAAGCGTTATTCTCCTCAGACGCACAACGAGCCGCCGCCCGCTACCACGAGTGACGGTTTTCGAACTGCACGTGATGGAAGCTCTGCCTCTGGGAGTCCCGTGTACCCACACGTCGGGGTTGACACCTCGGGCCTGGCTACGCTGCGCGCAACGGTCCTCGACCTCTTGCGCGGCTTCGTCCCCACCGCGTACGCCGCCCCCCAATTTGCCACCCCTGCACCTGCCGGCCCTTGCTACGCGCTGGCCGAACGCAGCGCGGCCGTCGGAAGACGCGGTAACCGCGGCGCCGCGACCACACCCGCCGTCCGCCGGCCCACAGCCGACAGCGACAGCGCGCGCATGATGGATCTCGTCGAGCGCGCGCAGGCCGGTGAGGCCGAGGCCTTCGGCCGCCTGTACGACCAGTACAGCGACACTGTGTACCGATACATCTACTACCGCGTGGGAGGCAAGGCGACAGCGGAGGACCTCACCAGCGAGACGTTCCTGCGCGCACTCCGCCGCATCTCCACCTTCACCTGGCAGGGCCGCGACTTCGGCGCCTGGCTGGTCACGATCGCCCGGAATCTGGTCGCCGACCACTTCAAATCCAGTCGCTTCCGACTGGAAGTGACCACTGGCGAAATGCTCGACGCCAACGAGGTCGCACGGAGCCCGGAGGACTCCGTCCTGGAATCCCTCTCCAACGCCGCCCTGCTGCAAGCCGTACGCCGGCTCAACCCGCAGCAGCAGGAGTGCGTGACCCTGAGATTCCTGCAAGGTCTCTCGGTCGCCGAGACTGCCAGAGTCATGGGAAAAAACGAAGGCGCGATCAAGACTTTGCAGTACCGAGCCGTGCGTACGCTCGCGCGACTACTGCCGGACGACGCCCGCTGACGTCACCATAAGTGACGTGCTCGTGACACACCGCTCGACTCACTCTCGGTCCGTAACCCATCTGCCGCGCCACTCGTTGTGCCGAATGCAGGCCCCCTGTCGCCAACGCCTGACCGTTTCCACTCGCTCGATCGTGTGGAAACGTCTCCGGCAGGCAACCTTCCGGACCCTCAGGGGAGTCGACCGTCATGACGAGAGGAGGTGCCGCCAGTGATTCCCAACGTTTCGGCACACCGGCGGGCGAACGCCTTCGCCCAGGCCCTGGAGGAGCAGTCCCCCCAGGGTGCGGCGGCCGTACAGCCCGAGGAACCGGCCCAACAGGCCGACCACGGAACGCTGTTGGCCCTGGCGAACGGCCTCGGTGAGCTACCGGAGCCGGCATTCGATCCCGAGGTCAAAGTGGTGCAGCGAGCCCAGCTCGTCGCGGCCATGGAGACCATGTTCGCCGAAGGCGGTGCGTCCACGGGCCCTTCGGTGCCCGAACAGCGGAACAAGGGAGCCCACGCCTCCCCGATCCGGAGGCTGCGTCCCCGCTCCCGCTGGGCGAAAGGCCTCACCGCGGGCGGGCTCACGGTCGGTGTCGCCGCGGGAGCATTCGGCGGAGTGGCCGCTGCCAGTTCCGACGCCCTGCCGGGTGATTCCCTCTACCCGCTCAAGCGCGGCATGGAGGACATCAGCCTCGGCCTGGCCGACGGCGACGCCGACCGGGGCGAGGCCTACCTCGACCAAGCCTCGACGCGCCTCAGCGAGGCCCGCAGGCTGATGGAGCGAGGCCGCGCGGGCGATATGGACCATGAATCGATCGGTGAGGTCAGACGCGCACTCGACAGCGTGACGCACGACGCCACCAAGGGGCACCGACTGCTCCACACCGCCTATGAGCGCGACGGTTCCCTCGGCCCCATCCAGACACTGGACTCCTTCTCCCGCTCGCACCGCGCGAGCTGGAGCGGCCTCCGTGACCGGCTGCCCGTGCAGCTGACCGACACCGGCAACAAGGTCACTTCCGTCTTCGAGGCCATGGACCAGGACCTCGCACCGCTGAAGTCCTTGCTGCCCCGCACCCCGGGCACCGAAAGGGAAGCACTGCCCACCAGTTCCCCGCAGGAGGACCGGGGCTCCGCGGCCCCGGACCGCACGGCTCCCTCCTCCTCCGCGGCCCCGGAGGAGAGCGTGTCCACCCTCAGCACCACGCCGAAGCCCTCCGGCTCCGACAGCCCGGCCGACGGGCTGCTCGGCGGCGGCACGGACGGCCTGCTGGGCGACCTCCCGACGGACGGCACCACCCCGTCGTCCCCGCGCGGCACATCCGGCGCGTCCCCCGCACCGGACGTCACCCTGCCGCCGCTCCTCCCGGGCCTGCTGCCCGGCCTGGGCCTCGACAACGAGGATGTCGAGCGCTAGGAGCAACCGCACGTCGTGAGGGGGCTGTCCCGACAGGACGGCCCCCTCGTTCGTACGTACTCGTCACCCGCACGTACTCCCACGGTCAGAAGAAGACCGACCGGCGCTGCACCAGCAGCTTGTACAGCGTGTGCTGGATCTGCTCCCGTACCTGGTCCGTGAGGTTGAACATCAGCATCGGGTCATCCGCCGCCTCCGGGGGGTACCCGTCCGTCGGAATCGGCTCCCCGAACTGGATCGTCCACTTCGTCGGCAACGGCAGCGCACCGAGCGGTCCCAGCCATGGAAAAGTCGGCGTGATCGGGAAGTACGGGACCCCCAGGACTCGGGCCAGCGTCTTCGAGTTGCCGATCATCGGGTAAATCTCCTCCGCGCCCACGATCGAGCACGGCACGATCGGCACCCCGGCCCGCAGCGCCGTCGACACGAATCCGCCCCGCCCGAAGCGCTGCAGCTTGTACCGCTCACCGAACGGCTTCCCGATGCCCTTGAAGCCCTCCGGCATCACGCCGACGACCTCACCGCGCTGCAGCAGCCGCTCCGCGTCCTCCGCGCACGCGAGGGTGTGCCCGGCCTTCCTCGCCAGCTCGTTGACCACCGGGAGCATGAAGACGAGATCGGCCGCGAGCAGCCGCAGATGCCGCTCGGCCGGGTGGTTGTCGTGCACTGCGACCTGGAGCATCAGCCCGTCCAGCGGCAACGTCCCGGAGTGGTTGGCCACGATGAGCGCCCCGCCGTCGGACGGGATGTTCTCGATGCCCTTCACCTCGACCCGGAAGTACGTGTCGGCGAGCGGCCTCAGCACCGACATGAGGACCTGGTCGGTCAGTTCCTCGTCATAGCCGAACTCGTCGACGTCGTAATCACCCGTGAGCCGGCGCCGCAGAAACGCGAGCCCGCCGGCGATCCGCCGGTCCCAGCCACTTCCGGAACCCTCCCCTCCGCCCTCGGAGACGGCACCGGCGGCCTCGGACGCCCCTTCGGGCACCTGACCCCCCGGCAGGGCGCTCACCGGCGCAGGACCGGCCGCCACGGGCCCCTGGCCCCGGCTGCCGCCCGGCAACGCTCCTCTGCGCCGCCCCGCGCCTGAGCGCGAACGGTCGTCATCGAAGGGAATGACCTTGGCGTCCGCCATCGTCGGTCGCGCTCCTCTACCTGGCGCCATGCGTCGAATGTGTCCTGCCGGCCGCTCCCCCGCCGAGCGGCAGCTCGGCCAGCCGGCCGACCGCCCTGCCCACCCGCTCAGGAGGCAGCAGCCCCGGCCCCCGGCTCCGCGCGAACTCCGCGAACGTCCCGGCCGTGGTGAACTTCGGCCGGAAACCCAGCGTCTCGCGCATCTGCACGGTCGAGACCACCCTGCCGTGGGTGAGCAGCCGGATCTGCTCCGGCGAGAAGTCCGTCATACCGATCGTACGGAGCGCCGTTCCCACCCAGGTGACGGCCGGCAGCAGCACCGGCACGGTCGGCCGCCCCAGCCTCCGCGAGCACTGCGAGAGCAGCAGCACACCGTCGCCCGCGATGTTGAACGTGCCGCTGTTCAGCGTGCCGCGCCGGGGCTCGCGGGCGGCGATCTCCAGTACGTCGACGACGTCGTCCTCATGGACGAACTGCAGCCGGGGGTCGTACCCGAAGACCGTCGGCAACACCGGCAGCGTCAGATAATCGGCGAGCGGCGAGTCCGGCTCCGGGCCCAGGATGTTCGCAAACCTCAGCACGCAGACAGCGACGTCCGGCCTTCGGCGCGCGAACCCCCGAACGTACCCCTCGACCTCCACCGCGTCCTTGGCGAAGCCCCCGCTGGGCAGGGACTTGGGCGGCGTCGTCTCCGTGAAGACCGCGGGGTCGCGGGGGGCGGAGCCGTACACGTTGGTGCTCGACTTGACCACGAGCCGCTGCACCGACGGGGATTTCTGGCAGGCGCCGAGCAGCTGCATGGTGCCGATGACGTTGGTCTCCTTGACCGTCGTCCGGCCGCCCGTACCGAGCGCCTTCGCGGACACGTCCAGATGGACGACCGTGTCGACGGAATGCTCGGCGAGGACCCTGGCGATCGCCGACTGCCGGATGTCCGCCAGGACGAATTCGGCGTCGCCGAGCTGATGTCCGGGCGTGACCGCGTCCACGGCGATCACCCGGTCCACGCCGGGGTCGCGCTGGATGCGCCGTACGAAACGGCCGCCCAGCTGCCGGGCCGCGCCTGTGACGAGCACGATCTTCCCCAAGATCAGCGCCTTCCGTCGATCGTTCACTTTCACCGAGCGGGGTCTTCCCCTGGCCGTCACCGTAGTCGGTGGATGTTGCCCTGTGATGACCCCAGGCCAGCTTTAGCGAACCGATGGCGGGAATACCACCGGATCCGCCGCACGGCGTGCACCCCGAACAGCGGCCCCGCAACGCACCGAGGCCCTCCCGCCAGAACGGCGGAAGGGCCTCGGACTCACGAACTGCGTGCGCTTACTTCTTGTTGCGACGCTGAACGCGCGTGCGCTTGAGCAGCTTGCGGTGCTTCTTCTTGGCCATCCGCTTACGCCGCTTCTTGATAACAGAGCCCACGACTACCCTCGCTCACTTCTTCTTCACTGGTGCGGGGCGTCTGGGCCCACACGACCTACGTCGGCCTAGCCTACCCGCCACCGGGTGAGGGACGTAATCCGAGGGCAACGTCAGGCTGACTCCACCCCCACGAAGGACTCGCGAAGATACTCGTGAACCGCTTGCTCCGGCACCCGGAAGGACCTTCCCACCCTGATCGCCGGCAGATGACCGCTGTGCACCAAGCGGTACACGGTCATCTTCGACACCCTCATGACCGAGGCGACTTCCGCCACGGTCAGAAATTTGACCTCGTTGAGAGGCCTCTCACTGTCAGCAGCCATGACCCACCTGTACCTTCCGCACGAGACGCGCACCGGCTTCCCCTCCGGTGACTCTTCGTCGTTGTGCGCTCACTCCCCAGATTAGGGGCGGGTGATGCGAGTGGGGAAGAGGTGAGACGATCGGCCGCCTACCGTGACAGACACGCCTGATTGAGTACATACCGAGTAAGGGGCCGGTAGTAGTCCGACTCCACGCCGTCATCAAGCGGAACGGCGACGGACACTCGCCCCTCGGCCTCACCCACGAACAGCGCGGGGTCATCCGTATCCGCCAGCCCGATGGCCTCGATGCCCAGCTGACCTGCCCCGCAGACCCATCCGTGGTCCCCGACCACCAGCTCGGGCAGCACTCCTCGGGCCTTCACGATCTCCTCCAGCACGGCCCTAACCGGCAGCGGAGAGTGGGTATGTGCGCCGGTGGCACTCCCGGGGGTCCGCACACCCGGTTCGCGCACCAGGGCGACACCTTGTACGTAATCAAGGGTGCACGTGCGTACGCCGAACCGGGTCGTTATGTCGACACATCGGCCCTGCGCGGGGGTGAGCACCGCACACCCCGCCGCCGACAAAGCGTCTGCCAGACCGGCGTAGAACCCGAGCAGCCGATGCGGATGCCCCGTGCCGAACAGCACCGGCGCCCGTCTTTCCACAGCCCCGGCGAGCCGATCCGCGAACGCGTCCAGGGCTGCCAGGGTCCGCTCCGGATCGATCACATCCAGACCTGACACATGACCGGGATCGTCCGAGACCCCGCACTTGTCGGCCATCAGCCGCAGCAGATCACCCTCTCCCCAGGCACGGACCGGATCGAGCCCGAGCAGCACACGAGGGTCTCTCGCCGAGAAAAGCCGATAACTCCGCAGACTGGTCTCCCGCGGCGTGGCCACGGGCCCGGCCAGCCGGGCCGCCAGCAGGTGAGCGCGCAGCGCTCCGGTGCTCAACACCCTCCCGATGCTCCCGCACCGGAAGCACCCACGGGCCGGAACCCGGGTACGGCCCCACCGTTGGCGTAACGACCTCGGCCGCGGCCGCGGGTCAGGTCGTGTCCCTTCCTCAGGCCAGCAGCCCGCGCAGCGGGAACGCCGACCGCCGGGTCGCCAGCACCGCCTGGTCCAGCCGGTCCGCCGGGTCGTACCCGTCCTCCCAGGACTTCCACGAGGGCGTGCGACCGTCCGTCATCCGCGCCGGACCCAACTGCCGCGTACGGGCGTAGACCTCGTCCCGCCACGAGGCCGGAATGACCGACTCCGGATCCACCGGTGCATGTGCGGCGATCCCCACGAGATGGGTCCAGGACCGTGGCACCACATCCACCACCGCGTAACCACCCCCGCCCAGCGCCACCCAACGTCCGTCCTCCGCGTAGGTGTGGGCGAGATCATGACAGGCCGTCATGACGGCCCGCTGGGCGTCCAGCGACACCGCGAGATGGGCCAGCGGGTCCTCGAAATGCGTATCGGCACCGTGCTGGGTCACCAGCACCTGCGGCCGGAACTCCTCCAGCAGCTCGGGCACCACCGCGTGGAAGGCCCGCAGCCACCCGGCGTCGCCCGTACCCGCCGGCAGCGCCACATTCACCGCACCGCCCTCAGCCGCCCCGGCGCCGGTCTCCTCCGGCCACCCTGTCTGCGGGAACAGCGTGCGCGGATGCTCGTGCATCGACACCGTCAGCACCCGGGGGTCCTCCCAGAACGCCGTCTGCACCCCGTCCCCGTGGTGGACGTCCACATCGACGTACGCCACCCGCTCCGCACCCAGCTCCAGCAGCCGTGCGATGGCGAGCGCCGGATCGTTGTACACACAGAAGCCCGAGGCCGCCCCGGGCATCGCGTGGTGCAGCCCGCCGGTGAAGTTCACGGCGTGCGAGGCCTCTCCACGCCATACCGCCTCCGCGGCCCCCACCGAGAGCCCGGCGATGAGCGCGGACGCCTCGTGCATCCCCGCGAAGGCGGGATCGTCGACGGTCCCGAGCCCGTACGCCTGATCGGCGCTCCCGGGATCCGCGGACGCGGCACGTACGGCCGCCACGTAGTCCTCACGGTGCACGAGCCGCAGCGTGGAGTCCCCGGCGGACCTGGCCGAGCGGACCTCCACCGACTGGTCCAGCCCGAACGCCCGCACCAGCCCCATCGTCAGGGCGAGTCTGACCGGATCCATGGGGTGACTGGACCCGAAGTCGTATCCCGTTACTGCCTCATCCCACATCAGCTGCGCGCGCCCGGTCATGCCCGCCACCGTATCGGGCGGGTTCCGTGCCGAACGACCTGGCGTACACGAGCGTCGCGAGGACCAGCACCATGGGCACGAGCATCGCACCGCGGTAGCTCCAGGCGTCGCCGAGCGCCCCCACCAGCGGCGACCCGACGAGAAAACCGACGTAGTTGAAGACGTTCAGCCGGGCAACCGCCACATCACTCGCCCCGGGGAACATCCTGCCCGCAGCGGCGAAGGTCTGCGGCACGATCACACAGAGCCCCAGCCCCAGCAGCGTGAAGCCCAGCATCCCCCACCAGGCGCCGGGCGCAACCGCCACCACCGCGAACCCGACGGCGGCCAGCACGCTGCCACCCCGCACCACGGCCACCGCCCCGAACCGGCGCACCCCGAGGTCACCCACGGCCCGCCCCAGCAGCGTCGTCACCATGTAGACGTTGTACGGAACCGTCGCCAACTGCTCCGAGCCGCCCAGCACGTCCTGCAGATACTTCGCGCTCCAATTGGAGACCGTCGAGTCCCCGATGTACGCGAACGCCATCACCAGGCAGAGCGGCAACAGCAGCCTGAACGGCACGGACGCACCCTGGCCGGGCTCCACCGCTGCCTGCTCCCCGCCGGCCCTCCCCTCCGCGTACCACCGGCTCCCGATCAGAGCCGCGGGCAGCAGGACGACCACCGCCGGCAGATAGGACACCAGCAGCGACAGATCCCCGTGCGCCCCCGCCCAGGCCATCGACGCCCCGGCGATGCCGCCCAGGCTGTAGGCGGCGTGGAAGCCGAGCATGATGCTGCGCCCGTAAGCCCGCTGAAGGCTGACACCCATCATGTTCATCGAGGCGTCCAGAGCCCCGACTGCCAGCCCGAAGAGGCCCAGCGCGAGGGCCACCTGCCAGACCTGACTGCCGGCACCCACACCGAGCAGGGCCAGCAGCACGACGGGCTGCGCCCACCTGAGCACGACCCCCGGCCGCACCCGCGCGACCACCTTCTCGGTGGCCACACTGGCGACCCCCGCCAGAACAGGCACCGCTGCCAGGAAGACGGGCAGCAGCCCGTCGGAGATCCCGTACCGGTCCTGAACGGCGGGGATGCGCGTCACCAGCAGAGCGAAGGTCACCCCTTGCACCAGGAAGCTGAGCGCCAGGGAGACTCTGCCGTGCCGCAACCGCGCATCCGTCATGGCCGCGAGCGTAGAGCGGCGGACTACCGCTGGGTAGATCGGTCAGGCGAGCAGTTTCGGAAGTTGCGACATGTCGGAGAAGTGCCCGGTGACGCCGACGAGCCGGTCCGCCGGCATCATCGAGGTGAATCCGTACACCTCCATCCCGGCCGCCCTGGCCGCCTCGACCCCGAGCGGGCTGTCCTCGATCACTACACACCGGTCGGGGGCGACACCCATCCGCTCGGCGGCGTGGAGGAACAGGTCCGGGGCCGGCTTCCCACGCCCCACGTCCTCCGAGCTGAAGATCCACTCCTCCTCGAACCACTGGTCGAGCCCGGCCTTCCGGTGCCCGGCCGCGATCTTCTGGTGGCTCCCGGACGAGGCGACGCAGTAAGCCACCCCCTCGGCGACGAGCTCGCCCAGCAGCTCCTGGACGCCGTCCACGGCGGCGAGCTGCTCCGCCTCGAACGCGGCGAGAGTGCGGCGGTGCAGCTCCTCGTCGAACTCCGCGGGGAGCTTCTGGCTTGTCCTCTCGTCCACCAGGTCGTGCACCCGGTGGATGGCGGCCCCCATGTAGTCACGGAGGGACTCCTCGTACGAGGTGGGGTGACCGAGCTCCGTGAGGTAGCCGGCCAGGACCGTGTTGGAGATCGGCTCACTGTCGACGAGCACGCCGTCGTTGTCGAAGATGACCAGTTCGTAGCGCATGGTTCGACCCTAGACGCTCAGAACGCAGAAAAGCCCCGTGCCACAAGGGCACGGGGCTTTCCCGGAATAATTGTTCGGCGGCGTCCTACTCTCCCACAGGGTCCCCCCTGCAGTACCATCGGCGCTGAAAGGCTTAGCTTCCGGGTTCGGAATGTAACCGGGCGTTTCCCTAACGCAATGACCACCGAAACACTATGAAATTAACCAACACCGGAAATAAACACGGCCGTTCGTTATTTCAGAACTAACACAGTGGACGCGAGCAACTGAGGACAAGCCCTCGGCCTATTAGTACCAGTCAGCTCCACCCGTTACCGGGCTTCCACATCTGGCCTATCAAC